>NC_008609.1:1355000-1655000 GCF_000015045.1 Pelobacter propionicus DSM 2379
CTTCGGTGATACTGGGGTTGTGGGGCCTCAACATGGGATTGATGAAGGGTAGCTGAGCGGTCTGGAAAGTCCGGCCATAGTGGGTGATAGCCCCGTAAGCGAAACTCTGATTCACCTTAGAGGAACCCCGAGTACCGCGGGACACGAGAAATCCCGTGGGAATCTGGGAGGACCATCTCCCAAGGCTAAATACTCCTCTCTGACCGATAGTGCACTAGTACCGTGAGGGAAAGGTGAAAAGTACTCCGATAAGGAGGGTGAAATAGATCCTGAAACCGTATGCCTACAAGCAGTGGGAGCACCATGTATATCAGGTGTGACCGCGTGCCTTTTGCATAATGAGTCAGCGAGTTACTCTTACTAGCGAGGTTAAGTTCATAGAACGGAGCCGAAGCGAAAGCGAGTCTTAACTGGGCGTCCAGTTAGTAGGAGTAGACCCGAAACCGGGTGATCTATCCATGTCCAGGGTGAAAGGAAGGTAACACTTCGTGGAGGCCCGAACCCACTGGCGTTGAAAAGCCAGGGGATGAGGTGTGGATAGGAGTGAAAGGCTAATCAAACTCGGAGATAGCTGGTTTTCCTCGAAATATATTTAGGTATAGCCTCGCGTATGCGTAACGGGGGTAGAGCACTGGATGGGCTAGGGGTCTCACCAGATTACCAAACCCAATCAAACTCCGAATACCGTTAACGAAGAGCGCGGGAGTCAGACGGCGGGTGATAAGATCCGTCGTCAAAAGGGAAAGAGCCCAGACCGTCAGCTAAGGTCCCCAAATTCATGCTAAGTGGAAAACGATGTGGAAATGCCCAGACAACCAGGAGGTTGGCTTAGAAGCAGCCACCCTTTAAAGAAAGCGTAATAGCTCACTGGTCGAGTGGGTCTGCGCGGAAAATGTAACGGGGCTAAGCATGGTACCGAAGCTACGGGTTGGCGTCTTAAGACGCCAGCGGTAGAGGAACATTGTGTAAGCCTGTGAAGGTCGATCGCGAGAACGGCTGGAGGTATCACAAGAGATTATGCTGACATGAGTAGCGAAAATGCGGGCGAGAAACCCGCACACCGTAAACCCAAGGTTTCCTCCGTCAAGGTAATCTGCGGAGGGTTAGTCGGTCCCTAAGGCGAGGTCGAAAGACGTAGTTGATGGGAAACAGGTTAATATTCCTGTACCACCTATTGTTGCGATGGGGGGACGGAGAAGGGTAGGCGATCCGGGCGCTGGTTGTCCCGGTTCAAGCGAGTAGGGGGGGAGAGCAGGCAAATCCACTTTCCCATTAACCTCGAGACGTGATGACGAGAGCGTATGCTCACAAAGTCGTTGATCCCATGCTTCCAAGAAAAGCCTCTAAGCTTCAGACAATAGGTGACCGTACCGTAAACCAACTCAGGTGGGTGAGGAGAAAATCCTAAGGTGATTGAGAGAACACTGGTTAAGGAACTCGGCAAAATGACACCGTAACTTCGGGATAAGGTGTGCCCTCATCAGGTGTAGCGATTTGCACGTGAAGCCGAAGGGGGTCGCAGAGAAATGGCGGTAGCGACTGTTTACTAAAAACACAGGACTCTGCTAAGTCGTAAGACGATGTATAGGGTCTGACGCCTGCCCGGTGCTGGAAGGTTAAGGGGATTTGTTAGCGCAAGCGAAGCTTTGAACCGAAGCCCCAGTAAACGGCGGCCGTAACTATAACGGTCCTAAGGTAGCGAAATTCCTTGTCGGGTAAGTTCCGACCTGCACGAATGGCGTAACGATTTCCGCGCTGTCTCAACCAGTGGCTCAGCGAAATTGAATTCTCGGTGAAGATGCCGAGTACCCGCGGTAAGACGGAAAGACCCCGTGAACCTTTACTATAGCTTGACAGTGACATTCGGAATAGCTTGTGTAGGATAGGTGGGAGACTATGAAACCGGTACGCTAGTATCGGTGGAGTCGTCCTTGAAATACCACCCTGGTTGTTTTGGATGTCTAACCTGGGCCCGTAAACCGGGTCGGGGACACTGTCTGGTGGGTAGTTTGACTGGGGCGGTCGCCTCCCAAAGAGTAACGGAGGCGCGCGAAGGTTCCCTCAGCCCGATTGGAAACCGGGCGTAGAGTGCAATGGCATAAGGGAGCTTGACTGCGAGACCAACAAGTCGAGCAGGTACGAAAGTAGGTCATAGTGATCCGGCGGTTCTGTATGGAAGGGCCGTCGCTCAACGGATAAAAGGTACTCCGGGGATAACAGGCTGATCTCCCCCAAGAGTTCACATCGACGGGGAGGTTTGGCACCTCGATGTCGGCTCATCGCATCCTGGGGCTGAAGTAGGTCCCAAGGGTTTGGCTGTTCGCCAATTAAAGCGGTACGCGAGCTGGGTTTAAAACGTCGTGAGACAGTTTGGTCCCTATCTACCGTGGGCGCAGGATACTTGAGAAGAGCTGTCCTTAGTACGAGAGGACCGGGATGGACATACCTCTGGTGTTCCAGTTGTGCCGCCAGGCGCAGTCGCTGGGTAGCCACGTATGGAAAGGATAACCGCTGAAAGCATCTAAGCGGGAAGCCTCCTTCAAGATTAGGTATCCCTGGGAGCAATCCCCTGAAGGCCCGTTGTAGACCACAACGTTGATAGGCTGGGTGTGTAAGCGCAGCAATGTGTTTAGCTTACCAGTACTAATCGGCCGTGAGGCTTGACCATAAAAATGAAATTCGGCCGGGGAAGGGCAACCTTCCCCAGGCCGATATATATCGAAGCAAGCGTGCAAACCTAAACACCACAATGCAATTGATAATGATCTGTAGAGGCAGGTTTCAAACCTGTCCCTGCGAAAGATTTCTCGGTGGCTATGCCGAGGGGGCCACACCCGTTCCCATCCCGAACACGGAAGTTAAGCCCCTCAGGGCCGATGATACTGCACGGGTAGCTGTGTGGGAAAGTAGGTCGCCGCCGGGAATAATAAAAGCAGCCCCATCACATCATGTGATGGGGCTGCTTTGCGTTTATATAACCTCGGAAAATGCCTTACTGTTGGTACCCTCCGGCGAAACTTTCAAATTCCCCGTTTGGGTTTTCTGTGTTCGTCTGCTACTATCCTCTACGGATAACTGATCAACTAATGGGAGGAGTGAACGAAACATGGAAAAGAGAGCGGTAGTCCTCTACAGCGGTGGCCTGGACTCGACAACCTGTCTGGCAATGGCGAAGGCGGACGGTTTTGCGCCCTATGCCATGAGCTTTTCCTATGGCCAGCGCCATGGCTTTGAACTTGAGGTAGCCAAGGCGAATGCCCGCCCCCTGGGGGCTGTGGAGCATCTGGTTGTGGATTTTGACCTTCGCCGCATGGGCGGCAGTGCACTGACTGACGATATCAGCGTCCCCAAGGAAGGTGTGGGGAGCGATATACCGGTGACCTATGTTCCGGCCCGCAACACCATTTTCCTCTCCTTTGCCCTTGGGTGGGCCGAGGTGCTTGGTGCTTTTGACATCTATATCGGCGTTAATTCCCTGGACTATTCGGGGTACCCGGATTGCCGTCCCGAGTTTGTCAGCGCATTCGAGGCACTGGCCAATCTGGCAACAAAGTCAGGGGTGGAAGGGCAGGGGCACTTCAGTATCCGTACGCCGCTGATCAACATGACCAAGGCCGAGATCATCAAGGCTGGCGTTGCCCTGGGGGTGGATTACTCCTGGACCCACTCCTGTTATGATCCAGAGAGTGACGGAACTTCCTGCGGACGCTGTGATTCCTGCCGGTTGCGGCTGAAGGGATTTGCCGAAGCAGGTCTTGTGGACCCGCTTACCTATTCTGGCAGATAGTCCTTGATTATGCCTTGCTGTCGGATCGTGTCTTGAACTTCCTTACTGCTGTCGTACAATAGAAATGTATTGCAGTCAACACACATCCAGAGGAGAACTGCCATGAAAGATCAGAAGAGTTGTTGTAATGCCACGGTCCATCATCAGCACATGTGCATTCTCAAGGAAAAAGGGATGACCGAGGAGATTGCCAAGTATTCCAACAATCCCACCGTGGAATGCGGTATCTGCGGGGCAAAGGCTAACTCCGCCGATTACATCTGTACGCCGGTAAAGGTCTGGGAAGAAGGTCAGCTGAGCTGACATTCGAAGAGAAACGCAGGACAAAAAAGGCGCATCCGATGAGGGATGCGCCTTTTTGCGTAGCTTAGGATATGGGGCCGTTTTAACTCTGGGCTGCCTGAACGGCGGTGATAGCGGTGACGTTGACGATATCGTCCACCGAGCAGCCGCGGGAGAGGTCGTTGACCGGCTTGGCAAGGCCCTGGATGACTGGACCGACCGCCTCGGCGCCGGCGATGCGTTCTACCAGTTTGTAACCGATGTTGCCTGCACCCAGGTCGGGGAAGACAATGACGTTGGCTTTGCCGGCAACGCTGCTGCCCGGAGCCTTCTTCTCGCCGATCTTGGGAATAAGGGCTGCGTCGGCCTGCAGTTCGCCGTCGATCTGCAGATCCGGCTTGAGCTGCTTGGCGATCTCCAGTGCCTTGGCAACCTTGTCCACGTTGGGGTGGTTGGCGCTTCCCTTGGTTGAGAAGGAGAGCAGGGCAACGCGGGCGTCCACGTCCAGAAAAGCCTTACAGTTTCCGGCAGTGGCTATGGCGATTTCGGCCAGTGCCTGTGAATCAGGGTCGGGGTTAACGGCGCAGTCGGCGAACAGGACGATGCCGTTCTCGCCGAAGCTGGGGGTCTTGGTAATCATCAGGAAGAAGGAGGAGACGGTCTTGATCCCCTTGGCAGGGCCGACGGTCTGGAAAGCTGCCTTGAGCACGTTCCCGGTTGTGCCGGTGGCGCCGGCGACTTCGCCCCCTGCGTCGCCATTGCGAACCATCATGCCTGCATAGTAGAGGTAGTCCGGTGCGGTCAGCAACTTCTTCGCGTCTTCTGCGGTCAGTCCCTTGCTCTTACGCAGTTCAACGAGATCAGCCACATATTGGTCCAGTTTGGGAGACGTGGCCGGGTCGAGCAGTTCCACTCCTGAAAGATCGATTCCTTTTGCCTTTGCCTCTGCCTGAATCTTGGCTGGATCACCCAGGACAATCGGTTTTGCCAGTCCCTCTTTAATTATTTTCTCGGCTGCGTACAGGGTGCGTTCGTCATAGCTCTCCGGCAGTACGACGGATTGCAGATTCTTTTTGGCCTTTGCCTTGATCTGGTCGACAAGATGCATGAGTTACCTCCATGTAGTTTTAAAACAGCATAAAAATGAGCGATTGTACATCGCCGGATTGAAATAACCAATATTAAAAACAGTCTGTCCCCGCTTAAGGCGGGTCCTTGCGGTCATGCCCTCTCAGGCAAAGCTGATCCCCATTGCTTCGGCAACGGTGTGGATGTCCTTGTCTCCGCGGCCAGAGAGGCAGACCACTATGCTGGCATCCTTTGGCATGGTAGGGGCAAGCTTAACCAGGTGCGCGATGGCGTGGGACGATTCCAGGGCTGGCATGATCCCTTCTTCGCGGGTCAGAAGCCGAAAGCCCTCCAGCGCCTCTTCGTCGGTGACGGAGGCGTATTCGGCCCGGCCGCAGTCCTTCAGCCAGGAGTGCTCCGGTCCCACGCCGGGGTAATCGAGGCCGGCGGAGATGGAGTGGGCAGGGCTGATCTGGCCATGCTCATCCTGCAGCAGGTAGGTCTTGTTGCCGTGCAGGATGCCGGGTGATCCGGCGCAGAGCGTGGCTGCGTGTTGGCCGCTGTCGATGCCGTAACCGGCCGCCTCGACGCCCACCAGGCGAACATCCTTGTCTTTCAGAAAGGGGTAGAACAGCCCCATGGCGTTACTCCCCCCCCCCACACAGGCCACCAGGCAGTCGGGAAGCTTTCCCTCCACCCTGCGGTGCTGTTGTTTGACCTCTTTGCCGATCACGGACTGGAAGTCGCGCACGATCATGGGGTAGGGATGTGGGCCGGCCACGGTGCCGATAACGTAGAAGGTATCCTTGATGGTGGTGACCCAGTTTCGCATGGCCTCATTCATGGCGTCCTTCAGGGTGGCTGTGCCGGCTGTGACTGGCGTGACCGTGGCTCCCAGGAGCTTCATGCGGAAAACGTTCAGGGCCTGGCGGCGAGTGTCCTCCTCCCCCATGAAGACTTCGCACTGCATGCCGAACAGTGCGGCAACCGTGGCGGTGGCCACGCCGTGCTGGCCTGCGCCCGTTTCGGCGATGACCCGCTGTTTCCCCATGCGCTTTGCCAGCAGTGCCTGTCCGATGGTGTTGTTCACCTTGTGGGCACCGGTGTGGTTCAGGTCCTCGCGCTTCAGGTAGATCCTGGCACCGCCCAGCTTCTCGGTCAACTTCTCCGCGAAATAGAGCGGGTTCGGGCGACCGACGTACTGACGCAGGTAGTATTCAAACTCCTCCCGAAACTCCCGGTCGCGGCGGTAGTGCTTGTAGGCCTGTTCCAGTTCCAGCAGGGCCGGCATGAGTGTCTCCGGAACGTACCGTCCGCCAAATTCACCGAAATGGCCTTTTTTATCGGGTAGATTCACTGCGGGTCTCCTTCGCTATTCTGATAAACTCTCTGATCTTTACAGCATCCTTTTTGCCCGGAGCGGCTTCGACTCCGCTGGACACGTCCACGCCGTAGGGGTGAACCTTGCGGATGGCGGCGGCGATGTTGTCCGCAGTCAGGCCACCCGCGAGAACAATCCGGTTCTTTGCCGCCGCGCCTGCAGCGATGTCCCAGTTGAAGGTGCGGCCGGTACCTCCATGGGCGGAGGGAGACCAGGCGTCCAGAAGGAAAGCGGAGACGCGGTACGATGTCATTGGTTCCAGGCTGGACTCGTCCCTGACCCGCAGCGCCTTGATGACGCGGCGCTTGACTCCGGCGCAGAACTGCGGGGCTTCCTCGCCGTGCAACTGGACAATATCCAGACCGCATGCGTCAGCAGTCTGGTTGATCACGGCCAGTGGCTCGTTGACGAACAGGCCGATGGTCTGGATGAAGGGGGGGAGCTGACGGATGATGCTGGCTGCCTGCTCGGGGGTGACGGAGCGGGGGGATGCTTCGCAGAAGACGAAACCGAGGGCGTCGGCGCCAGCGTCCACCGCCAGCAGGGCGTCTTCCAGGTTGGTTATACCGCAGATTTTTACTTTGATCATGTATGATAGGACCGGTGAGGCGAGACCGGGGACCCGTAAAAAAGAGACGGATCCCCGGTTCCGGTTACAGCTGTACTTTGGGCAGACGCTCCAGTGACTGTTTCACCAGCTCGCTTGAATACTCGTAATCTTCCAGGTCGCCGGAGAGGTAGGCGTCGTAGGCGCCCATGTCCAGCTGGCCGTGCCCGGACAGGCCGAACAGGATGGTGCGCTCCTTGCCCTCTTCCTTGGCCAGCACCGCCTCGTCGATGGCAGCGCGCACCGCATGGGACGACTCGGGCGCAGGCACGATCCCCTCGCAGCGGGAGAAGAGCAGTGCCCCCTCGAAGCAGGCATTCTGCTTGTAAGACTTGGCCTCGATCTGGCCGGCGTGGTAGAGCTGGGAGATCAGAGGGGACTGACCGTGGTAACGCAGACCGCCGGCATGAATGCCGGGGGGGACGAAGTCATGGCCCAGAGTATACATCATGGCGATGGGCGCCATCCTGGCGGTGTCGCCGTAGTCAAAGGCATAGACCCCCTTGGTGAGGGTCGGGCAGGACGCCGGCTCAACCGCAAGACAGCGCACCTGCTTGCCACTGGCCCGGTCGGCGATGAAGGGGAAGGCCAGGCCGGCAAAATTGGAGCCGCCGCCGCAGCAGGCGATGACCACGTCCGGGTAGTCACCGGCAATCTTCATCTGCTCCCTGGCCTCCTGGCCGATCACGGTCTGGTGCAGGCAGACATGGTTGAGCACGCTACCCAGGGCGTAGTTGGTGTCGGCATGGTTGGCCGCATCCTCCACCGCCTCGGAGATGGCGATGCCCAGGCTGCCGCTGCAGTCCGGATCGTGGGCCAGGATCGAGCGCCCGGCATTGGTTAATTCGGAAGGGGAGGGGATCACCGTTGCCCCCCACAGCTGCATCATGCTCTTGCGGTACGGTTTCTGGCTGCAGGATACCTTGACCATGTAGATGGTGCACTCCAGGCCGAACATGGAGCAGGCCAGGGCCAGTGACGTGCCCCACTGTCCGGCCCCGGTCTCCGTGGCCAGGCGGCGGATGCCGGCCTGCTTGTTGTACCAGGCCTGGGGGATTGCCGAGTTGGGCTTGTGGGAACCGGCCGGCGAGACCCCCTCGTGCTTGTAGTAGATCTTGGCCGGTGTCCCCAGCGCCTTTTCCAGGCGGTGGGCACGGAACAGCGGTGACGGCCGCCAGAGTCTGTATATGTCACGCACCTCGTCCGGGATGTCGATCCAGCGCTGGGGGGACATCTCCTGTTCGATCAAGGACATGGGGAAGATCGACAGCATGTCCTCCGGAACGATAGGCTTCAATGTCTGGGGGTTGATGACCGGCGCCAGCGGGCCTGGCATATCGGGGATGATGTTGTACCACTGGCGGGGAATCTGATCTTCGTTGAGTAGAATTTTTGTGTTCACTTAAGTCGCTCCAGGATTATTTCATATTATTCCAGATTGTCCTCGATCCTGATAAAACTGGTCTTTTCGCAGACGAAGTCGAGTCGGTCGATCTCCTCCAGGGCTGCTTGTACGGAGCCTTCAACCGCCTCATGGGTCATGATCACGATCGGAACCGGTGCGTTGTCGTTCGCCTCATGGGCGGTCTGCACCATGGATGAAATGCTGATGCCGTGCTTGCCCAGGGCGCCGGTGATGGTCCCCAGGACGCCGGGAATGTCGCGGGTGCTGAAACGGAGCATGTATTTGCTGACAATATCGGCCATGGGCTTGACCGGAAGGTCCCTGACCTGCTCGTCCATGAGCCCCAGCGGTGCCATCCTGCGGCCGGCACCGGCGAGCATGCTGCGGGAGAGCCCGATCAGGTCGCCGACGATGGCGCTGGCGGTGGGGTCCTGGCCGGCGCCGCGTCCGTAAAACATCACCGCGCCGACGAAGTCTCCGGTCAGGCGGATGGCGTTGAAGACGCCGTTCACATCGGCCATGGGGTTGTGCAGTGGGATCATGGTGGGGTGGACACGGGCCTCGACCTTGCCGTCGGACAGCTTGCCGATGGCAAGCAGCTTGATGCGATAGCCGAAGTCGCGGGCGAATTTCACATCCAGGCCGCTGATCCTGGAGATCCCTTCGGTGTGGATGGCGTTGAAATCGATGCGTGTCCCGAAGCAGAGCGAGACCAGGATGGCCAGCTTGTGGGCGGTGTCGACCCCTTCGATGTCGAAGGTGGGGTCGGGCTCGGCGTAGCCCAGCTCCTGGGCAGCCGTGAGCATGTCGGCGAAGTCGGCTCCCTCCTGGGTCATGCGGGTCAGGATGTAGTTGCAGGTGCCGTTCATGATGCCGAACACGCTGCCGAAGTTGTTGGCGGCCATGTTGCCCTTGATGGCGGTAAGCACCGGGATGCCCCCCCCAACGGCCGCCTCGAACTGCACCTCCACGTTCTTCCTGGCAGCGGCGGCGAAAATATCCTGGCCATGCAGGGCCAGAAGAGCCTTGTTGGCGGTGACGATGTGCTTTCCTTTTTCGATTGCCCTAAGGACGAAGCTCTTGGCCGGCTCGTAGCCGCCGACCAGTTCGATAACCACGGAAATTTCCGGGTCGTCGAAGATGTCGTTGACATCGGTGGTCATGCAGGACGGATCCACGGCAACGCCGCGATCGGTGGTGATATCCCGGTCGGCGATGCGCTTGAGGACAATTCCAGCGCCCACCTTGCCGCGAATGACCTCCGCATTGTTTGTGAGCAGTTTGACCACTCCGGCGCCAATGTTTCCGAAACCTATCAAGCCAACTTTGATGTCATTCATTGAAAGCCTCGATTCTCAGACATTAATTTAGTTTCGCGTTACTGCTCCCTGTCGGGTTCCTCCGCCTTTGCGCAGGAAGGTATCTCGTCCAGGATGCCGTTGACGAAGGCGGGCGAATCCTTGTCGCCGAACCTGCGGGCGATCTCGATCGCCTCGTTGATGCTGACCTTCTTGGGGATGTCCCCGCGGAACATCAGCTCATAGGTTGCCAGGCGCATGATGTTCAGGTCCACCTTCGGCATCCTGCTTAACGACCAGTTCTTGGAGCGCGCCTTGATGGCCGCGTCGATGGCCGGGCGATGCTCCAGGACCCCCTGCACCAGTTCTTCGGCGAACAGGCGCAGACGGTCGGAAACCGGTTGCTCCTCACGGAACATCTGCAGCATCTCCCGCGGGCCCACGGATGCGTTGGAATCAAGGGCGTAGAGCATCTGCAGCGCCAGTTCGCGCGACTCCCTTCGCAGTCCCATTAGTTGATGCTCCTCAGCAGGTTGACGGTCTCGATGACGGTGACCGCCGCCTCGAATCCCTTGTTTCCGGCCTTGGTGCCGGCCCGTTCAACGGCCTGCTCGATGGAATCGGTGGTCAGTACGCCAAAGGAGATCGGAACACCGCTCTCCAGGGATACGGCCGCCACCCCCTTGGTCACTTCCGACGAAACATAGTCGAAGTGGGGCGTGGAGCCGCGGATGACGGCGCCCAGGGCGATGATAGCGTCATAGGCTCCGCTGGCAGCCATCTTTTTCGCCGCCAGCGGGATCTCGAATGCACCCGGGACACGGGCTATATGGATCTCCTGCTCGTCGGCGCCATGGCGGACCAGCGCGTCAACGGCCCCCTCCAGCAGGCGTTCGGTTATGAAACTGTTGAAACGACTGACAACGATGCCGATCTTCTGGCCCTTGGCGTCGAGTTTTCCCTCAAAATAGCGCGGCATGGTAACCTCCCTCACGTAACCTAAAGAGCTCCGGATACTAGCATACCTTTTGGGCGATGTGATAGGAAAAATAGCCCGAAGGGTCCTCAAACCGAGGAGATGCCGGGGGGCTAAGCGTTGTTTTCCGCGGGGAGCGAATGGAAGACGATCCGGCCGCCATAGTCGGCAACCACGAAGAGCGGATGCGCACCGGTGGCGTGGCCCTGGCTTGCCTGGAGCGCCTTCCGGGCGGTAAGGGTCAGGAGAGCGGGGTCGAAGCCGGTGGAGACGGCAATCTCGCGGGCCGTGTTGGCGCTGGCGATGGTCTCGACCACTCGGGAAGGAAGCTCCGCCTCCACTGCCCATGCGCGCAGCCGCGCCAGGTCCATGTCCGAGGCGGCGGCGTGGGTGTTCTCGTAGCCGCAGGCGATCTTGACCAGCTTGGCATACTGGCAGGCGATCACCGGCTGGTGGAACCCGCGCTCCCGGGCCGAGCGCAGGGCATGGGCCACGTGGTCGCCCATCATGACAAACGCTTCCTCCGGAAGCGGTTCAAGGTACATGGTTCCCGGTTCCCGGTCTGCGTTCCCGGATTCCTGGTCCCCGAAGTCGAACCTTGCACCTCGAACCTTGAGCCACTCCTGTGCAGCCAGTTCACTGGTGCGGCCGGTGGAGAAGACGACCGTTGCGCAGCCACAGGCCCGGGCCACATCCAGGGCGGTATCGATGGTATCGGTCCAGGCCTTGGCGGAGATGGGGCGGACGATGCCGGTGGTGCCGAGGATGGAGAGGCCGCCCAGGATCCCCAGGCGGGCGTTGAGGGTTTTCTGCGCCCGCAGTTCACCATCCGGGATGGATATCTGGACCAGGACCCGCCGGTCCGCGAAAACCTCTCCCACCGCCTCCTGGATCATCCGCCGGGGAACGGGGTTTATGGCCCACTCCCCCGGGGCTACCGCCAGTCCCGGTTTTGTGGCCCTGCCGATACCGGTTCCTCCCGTGATTTCGACCATGTCTCCCTGCGCTAATGGGAGGGGCGGGGGGACTGTCACCCGGGCATGCAGCTCGGCCCCGTTGGTTATGTCCGGATCATCGCCCGCGTCCTTGACCACGAAGCAGGAGGCGCTGCTGGAGCTGAACTCCTGGCCTTCCAGCCTGAATGTGGCGGATATGCCGGTCGGGAGCCGCAGGGTAACCTGGTCACAAAGGCACTGGTCACGCAGCATGAGCGCCGCGCCTTTGGCTGCGGCGGCTGCGCAGGTGCCGGTGGTAAAGCCGGCCCTCAGTTGTGTCGAAGATTCTCTTTTCATGGGGAGTGTGCCTTCAGGGTGAGTGCGAAAACAGCGTACTCACAGAAAGGCACAAAGGCATCCGGAAAACCGCTGAAAACCAATTCTTACGGCCGTGCGGTTACTCTTCGTGCGCTTCGTGCCTTTGGGTGAGATGCGAACGCTCTTTCCGGGTGTGTCAATTTTCCCGAGCAACGCTAGTGCGTCAGCATTGCCCGGCCAGGATCGCCAGGGCGTTCACCACAGCCGCGGCGACGTTGGAGCCTCCTTTGCGCCCAATGTTGGTGATGAAAGGGATCGCCTGGCCACTTGCCGCCAGGGCGTTCTTGCTCTCCTCGGCACCCACGAAGCCGACCGGAAGCCCGATGATCAGCGCCGGTTTGGCCGTGCCCTCGTCGGTCAGGCGCAGCAGTTCGAACAGTGCCGTGGGGGCGTTGCCGATGACGAAGATGCGGTTCACGGGGTCGCCCACCGCCTTGCGCATGGCCGCGATGGAGCGGGTGATCCCCTCCTGTTTGGCTATTTCGATGACGTCGGGATCGGCCACGTGGCAGTTGACCCTGGTGCCGAAGCGCGCCAGGCGGACCTTGCTGATGCCGGAAAGGGCCATGTTTGTGTCGGTGACGATGCCATAGCCGCTCTTGAGCGCCGCCACGGCCTGTTCCACGGCCCCCTGGGAAAAGACCATGCTCCTCACGTATTCAAAATCCGCGCTGGTATGTACTGCCCGGCGCACGACCTGCCATTCTGCCGGGGGCCAGTCGTGCCGGCCGGCCTCGGCGTCGATGATGCGGAAGGACTCCGCCTCGATCTCTTCCGGTTTCATCGCCAGGGAATCCATCAGCGCCACCCCAGTCTGTCCAGCGCCTCGCCGATGCGTTCGTTTTCGATCTCGGCCAGCTTGGGGTGCGCACCCAGGTGGCCGCCCATTTCCATGACCAGGCCGGGGTGGCGTTTCTTGGCCTCCTCGATCTCCTCGGGCAGGTCGTGCTGCACATGGGCGCCCATGAACAGGAAGTAGGGCATGAGCAGGATGCGTTCAGCCCCCCTGGCAACGCAGGTGTCGATTCCCTGCTGGATGCTGGGCTCGTGCATTTCGCGGAAGGAAACCTCGACGATATCGAAACCGGACATCTCCTGGACCATCTTCGCCACCTGGCGGGCGGCGTCATTTGCCTCGGCGATGCGGCTGCCGTGGGCCATCATCAGTATTGCGGTTTTCATGTGACCTCGCTTGTCTTGTCGTTCATTTAGGTCCGGGAGCATACCATCGCCCGGCCTGTCGCACAAGCCCCTTAACGTCCCCGTACCTCCACCTTCCACGCCCGGCTCTCCCCGCGCAGTTCAGGCTGGTACATGGGCCAGACCACCGCCGGCAGCGCCGTGATCCTTCCCTCCAGTTCGGGATAGATCACGTGGCGGAACTCATGCCGTCCCGCCGGCAGACTGGTGACGAAGAAGGCCATGCGCTCGTCGCGGCGCTCGCGGTGCGCGTACCAGTCGAAGAAGGCCGTTTCGTCCCTGAAACGCGGGTCGCGATCCGCCTCGCGCGATTCGAACCCGGCCGGCAGGCGGTCCTCGATGATCACGTACTCCAGCGCCCGGTCGTTGTCCACGGTCAGGCGCACCTCGATATCGTCTCCCGGGCTGACCGGCTGGTCTGCGGCCAGGGGAGTGAGCTCGCGTCGCCAGCCCTCCTGTGTCTTGACGGAGTTGATGCGGTACATGCTGCGGGTGATCTTCAGGCCGGGGGATGACTGCACGGCCTCGGGAGGAACGGCGTACTCCAGGGTCGCGGCCAGATAGGCGGCACCGCCGTCATCCTTTGTCAGTTTCAGGGTGTTGTTCCCGCTCTTCAGGGCTGCTGCCGTGATGCAAAGCTGCCGTTCTCCCGCCACCAGCCTGCCCTTCTCCACGCGGTAGTCGGCCAGTTTCTTGCCGTTTACGGCCAGGGTCGCGCTGTAGCTGGCAGTGCTTTCGCCGCTGGCCGCCACATAATCGGCCAGCGCTACCACTGCTGCCGCCGATGATGTGGTGGTACGCCACCAGCCGCCACTCTGGCGGCGGGCCAGAAATTCCGCCAGCCTGGCCGCCAGCGGGTCGGCGGGGTTCTGCTTCACCACCAGTGACAGCAGGCCGGAGGTGGTTTCCACTGCCGAAGAGCCCCAGCGCCAGCCGTACCACCAAGAATCCGCGTCCCTGTCCTGGATATAGGCCGCTGTCCCCTCATGGCGGATATTTCGCTTCAGCTCATCCAGCAGGGGGGGGAGCGCATCGTTCCGGCCGGCAAAAGCCAGCCCTTGGCAGAAGGCCAGCTGATCCGCCGTGGTCAGTTCCCCCCACTCCAGGCGGATCCGCTGCTCCAACTCTTCCTTGTCGATAGCGTTGACGGCAAAAGCCCGGAAGGCGCGGGCCTGGTCTCCGGCCGGGGCGTTGCGCAGCAGGCTCTCCAGGGCCTGGGTTCCCCGCTGTACCATCCCTGGCGGGATGGGCAGTCCGGCCCGTTTTGCCAAACCAAGGGCGTAGAGGGCATGGCTGGTCATGGTCAGGCTGCTGCTGTCCCGCTCCCACCAGCCCCAGCCGCCATCCGCGTGCTGCATCTCCTCCAGCCGCTTCATCCCCTGATCGATGGCCGATGCCAGCTTTTCCTGTGTTGCCGGGTCCGGCTGCCAGCCCTGTTGGGAGAGCAGGGCGCGGGCGTGCAGGGCCGGGATGAATCGCGACAGGGTCTGCTCGACGCAGCCGTAGGGAAACTGCACCAGTCGGCTGATGGCGCTGTCCAGGCTGGCGGCGATGGTGGGGGAGAAAGAGATCTTCAGCTCCCCTGAGCCGGGCAGGGCGTTGTCCGGCAGGGTCAGCGTCTCATCCCCCTGCCGCTCCCTGAGGGCGATGCCGGTAGCGGCCGTGCGGGGTATGCCCCGTTCCAGCACCGGCAGGGTCAGCTCCATGGCATCCGCTCCCTGTTCTCCCCTGGCCATCAGTTTCAGGGTGGCATTGCCGGCCCGCTCGGCCTTGAGCGCCATGTCGCGGCGCAGCGTCCCGCGGGGAGCTAGTTCTCCGCTGAAATCCGTACCCTTCAGCAAGGTCAGGCCGCTGGCTTCGAAGCGCCCCCTGACCGTCTGTTGCCTGTCGGCCATGCTGGTGAGCAGCCCCGGAATTTTCAGTTCGTCCCCCACGGTCAGGAAGCGGGGAGGGGAGAGCCGCGCCATCAGTCCCAGGCGGGCGATGAACTTCTCTCGCCCCGTACCGAAGTCGCTGCTGAGGGTTTGGCCAACGGCTGTTGCCCGCCAGGTGGTCAGGTTGTCCGGCAGGGTGAACTCGGCCGTGGCGCTGCCGTCAGCGTTCGTGGTCAGCATCGGTTGCCACAGGGCGGTATCCTTGAAGGTCTTGCGGCTCTTCACCCCCTTAAGGCCATCATCTTGGGCGGTCAGTGCGGCCCCATCCTTGGCTGCGCCTCCCAGGTAGACGCGGGGGAAAGAGTGCAGGGTGGTCACCAGGTGCTCGCGGTTGCCGCGGAAGAAACGGTAGATGTCATCGCCCCGTTCGGGCGCCACGGCGAAGATAGCCTCATCCACAACTGCCAGGGACAGCTCGGCAGGCACCTGCTTTCCCTCCGCCGTGGGGGAGATGGTCAGGCGCACCCGGTCCCCGGGAGCGTAGACCGGCTTGTCAGCCCTGACCCTGATGTCCAGCTTGCCCGGCTGGATATCCACCCGCAGGGGGAGGGTGCGGCTGAAGAAGCGTCCGCCGCGTACCGTCACCGCCGAGACATGCATGAACGGCGCATAGCTCTCGCTCACCGGGATCTCCACCACCTGCAGGTTGTTCTTCAGCACGATGGTGCGGCTGTTGTGGATCTCCCGTCCCTCCAGGGTCAGCAGCAGGGTGCCGCCGCTGCCCGGTGTGCGTACGATCAGGCGGGCCGTGTCGCCCGGTTTGTAGGTTTTTTGGTCGAATTCCGCCTCCAGGTCGCGTTGGGGCCCCTGCCAGTCATCCCCTTCCTTCCAGACCCAGATCAGGGCGTCGGCCGTTGAGGTGCGCCCGGCCTGGTCGGCGGCCCGGCCCCTGACCCGCCACAATCCGGGGTGGGGGAAACGGTAGCTGGTCTGGGCCCTGCCGCTCACGTCCGTCGTCAGGCTGACGGAGCCTGACCGCTTCCAGGAGTGGGAGCGGCTCTTCCCGTCGTAGATCTGCTGCTCGAATGCCAGGTTCAGCGGCACTGCCCGGGGATTCCCCTCCCAGTCGGCCGCGGAGAGGCTTACCTCCACCGCCTGACCCGGCTTGGTCAGGTAGGAGCTGGTTGTGACCTTCAGCGCCACCAGGGAGGGGACAACTGTCAGGGAAGAAGAGGATGATACCTGGCGCGAGGAGGCGTCGGTCACATCCACCTCCAGGGTGTAGCTGTGAGGCATGTCATGGCTCTTGGCCGCAACCGGTATCAGCGCCTCGCCCTTGTCATCCAGGCGCAGTTCCCCTTCACCGATGAAGTCTGCGTATCCGCCGGAGGAGCGCTCTTCGTCGTCATAGCCGTCGCTGTCCCTGCCTAGTTCCGCAGCAGGCCTGCTGTAGATGCGCCAGTTGACCCTGGCGTCGGCCAGTGGGGCCCCGAAGTAGTAGCGGCCGCTCAACCTGACCTGTGCCGTCTCCCCCGTCACCAGGAAGCGGCGGTCGGGTGTCAGTTGCAGCTCGAACTCCGGTTTTCGGTACTCCAGCACCCTGAACCACCCCTGCCAGGACTCATTCCCGGCAGATGCGTTGATGGTATAGCCGCCCAGGGATGCTCCCCGTGCCAGGGCGCATTCCCCCTGGAACGAAGCGCCTGACGACAGGGGGGCGTCATGTTCGCAGACCGTCTTGTCGCCGCTGTCGCTGATGGTCACATGTATGCGGTCGAGCTTTGGCAGGGTGTAAGCGTCCCCATCCCCGCGCTGACGCAGGACCCCCTTGTAGTAAACTGTCTGACCGGGGCGGTAGGCGGGACGGTCGCTGTAGAGATACCCCCTGGTCGTGGCAGCCTGGGTTTCCCCGGAGCCCAGCTCCAGGAATGCCAGGCTGTCGCCCAGGCGTCCGGTCAATGTCCGCGCCGAGCCGGTCGTATCCCAGGTGGCCATGCCGTTGGCATCGCTGGTTGCCTGTGTCCCGGACTGTGTCGAGCCGATGGTTACCCCGGCGAGCGCCCTGCCGCTGACCAGGTCGGTGGCGTACAGTTGTGTGCCCTTTGGGGACGTCTTGGCCACCAGCCCCAGGCGGGTCACCAGGAAGCCGAAGCGGGCCGTTGCTCCGCTGCCCTTCAGCTCCAGCAGGTAGGCGCCCGGCTTCAGTCCCGGGATGGGGACGTGGGCGCTGCGGGAGTGGCCGTATCGCCGCGCCGGGAAAGTCAGCGGATAGCTGGTCAGTTTGTGCAGGTATCCGGTGGGGATGCCGTCAGGCTGGCGCAGGTCGACCTTACCCGTCAGCAGGGGCGCGCTGTCAATCGCGGAGATCACCGCCTCGGCCTTCTCCACCCAGAGGCCATGGGTGCGCAGCTTGAGCGCCCTGTCCGGCAGGAAGACGTCGCCGTACTCCTCGATGGTCAGCCAGGGGGGCTTTACCTCCGGTCGCAGGGTCAGGGTGCGCTGCTCCCCCTCCTGGAGCCTGACGACCTCCCTGGTGCCGTTCAGCCGCTCATCCGAGGGGAAGAGGGAATAATCGCCGGGGGGGAGGTCGTTGAACACGGCAACGGAGCGGCCGGCGGTTGTTGCCGAACGGTAGAGGGAATCTCCGGAGAAACTCAGGTTGATGCGTTCCAGCGGGCGGCCAGCCCCGTTCCGGGGAATGACCGTGACGCTGAGCGTGGCGGCGCGGCGCATGACCAGATCGCCCAGATCCTTTTTCTCGGCCGGGTCCAACTGGATGTAGGCGCTCTTTTCCAGTACCCAGCCGGGGTGCTGGAGTCGCGGCTCGTACCCCTGGCTGTCCAGGCCGGTTATGGTGAAACGGCCGTCACTGCCGCTGACGCTCCCAACCCAGCGGCTTGCCACGATTCTGACCCCCGGCATCGGCCTGCCGCCCCCGTCCACCAGCCGTCCGGACAGCTCGGCCTGTCTGTGCAGGTAGGCGCTGAGCGTCTCCGTTTGCCTGGAGCTGACCGACGCCCCTCCCTCGAAGAGCCCGTAGCCATCCTTCCTCACCAGCCAGGTATAGTAGCCCGGTTTGAGATCCACGTTGAAGCGCCCCTCGCTGTCGGACGTGGCAGTGGCTGCGCTGGTCAAGGGAACCTTCATCCCCCTGTTTTCCATGAAGGTGATCGTTGCCCCCTTCACCGGACGGTTGGTCTCGGCGGAGATGATGGTTCCGCTAACGCTGACCTGTTTGGCGGTTTGGGGGGGCTTGCCCCGGGCGGCCCAAGCTGCTGCCGGTATCAGGGTCATGATCAGCAGGGTAAACAGAATGCGGATCGTTTTCATGAGGGACTCCTTGGTTGTTGGTAGGCTATCCGATAAGCCCGACGAGGCAGGAGAGGATGCCATCACCTGTCGATGCCTCTCGTGGAGATGGCCATGGCCCTGAAGCGGCTCACCCGCACGCTGGACGGGTCGTTCTCCCCCAGCCTGGCCAGGGCCTGGCGGAAGGCCCAGCTGGCGGTGCGTGCCTCGCCCGGGACAAAGGCCATGCCAGCATCATTACCTTCCACAAACATCCCCTCCCGCAGCGGATCGATGGCACGGTAGTCCGCCACCCGCTCCGGTTGATCCAGGGGGAAGGTGATCTGCACTCCCGTTGCCTGGGCTGTTTCGCGACTCAAACCGCGGCTGCGGGGATCATTTTTGAGCGCCAACCGGACGTTGTCGGCGATCTCCTCGGCCAGGCTGGCCCGGCGCGGGATGAAACCGCCGAAACAGGCCACAACCCGCCTGCCCTGAAAAAAGGTGACGAAGCAGGCCTGCTGTTGCCGTGTCGCGCATGGGGGAGGGGGGGGGAGGGAGACGCCATCCAGTCGGGCCAGCAGGCAGGCGCGGGCGTACTCCACGAGGGCGGATGATTCTGTCGCGGTGAAGCGCGGTGGTGTCGCCCATACCGTTGATATGCCGGCGAACATCAGGAAGGGTATGGTCAAGAGCGTAATCGTTCTTTTGGCTTTGCTCATGTCATGGCCCGTTGTGGGGGAGTTTCAATTTCCGCCACCGGCGATGACCCTGCTGGGTGCGGGGTAGTTATCCTCGGAGATGAGTTCTCTTTTGTCGATGCCATTCGTGTGGGTTATCCGCCAGGTGCGGGTGGAGAAGCCGTGACTGCCGGGTTGCCCAGACTTCCCCGCGCTTATGGCCACGGTTTCCGGTTCCTGGCTGATCTGGCTTGACTGGATTTCCACCTGAAACAGCCGGGCCACCGGAGAACGGAAGGAGACGGTCAGGCGGTCGTTGCCGGAGTCGATGCGCAGTTTGAGCGGGTGGGGGAAGGGGTTGCGCAGCCTCAGGTCCTTGCGCCAGGAGGAGATGGTGGCGTCGCGACCGGGAGGAACGTGGGCCACGGCGCGGGAGTGGGGGTGGCGTTCCACCACCTCCAGCCCTGCCAGCAGCCCGGCGTTGTAGAGTGTGGATGCCAGTTGGCAGATGCCGCCGCCGGGGGTGTCGTCAAGGGTGCCGTTGCTGGTCAGGTAGGGCGCCGGCAGAAAGCCCTTCTCCCGCTCGCGGGCTCCCACCCGTTGGTTGAAGCTGAACGTACCGCCAGGTGGGATGATGGCGCCGTCCAGTGCTTGGCCGGCGATGGCGGCATTCTTGCGCTGTTCAGGCGAGCGGTTGGAGAGCGAGGTGGAGAAGCCGCTCCAGAGCTGGCCGAAGGGAGGCTCGCCCCATGCCGTGGAAGCAAAGATCAGGCAGACGAGCAGCAGGAATATGCCGTGGCGGTGTGGTCCCATGTGCAGGCAAGTATAATCCCTCTGCCAGGGAGGGCAAGGGGAATTGCCCGGGAGAAGTCACTCCTACGCTCCCATCTCTCCCAGCCACTCAAAACGTGGCTTATCGTGCCCATCCACCAATATGCTCTCCAGGAACATGCCCCGTGGCCGCACCCAGAGCGAGCGGTCGCCGTACAGCTTGCGGTAGACGACCAGCCATTCTTCCGTCTCGCTGTGGCGGGCACTACCAATCACTTCGTATTCGTTACCCTTGTAGTGGCGGTAGCGACCGGGGAGTGGCAGCATTGTCGTGTCGATCGCATCGTTGTTCATGTGCTGGATACTCCTTCAGTTTCTCCCCGTATCGGATCGTGGTTTGCCACTGTGTCCGGGATGGGGATAGGGGGCAGATTTAATAATGGCTCCGAGGAGAAAATGCGGGGGCGGCGACGGGGGGCGCTATTCCAGAAATCGGGTAAAGACCTGGTTGGAGAGCAGCATGCCGCGCCTGGTCAGGTGCACTCCTCTGTCGTCCATGGCCAGTAGCCCCAGACCTGTCAGCTCCTCCAACTCCTTACCGAAACGCTCCTTCATCTCCATTCCGAATTCCCTCCGGAAGTCGCTGAATGTCACCCCGTCCAGCATGCGCAAGCCCAGGAACATGAACTCTGCCAGGGCATCGTCGTCTGAAATCTCGGTCATCTCCTGTCGGGGTAACTGGCCACGAGTGATGGCGGCTGCATACTCGTCGACGTCGCTACTGTTGGCGAAGCGGAGGCCGTGGCCGGTGCCACGCAG
This sequence comes from Pelobacter propionicus DSM 2379, assembly GCF_000015045.1. Lineage (GTDB taxonomy): Bacteria > Desulfobacterota > Desulfuromonadia > Geobacterales > Pseudopelobacteraceae > Pseudopelobacter > Pseudopelobacter propionicus. Next base: position 1,375,750 of record NC_008609.1, read on the forward strand.
GAATGAGTGGGCGCCGGCCCCCAGCCCCAGGTAGCCGTCGCGCCTCCAGTAGCCGCTGTTGTGTCGGGAACGAAAGCCGGGGAGGGCGTAGTTGGCGATCTCGTAATGCTCGTACCCGGCAGCGCCCAGCAGGTCATCGGCGGCTAGGAACATGTCGGCGGACAGGTCTTCGTCCGGCAGGTCACGGTCATGGGTGTAGCGTTGGGCGAAGGGGGTGCCCTCCTCGATGGTCAGGCCGTAGACCGACAGGTGCTCCGGCGCCAGATCCAGGGCACGCTCCAGGTCGTGGCGCCACATCTCCATGGTCTGTCCCGGCAGGGCATGGATCAGGTCGATGCCGATGTTAGCGAACCCGGTCGCCCGGGCCGCCTTCACGGCCTGTTCTGCCTGGGCCGCCGAATGGATCCGCCCCAGGCTGGCCAGCATGCGGTCGTCTAAGGACTGCACCCCCAGGGAGAGCCGGTTGACTCCTGAATGGCGGAAGCCCGCCAGCTTCGCCCTGTCGATGGTGCCCGGGTTGGCCTCCAGGGTGATCTCGGCATGGGGCAACAGGCTAAACAGGGTGTCGGCCAGGGAAAGTATCCGTCCGATCTGGTCGGGTTCCAGCAGGGACGGAGTTCCTCCGCCGAAGTAGACCGACTCCAGGGGGCGGCCGGACGGAATCCCGGCATGGGCCAGGCGCATCTCGGCCTGCAACAGTTCCACGTATGCCTCCCGCCGGGCTGGGGAGCCCTCCTGGGAGATGAAGGCGCAGTAGGGGCACTTGTGCAGACAGAAGGGGATATGGATGTAGAGGCGGGTGAACATGGGGAAGGTAACTCCTTTTCGGTACTCTGACTGCTCACCGCGTCGGGCTGTCCCGCAGTCGGTTACGGAGGCTTTCGCACCCTGATAGTGACCCATGGCGGGCAATGGCGCAATTCATTTTTCCGCCGGATGTGCATGCCTTCCGCTGCTTCTGCGGGAAAGCGACCGGTTGCAGATATGCCGCGACTATGCCTCTCCACCGCTACTGCGACCCATGTTCATCCGTGTCGTGCGCGACCCGGCAACCTTGGACCAGATCGTTAGTCGTGTATTTATTGAATGTTTTAATTTACAAGTTGTCAGAGAGTGGTATGTTTTCTTCGGAAAACCACCGCTTTTGTTGGCCGGGAATTCATGATCAGGCTTGACGCTTGTGTACGCCTCGATGCCGATCAGCCGGGAATAAAGTGGTTTTGGTTTCAATCGAAAACCAGCAGACAGGTGCCCCGTGGGGGCGCCTCGTAGTGCGAAAAAGGAGATCGTTATGCCGAGCACACCTGACGCCAACCGCACCTTTGATGCCCGTCCCGACCGTATCGACTATCGCGACCGGGTCTACAATCCGCCACTGGTCTGTCTTCCCGAGCAGTACCCCTCACCGGAGTTCATTGAAAATCACCTGGCCGACTACACCAGAAAGCACAAGCTGATCCTGAATCAGGGCAAGGAGGGGGCCTGTACCGGCTTCGGGCTGGCCGCGGTCATCAACTACCTGCTCTGGAAGGAATGTCTGGAAGCGGGGAAGGATGGCGGCAGGAGCGTGTCCAGAATTGCCAGGGTCAGCCCGCGCATGCTCTACCACATGGCTCGTATCTATGATGAATGGCCGGGCGAGGACTACGAGGGATCCAGTTGCCGCGGTGCCATGAAGGGGTGGCATCGCCATGGTATCTGCACGGAACAGTTCTGGCCGTACAAAACCAAATTCGTTCCCCCCAAGGAGGGGTGGCAGCAGGATGCGGCGCGGCGGCCGCTGGGTGCCTATTACCGTATCAACAAGGATTCCATCGCCGATATGCAGGCGGCCATCAGAGAGGTGGGAGCAATCTATGTGTCGGCCTCGGTCCACAAGGGGTGGTCTCTCGGTGCATCGTCAACTCTACCGATGATTCCGTTTACGACGGAGGTTGCCGGCGGCCATGCCTTTGCCATAACCGGATATACCACCCGGGGCTTTATCGTTCAGAACTCCTGGGGAGATGGATGGGGCTGTCTGGGATTCGCCATTCTGGGCTACGAGGACTGGATTCGCAACGGTTCCGATGCCTGGGTGGCGGTGTGCGGAGCTCCCATGGAACTGGTGGATGCGGTGCGTACCCGCACCAGCCTGAGCCTGCATGATGCGGTCAGCGGCAGGGCCGAGTGGTCCTGGTCTTCGGACAGCACCGCCATCCCCTATGCCCATGCCACTCCCGCTGTGCACCCCTGGAGCGAGGGGGAGGCCTATGAGCATTCCCTGGTGCTGGGAAACGACGGTCGCCCCATCAACCGCTTTCTCGATGTGGCGGATGCGGTTGCTGGGGTCCGGGAAGCAGCGCTTAATCTTCCCCTGGCCTGGCTTGGCGGGCAGCAGAAGCCGATCATCGCCATCTACGCCCACGGCGGCCTGAACGACGAGGAGGCTTCCATAAAGCGGATCCGGGTGATGGGACCCTACTTCCGTGAGAACGGAATCTATCCGCTCTTCGTAACCTGGAAAACCGGTTTCGGGGAGAGCATCTCCGGCATCCTCGATGATGCCGTGTCGAAGTATTTCAAGACGTCAGAGGGAGAACTTTCACGCGGATTCTGGTCCGAAGTGAAGAATCAGTTGCAGGAAGCCAAGGACCGTTCCGTGGAGCTGGCCTGCGAAAAGCTGCTGGTCAAACCGGTCTGGATGCAGATGAAGCAGAATGCGGCTGCCGCGGTGGAGCGTGACGCTGGCCTGGCGCTGCTGGCCGGTCACCTGGTGGAACTGAAGCAGCGCATCCCTGCGCTCCAGATCCATCTGGTGGGACATTCTGCCGGCTCCATCCTTCACGGCCACCTTTTGGACCAGTTGACTCAAAAAAAGCTCCAGGTCGAAAGCCTGTCCCTGTACGCCCCGGCCTGCACGGTCGGTTTTGCTCTGGAGCATTATGCCTCGGCTGTGAAGAAAAATATCTTGTCGAAAGAACGGTTTTTCTTCGATATTCTCAGTGACGAACGGGAACTGGCCGATACGGTCGGTCCGTACGGCAAGTCTCTGCTGTACCTGGTCAGCAGGGCGCTGGAGGATGTGCACAAGATGCCGCTGCTCGGCATGGAAGCGGCCTGGAATCCGGCGGTGGAATCTAAAGAATTGTGGAACGCCAGGAAAACGGTCGACGTCGCCCGCTGGCGCACGTTCATGGGGGGAATGCAGACGGTCAGGGTTCATACCAAGGAACGGGCGAAGGTGTTCGACGGCCAGGAGTATATCTCACTTGCCCATGGTTCCTTTGACAACGACGTGGAGGTGGTGGCCGCCACCCTGAGGAGGATTCGCGGCGAAGAACTGGCGGTTAAGGTGGAAAACCTGCACGGATTCTGAACAGTGAGGGATGGGCACAGGGAACCGCACTGGGTCACGGGAAAAAACGGGGTGAGGAGGGGAGCGTGTCGGCAGTTGGCTGGTACGGTGCTGGAGAACAGGGGTAAGAATCTGTTTTCGGTGCCTCGTGCCAGTAGGTAGTGAGCGGGCTGCATGCGGATACAACTCTTTCTTTTCTGCTGGTTTTCGGTAGGGCAAGGGAGTTCTGGGTAGTCGCAACCTGGGCACGATAGCGTGCCCAGGTTTTGATTTTGTTTCCGGAACACTGGATGCACGATTCCGTTTACATGTGCACGCCGGACACATTTGTCTTGAGTCAACTCGCCCGCCTGCCGAAGTGAACAGTACTATGCCGCCTTAAAGGGTTGCAACTGCGCGGAAACTATCGGATTCGGCGTTAATGAATATTGTGGACACTGGTGACTCCGCGATGATACATTCTAACCATGCACATTCAAAAGGACTGGATCGATACACAAGGAGTCAGGTTGTGAAACAATCAATCCGGCGCCATATTGGCAGAATTCTGTTGGATGGCAGGTTTTTGTCACAGCGGAGCCTTGATGCTGCCCTGGAGGAACAGAAGCGAACCAAGGAACTTCTGGGGCAGGTACTGGTCAGGATGGGGCTGCTGGGGGCGGATGATGTCAGGCTCCCGCTCATGGTGCAGGGACATCTGGGCTCTCTCTCCGATGCGGTGAAAATTGCCGCCGGCGAACGACAACTGCTGGGCGAACTGCTCGTGCAATCGGGGCGCATCACCGGCGAACAGCTTGACTTCGCAATCTCCGAACAGCGGCGAAGCGGCGAAAAGCTGGGCGAGGTGTTCAAGCGTCTCGGCATGCTCACGGAAAGGCAGTTGAACGCCCTTCTTGACGTACAGTTAAACCAGGGGGGCGCCGGCGATTCTCCCCTCAGGCTGGGTGAGCTTCTGGTCGCGACGGGGCATATTACCCGCGAACAGCTGGAATTTGCGCTTCAGCGGCAATCACTGACCCATGGCAGGCTTGGTGAAATACTTGTAGAAGCGGGGTATGTCCGTTCCAGCCGTGTCAAGTATGGCATTCGCCTGCAGAAGATGCTGATGAATGCTGTTCTTGCCGCCGTGGTTTCCCTTGAAATGGGTGCGGTAGCCACTGCCAGTCCTCTTTCCGATTCCGCTACCCAGAACATCATGGAGAGCGCGCTCAACGAATCGGGAGAATTCGCGTGTCTCTCGGCAAAGGAAAGGGAGCTGTACCGGCTTGTGAATGAATATCGCGAAAGCCATGGACTGCCACCGATAGTCAATTCACGCTCGCTGAACAAGGTCGCTCGCGTGCATGCCATTGATCTCTGCAAAAACCAGCCAGCCGAAGGAGCAGACAACCGTGGCCTGGCCTGTTCGTTGCACAGTTGGTCGGATAAGGGGGCCTGGAAACCGGTCTGCTATACGAAGGATCATGCGTTTGCCGAAGCAATGTGGGACAAGCCACGCGAGATCACCAATTTCACCTATATAGGAGATGGCTACGAAAATGCTTATTCCACCAGTGAAAAAGAGGTCAATCCGGCGCGTGTGCTGGAGGCCTGGAAGGCGAGCCCGAGCCACAACGCAATCCTCCTCGAATCCGGTGACTGGAAGGGGAGCAACCTTCTGGCTTTCGGTGTCGGTATCCATAAGAACTATGCTGTTATGTGGGTTGGCTCTTTGACAGATCCCCTCGGTCCGATGCAGGCTTGCGTGACAGCGAAAAACTATGCGATGAAATGAATCTCTGACATGCGTTGGCGCATGTCGATGCATTGACTCTGTTTGAAGAACCGTGCCATGGGAGACAACAACATGCCAGACAAGAGGCAATATAAGGCCAGAAAGCCGCTTGCCGGCTTCACTAACCACCGGTGGGGCGTGGCAGTGCTTGTTGTGCTGGCGCTTGTGGCGACAGGTCTCCTGATGAGGTCATTTCTCATGAACGGGAAGGGTGTTTCGCGCGAAACACCCGTGCGATCAGTCGTGCAGAAGAGCCAGGAGCCAGTCGATGCCAGCAGTGAAATCGACGGGAAGTATTACGGGCTGTGCAAGAAAAACAGCATTCACTCGGTGGAGGATTTCCGCACTACGGTCCGAAACGATCCGGTGCTGGCCGCCCACTTCGCCGGGTTCAACTGGGATAACGCCAGGCTTGGGAAACAGGATAAGCCGGTATGGACATATGTTTCCTACAGAAAGGGTGAGGTTGTCAGGCGGACAACAAGGGCGGTCAGGCTGCCCAAAGGTGATGGCTATGTTACCGACGGAACCCATATGGTCCGCACCTACTGCTGCAATGACTATGTTGCTGCCCCCGCTCCGAGGGGGACGGGACCGGAAGATCCCGTTGAACGGGTTGACGCTCCTCCCCGTCGGTTGAACAAACCAGAGTCTGCCGATGATCTTCCTCAGCAGGTGGCGTCCTGGTCGCCCGAAGATGATCCGACACACGTTACCCCCGAAACCCTCAATCGGGTCCCCCGCGACTTGGGGTTGCCCCTCTTTTGGGGCCCCGGCCATTCTTCAGACCCGTCACGCTCCCCTGATGATCCCGGTTTTGGCCAGTACTCGTCACCAAAGCCTCCCCCCAATCATGTCGTGACCCCTGAACCGGGCACATTTTTTCTGCTGGGGACGGGTTTGGGCGCCTTTGGTCTCTTCTCGCTGTTTCTTCGCAGGCGGGCAAAATCCCCTGAGAGCACAAACTGAATCTATTGGGAGTTTCTGGTTGTTTTTGACGTGAAGCCCTCCGCTTTGGGCGCCACAGGCATTTGTGCCCGGGGTTCAGCGTTTGAAGGGGGCTTTCGCTTTCTGTCCCCGCCGTTTTCATCTGTTTTCTCGCTGATTCGGAAAGCTCCGCGGATTCAGGTTCAAGGTGGTAGCTTATGATTGTAATCAGTATGCTGTCGTCTGTCGGTGGAATGGGCGCAAGTTTGTGTCTCACGAATTAATCCGGAGCCGGTAGAAATGACGAATAATATGAATTGCAATTCTGAGCGAAATGAGTAAGATGTTTCAAATTCACTTTTACCAAGGAGATGCGTGATGAAACGCGCAATTACCATAATTGCGGCATTTGTTGTGGCTGCGCTGTTGACGGTAGCGGCTCAGGCGACGAGCCGTGAAGAGCAGATTTTCGGACAGATTGACACTGGCCTGAGTGGTCAGGCGGCATGCTTGCCAGAAGTTGCGTCAAGCGTCTCTGTCAGGGATGGACAATCGCACCAGCGCGGAACATTCCCATAAGAGCGGAGACAATCCGTGTTGAGGCCTGCCCGCTGGTGGGCCTTTTTCATTTGAGGTACTATGCGACTGAGAGAAGAGCAGATACGGCGTCTGGCCGAAAAGGTCTGCAGTGATCTGATGGCTGAGGCCCTGATCGTACCGAAGCAGGGACGCAACGCGGTTGTCGAGGGTATAGCCGGAGCGATCATTCAGGATATTCGCCGGGAGCAGGCGCTGGAAAAGGATGCCGAGCGGATGCTGGATGATACCATTGCCGCCATGGGGCGTGGCGCGGCGGATATTGATCGTCGCAGGATGCTGCGCATGATTAAGGAAAAGCTGGCAAAGGATCGCAAGATTGTGCTCTAGCTCCTGAGAGCAGTACCCTTCTTTCGAAGCCGGCTAGTAAAGGTGAAAATTGTATGGTGTTTTCCGAAGACCGCATATCCAACCTGTCCCATGAGATTATGGAGCGTTTCTGGCGCGATGACCTGGCGGATGTGGCAGACGAGAGACGTACCTTGGCCAGGGTCAAGCAATCGCTTACGTCGTTCTTTCAGGTGGCCGAGGAGATCGACGAAACCGTGCGCGCCAAACTGCGCAATCGTGACCAGGGGAGTCGCGACTGGGACGCCCTGTATCAGAAGTTTTATCAGGATGAGTTAGCCAGAAGGGGACTGTAAACTACTGCTGCCGCCTTCAGGCTGTCTGTGCTGTTACGATCAAGGCGGGCCCCGTACGCTTCCACTGCTTCATGTCTGAAAGGGCGACTGCTGCGGAATGCAGCCTAGGGTTTGCATGAGTTATGGTGTGTCATCTGATTAACGCAATTCCAAGGCCATGGGCGTCCATCCAGGGCCTTGTTCACGAAAGGCAGATCATGTTTCGAACCACCCGAAGACCTTTTGTTATCGCATTGGCAGGTATTTCGCTCGTTTCCCTTGTCAGTCTCTCCTGTCATGCCGATGACGCGCTCACCAGTGCCGTATCGCAGTTTCGGGAGAAGGACCATACGGACGGTTTTGCTTTGGCACTGAAAACTGCCGATTCTCCGCAGCGTACGTTTTTGCTGGGGGTCAGCGCCCTCCGTCAAGGGAAGACCGAAGAATCCCTGTCCCTGTTGGGGGAGGCTGAGCAGAAATTGCCACTGCTGGGAGATTATGCCGCCTACTATCAGGCCGAGGCATTGTTTAAGCTGAAAAGGTATCCCGAGGCGGCTGCCAAGGCGGTTGCCATACCCAAGGAGTACCCGGTTTCTTTGCTGGTCCGACGTTCGTTGAAGCTTCAACTCGACAGCGTTGTGGCTGCTGGAGATTTCGCCGCAGCGCTCAAGCTGTCCCAGGCTTTTGTCGAGAAATACCCCTCTGGCGCGGATTCCGTGGACGCGCTTTTCCTGTCCGGCCTCTGCCGCGAGGAGCTGGGCAATACGAACGGCGCGGTCCAGATTTACCGGAGCATCTGGCTGAATACCCCGCTTGCCTTACAGGCTGTGAAATCCCAGGACCGCCTCAAGGAACTGGAGAAGCGGGGCATCGCCAGCAACTCTTTTACGGCTGAGGAACTGCTTCGCCGAGCCTCCGCGTTTTCCGCGAAAAACTCCTTTTCGCACTCACTGCGGACACTCCAGGCAATTCCGCTGGAAGGACAGTCAGCGGCCCTGGTCGATCTCGTTATGTTGCGTACCGGCCTGAACCAGTATCGCATGCGCAACTGGAAGGAGGCCGAAAAGAGTCTGGTCAGGGCAGGAACCAGCAACAATGTCTCCATACGATCCGAAGCTCGCTTTTGGCAGGCCAAAGCCTTGGAACATCTTGACCAGGGTGGACGGGCTTTTACCATGTTAATGGAATTGGCTGGCGAGGGGCAGAAACAGGAATTCGCCGATGATGCCCTGATGGAGGCCGCCGACCTGCGAAAGGGGGCAGGGAGCTATGCCGAGGCTGCTCTTCTGTTTGAAAGAGTTGCTCTACTCTGCCCGGAATCAAAGCATGTCAGTCGGGCTGCCTGGGAGTCGGGCTGGTGTCATTACCTTGCGGGAGAACATGCTGCGGCTGCCGTGTCATTCAAGGCGCTTTTGAATGAGGGCGGCCAGCGGGAAAAGGCTCTCTACTGGCTGGGACGTGTGCTGGAGAACAGCGGCAATGCAGAGTCGGCAGACTGTTACAGCACGCTTTTGAACGAATATCCGGCAGGTTTTTACGCCGCGTGGCACCGGGAGAAGAAGGGGATCCAGGACAACCGTGAATCCCTTGCCCAACGTTCCACCATGATTGCTTCACCGCTTCCGTCCGGTTATGAAAAACCGCTTCTGTTGGCTTCACTGGGCATGATTGACGAGGCCCGTCGGGAGGCGGCTGTTCGACGGAAGAATGGTGACAAAAAGGGGCAGTATCCCGGCTTTGCGCGACTCTATCTGGAAATGGGCGATTATGGATCAGCCATTTACCTCTTTCAGCAGAACCGCTCACTAAAGTGGGAAAAAGAAAGCTTGCCACTCTGGACCGCAGGTTATCCCCTGGCCTATACGGGTCAGGTGGCGCAGCAGACAGCTGCCAACAGCCTCTCCGAGGCGCTGATTTATGCCCTGATTCGTGCCGAGAGCAGTTTCTCGCCTACAGTGAAATCTCCGGCAGGGGCCATCGGCCTGATGCAGCTCATGCCGGCAACGGCCAAGGCAACTGCCCGCGAAAAGGGCACCTTTGATCCCGCTCGACTGACAACCCCCGATTACAACATCATGTTGGGGACGCGGCATTTTCGCGATCTTTTGAATGGGTATGACGGCGATGTGGTTTTTTCGGTCGCCGCCTACAATGCCGGTGCAGGTGCGGTGGCGCGCTGGAGAAAGAGGCTTAAAGGGCTTGATAAGGATGAATTCATTGAAAGCATACCCTATAAGGAGACTCGTGACTACGTCAAAAAGGTCTATGCTGCGGCCGCCACCTACCGGCAGTTGTATGGGTTGCGCTGACATGCCGGTTCCTTCCTCTGATACCGGAGGTTGTTGTCGGCGACGTCCGGCGAATAACGGTTACGGTGGAATCGCCCCGCCCGAACTGTAACGTGGGGACAGGGCTCAGCATGACTCCACTTCGATCTGGTGCAGCAGTGTCAGCGCCTCTTGGTCCCCGTGTTCCTCAAGCAGATCATATATGTTGTTGATGTAGGAATGGATCAGGAATAGTTCGTCGAGGCGGCGAGTATTGTTGGTGTCGGGCGATTCAGCCAGCTCCAGTTTCTCCTTGAATTTCTCCCAGAACAGATTCGTTTTGGCAGGGTCATCGATGTGACGTCGCAGCATCGCCACCAATCGCCGGGCATTGCCGTCGCCGTCAATTCCCTTGAATGTCACGTAACGGTCTGTTTCTGTCATCTTTTGCATGTTCTTCTCCTCTGGTGTTGTTGGCACATGTACGTGTCTTCTGCTGCCCGCTGTTTGGGCAGAATCGGCTGGTATTCTGAGCGCTGAATGCAGCGCAGGTGTGTCCGGTCGACACACCTGCGCTGCTTGGCGCTTGCGTCATGCAGAAAGTGAACCAACTGCGCAGGAACGTGGGGTCCGCTAGAGTACCGGTCGCATCATGTAAGCCTCTGGCGGCGAGAAAAGCGAGGAAGGTTGAAATAATTCTTAATATTTCTGAAGGAAAGTCGATAAAAGAAAAGTACTTTCTGGAGGGGGTGATACGGATGTCAATAGCTCAGCTTTCACCGAACAGTATTCTCGTTGCTCCTTCTCAGGTCAATGCGCCAACGCAGAGTGTGCAGCATGCCGCTCTGGCCCAGGCAAGTCAGGCCGCCCAAAGTGCGCTTGTCAAGACCAAAACCGATACTGTAACCATCTCATCCCAGGCTGCAACGATGAATTCCCGTGCCTCTCGCCTCGCTGAAGAGCCTCGGGAAGACGGAACGGAGAGAACGACTCAAAAGAAGAGGCGACAGGGCTGAATCCGAGCAGAGTGGTGAATCGTTTTATCGCATATTTCAAACGGGAGTCCATTCACGGATTCCCGTTTGCTGTTCTCCCAATCTGGTCGTTCCCTTTCTTCGGTAAATCTGTTAGGATCGCGCAATGGGTGAAAAACTGATCTGTAATAACAAAAAGGCCTACCACGACTATTTCATCGAGGAAAAGATGGAGGCCGGTCTTGTCCTGCTGGGAACCGAGGTGAAGTCCTTGCGGGCTGGCAAAGCCAACCTGAACGACTCCTTCATGCTGGTGCGCGATGGCGAAGCCTTTCTGCATAATCTGCACATCTCTCCCTACGAGTTCGGCAATCGCCAGAACCATCAGGCCGATCGCAATAGAAAACTGCTCTTGCACCGCAAGCAGATTGATCGTTTGTACGGCAGAATCAGGGAACAGGGCTATTCGATCGTTCCCCTGCGCATGTATTTCAAGGACGGTCTGGTGAAGGTCGAGATAGGGCTTGCCAAAGGCAAGAAACTATACGATAAACGTGAAGACATGAAGAAGAAGGACAGTCAGCGCGAACTGTCCCAGGCGCTCAAATCGAAAAACAGGGAGTAAGGCCGAATACGCTGGACCAAGAACGAGTAATAATCACGAAATTACCGGTTTCTGGTCACTGGTCACGGAATTTAAGGGGGTGTAAAGGTTTCGACGGGGAACTGAAAATCTGGGTAGCACCGGGTCGGGGCAGGTGGCCGACCTTAATAAACCTGCACGGCATTAATTGCCGACAATTATAACACTCCTGTAGCCTTAGCGGCTTAACAGGCGTCCCCAATGAAGATGCCGGTGGTACAACGGGGGCGTCATTTACTACCGGATAGGGAAGCGCGACGCCCGTAGCGCAACCCGAAACTCAACGGGATCGTCGTCTGACTGCCTTGTTCATTGCGCAGGTAGACGGTTAAATTGAGCAATGTACTAACGGTGTAGAATCTCAGATGCTAGGTTTTTCGGACGTGGGTTCGATTCCCACCACCTCCACCAATCAATAGTCCGGCACGGTCCGGGCACATCCAAAAGCCCTTGAGAAATCAGGGGCTTTTTCTTTTGTCTTGCCAGTGTAGTCCAATGATGTACCCTGAAATCCGGTTGTTTTGGGGGTAACTCTGGGGGTAGTGGGTAGGCGCCTGGGGGTAACTTGCAAATAATCTGGGGGTAACTGGGGTAGATATGGCGCTGACGGACGCTCAGGTGAAGGCGGCAAAGCCGAAAGAGAAGGCGTACAAGCTGACCGATGGTGACGGGCTATATTTGTAGGTTATGCCAGCCGGGGGGAAGTGGTGGCGCTTCAAGTACCGCTTCGGCGGCAAGGAGAAATTACTTTCCTTCGGCACCTATCCCGACATCTCCCTTGCGGAAGCGCAGGCGAAGAGGCACGAGGCGCGAAACCAGGTTGCCAACGGTATTGACCCCGGAGCTGAACGCAAGGAGCTGAAGAGGGCGGAGCAGGAGCAACAGGAGATCGTCGAAAACAGCTTCAAGGTGGTCGCTCGCGAATGGCACGGGAAGTTTTCCGGCCAATGGTCGCCGGGCCACTCCATGACTACCATGGACCGCTTGGAGCGGGACATATTCCCCTGGCTGGGGAGCAAGCCAGTTGCTGATGTCAAGCCAGTTGACCTTTTGGCGGTACTGCGCCGGATAGAGGGGAGGGGGGCGCTGGAGACGGCACACAGAGTCCGAACTATCTGTGGGCAGGTGCTGCGTTATGCTGTGGCTACCGGACGTGCTGAAAGGGATTCTGCGGCAGACCTGCGGGGTGCGTTGCCGCCGGTGCGGGAAAAACACCATGCGGCGCTGACCGACCCGAAGGAGGTGGCCGACCTGCTGAGGGCCATTGATGGCTTCAAGGGAACCTTTCACGTTAAGTGCGCTTTGAAGCTCGCCCCTATGCTATTTGTCCGTCCCGGCGAGTTGCGGCAAATGGAGTGGGCGGAGATCGACCTTGACGGCGCACAGTGGAACATCCCCGCCGAAAAGATGAAGATGAAGCAAGCCCATATCGTGTCGCTCTGCAAACAGGCCGTTGCGATCCTGAAAGAACTGCAGCCATTGACCGGCGCGGGCCGCTATGTGTTCCTTTGTCACCGTTCACCACTGCGTCCCATGACCAACAATGCAATAAACGCGGCATTCCGTCGTATGGGGTACACGTCCGATGAAATGACAGGCCACGGATTCCGGGCAATGGCGCGGACGATCCTTGACGAAGTTTTGCAGGTCCGGCCTGACTTCGTCGAGCACCAACTTGCCCATGTCGTGCGTGATCCGAACGGTCGAGCCTACAACCGGACGGCGCATCTCAAAGAACGGCGGAAGATGATGCAGCTTTGGGCTGATTACCTTGATGGATTGAGGGTAGGGGCGAAGGTGATTCCATTACGGAATACATCATGAAAGGCGAGAGACGTTTGCACTGAGTGATTCTCGAAATGTCTGTGATACTGAGAACTTTGTTTCAAAGTTTCACGGGATAGGACGGCCATTGGTACCATGTTTGTTGAAAAGATCACGAACAGTGCGGACGAACTTGAGCGGTTGCTCGAAGAGAACAGCCGCCTCAAAGCCCTGCTGACCAGCCATGGCATCGCCTGGGAAGAAGTCACCCCTGTGGTTGCAGAGTCCGTCGTCGTAGAAGCACCGCCCCCAGTCTCATTCACCACTGCCGACAAAATCGCACTCTTCCGCCGCCTGTTTCGGGGGCGCAGTGATGTCTTCCCCCTGCGCTGGGAGTCCGTCAGGGGAAAATCCGGCTATTCACCGGCCTGCGGCAACGAATGGAAGCCGGGCATCTGCCGCAAGCCGAAGATCAAATGTGGCGACTGCACCCAGCGTCTGTTGCTACCGGTCACCGATCAGGTCATCTACGATCATCTGGCCGGAAAACAGACCATTGGAGTGTATCCGCTGTTGACTGACGACAGCTGCAATTTCCTGGCGGCCGATTTCGACGAGGCAGACTGGCGCGAGGACGGCCAGTCGTTCATGCAGTCCTGCCACGAATTGCAGATTCCCGCCGCGCTGGAAATCTCCCGCTCCGGCAATGGCGTGCACGTCTGGCTCTTCTTTTCCGAGCCGGTTCCGGCCCGAGAGGCGCGCCGACTTGGAGCAGCATTGATCAGTCATACCTGCAATCGCACCCGGCAATTGTCCCTGGCAAGCTATGATCGGCTCTTCCCCAACCAGGATACCCTGCCCAAGGGCGGTTTCGGCAACCTGATCGCTCTCCCCTTGCAGAAGCAGCCCCGCGAGCAGGGACGCAGTGTTTTTGTCGATGCGAGGTTTGAACCTTATCCGGATCAGTGGGTCTTTCTTGCTTCGATTCGGCCGTTATCCAGAGCGGAACTGGAAGACGCTATCCTGCGGGCCAGTGGCGGCCGTCATCCGCTGGATGTGGCTTTCGCCGTAGATGAAGAGGAGAGTAAGCCGTGGCAGCGCCCGGCACCCGTTACGGCGAAGATATCTGGGCCGCTTCCGGAGTCACTGGCACTTGTGCTGGCCAACCAGATCTTCATCGCCAAGGTCGATCTCCCTCAAGCGTTGGTAAATCGCTTGATCCGGCTGGCTGCTTTCCAGAACCCTGAATTCTACAAGGCTCAGGCCATGCGCCTGCCGGTGTGGAACAAGCCGCGCATCATCGGATGTGCCGAGAATTACCCTCAGCATATCGGCCTGCCCCGTGGCTGCCTCGATGCGGTGCTCGACCTGTTACAGGAGAACGACATTCGTCCGGAGCTACGGGACGAGCGCCTGGCCGGACGGAAGGTGGCTGCCAAGTTTACCGGAACCTTGCGCAAGGACCAGAAGGCCGCAGTGCGGGAAATGCTTAAACAGGATGTCGGTGTGCTCTGTGCCCCGCCAGCCTTCGGCAAGACGGTCACAGCTGCCGCCCTGATCGCTCGCCGCAAAGTGAGCACGCTGGTGTTGGTCCATCGCACCGAGCTTCTGCGCCAGTGGCAGGAACGATTGACCGGATTTCTCGAGTTTCCGAAAGGAAGCTTGGGCGTCATCGGTGGCGGCAAAAAGAAACCGTCCTCTAAGATCGATATCGCCGTCATGCAGTCACTTTCTCGCCGCGAAGATGTGGGCGAACTCCTCGACCAGTACGGGCAGATCATTATCGACGAATGTCATCACCTGTCGGCCTTTTCCTTCGAGGCGATCCTCAAGCAGGCCAAGGCGAAATTCGTGGTGGGGCTGACAGCCACGCCGATACGACGCGACGGTCATCAGCCGATCATCTTCATGCAGTGCGGGCCGATACGCCACAGCGCAGCCAAACCGGAAACCGCCCCGGCGCAACTGGGAGTCTGGCCGAAGGTTCTACCCGCGCCGGAGGTTCCGCCGGATTCACCGATTCAGGATGTGTTCCGCATCCTTGCCAACGATGCGACCCGCAGCCAGCGCATCGCCGGGGATGTGCTGGCCGCCTATCGGGAAGGGCGAAAGGTGCTGGTGCTTACCGAGCGGACAGATCATCTGTCGCTGTTGCGGACGGCACTGGGGAGTCAGGTCGAACACTGTTTTGTCCTCCATGGTCGCTTGTCGAAGAAGCAGCGAATGGCCGTATTCGACGAGCTGGATGCGTTGGGCGAATCCGCGCCAAGAGTCTTGCTCGCTACCGGCCGCCTGATTGGTGAAGGGTTCGACCACCCGCCACTCGATACACTGGTGCTGGCCATGCCGATTTCCTGGAAGGGGACGCTTCAGCAATACGCCGGCCGCCTTCACCGGGAGCATGCCGGCAAGCAGGATGTGCGCATATATGATTACGTCGAAAATGACCAGCCCCAGCTCTCCCGCATGTGGGAAAAACGCCAACGCGGCTACCGTGCGATGGGGTATACGATCAGGGCGCCTGCAGTGGAATCGTCAGGCAGGTAGGGGACGAAATCGGTTGCAGGATTAGCTGTCTATGAACAGAGAAAGGTATGAACCATGAAATCCGTCAAGACCATGCTCAAAGGGCTCACCCACGAGGAACTCCGTGAATGGGCCGGCGACAGGATATTCGACCGCGGAAGAAATTACATCTCCCGTGTCTCGCAACTGTCGCGTACCGAGGATGGAACCTTGGCGGCCTGGGTCTCCGGTAGCGATGAATATGCCACCACGGTCAGGCGCGATGGCAGGGAGGATTTTGACTATGACTGTACCTGCCCCTATGATGACGGCCCCTGCAAGCACGCGGTTGCGGTGCTGCTGGCGGCTGCCGGGCAGTTGAATGGAGGGGGGGCGATCCCTCTCCTGGATCCCTGCGCTGACCTGGCGCTGGAGATGTTCGGTGATCCTGAAGATGATGAGGAGTGGGCGGATGCTGAAGAGCCGGATGTGGAGTCATCCTCCCCGGAAGAGGCCAAAGGTCGTTTGCCCAGGATCGAATCGATTCTGGCGGAGAAAAGCCGGGAAGAACTCGTGTCGCTGCTGGCTGGGCTTGCCTCCGATTTTCCGGATGTAGCCCGCCGGATCAACGAGACGGCGCAGCTTGAGACTGGACAGGTGGGAAAAATCGTCTGTGCCTTGAAAAAGGAGATCCGTTCGCTGACAGCGGAGGATGTCTGGTACAACCCCTGGAAGAGCGAGGGAAACCTGCCGGACTATTCCCATGTGGAGCAGCAGTTGCGTGCGCTATCGGACAGGGGGCACGCCGATGCTGTTCTGGAGCTGGGGGAGGAGTTGTGGCAGCGGGGCAACAAACAGGTCGAGTGCTCCCACGACGAGGGGGATACCGCCATGAAGATCGCCGCCTGCCTGGAGATCGTGCTGAGGGCGCTGCCTTCCAGCTCAATGCCCCGCGTGGAGCAGGTGCAGTGGCTGGTGGATCACGAACTTGATGATGAATACGCTCTGCTGGCCGGGATAGATAAACTCCTCAATGGCCCGCTCTACGGGGAAACGGAGTGGTCTAAGCTTGCCGAGACGCTTGAAGTGCGCCTGGAAAACAGGGAACTGCCAAAATCGGGGAGTTTTTCAGAAACCTATCGCCGCGAGCGGGTCATGCGGTGGCTCTGCCACGCCTATCGGCGAAGCGGGCGGCAGAAAAAGGTCCTCC
Source organism: Pelobacter propionicus DSM 2379 (assembly GCF_000015045.1). GTDB lineage: Bacteria > Desulfobacterota > Desulfuromonadia > Geobacterales > Pseudopelobacteraceae > Pseudopelobacter > Pseudopelobacter propionicus. The sequence goes on from NC_008609.1 coordinate 1,392,371, forward strand.
CGCTCCTGGAACGGGAAGCTGACCGTTGCCGGAGTTACGAGACACTGGTGAATGCCCTGCTGGAGGCGGGGGAGCCCGACCGGGCGCGTCAGTGGTGCATTCGGGGATTCGACAGAACGATAAAGGATGCACCCGGAATAGCCAGTGCCCTGCAAAAGCGTTTACGGCAACTGGCCGAGGAGTGAGAGTAAACACGATAATCGAGGGAGGTTCAGACTTGCTAATTGAGGGATCATTGCAGGCCCTGACCTGACGATCATGGATGCTGGATGGGCGGCGGTTGAGCCCTGCATAACAGTAGGTTCATCCGCCGCCCCCAGGTTTTTCCTACCTCAGTTGCCGCATGAGCTCCCTTGCCTTCTTCCGGCTGTAACCGATGTCCTCCCTCGATACGTCATACAGATAGACCGGATAGTTAAACCCTGTCTTGATGAGCAGTCCTCCGTTCCAGTCAGTGATCATGGTGATGCTTCTAATATTCCGACGGTAGCGGAACCATGTCGTATTTTCCTCCGTGATCTCCACATCGAGCGTTTCCAGCCGTCTTTTCTGGGGGTTATACACAGTGCATTCCATATCCACCTCCCGGGCTATTTCAGGAACGGCGCGGCTGACGCACGGGAGGAGTGAATAGGTCGAAGTAGAGGGGTTCGTCGATGCGCGGTGTCAATGGTAGTGCAATAATGTCCCAAAAGCGGTAACGAAAAGTGTACCGCCCTGGAAGCCGTGGTATCCCTTCTGGAGAAAGGAGGGGTGCCCATGATTTCCACGGAGGTAGTTATGGACATAGCCGCGCTCAAACGCTCCGGCCACAGTATCCGATGGATCGCACGCAAGTTGGGCATTCATCGCAAGACCGTGAAGAAGTATCTCGAAAGCAACTCTTTCCCTGCCTATCATCGGAAAGACATCAAACCATCCATCCTTGAACCGTATCACCAGATCATCCGGGATTTTCTCGATGAGGATGAATATCAGGCCACTTGGATACTCACCCGTATTAAAAGGATGGGGTATTCCGGCAGTTACGATACCCTCAAGGTATTCGTCCGCTCCATCAAGGAACAGAAGCGGCGCATCGCCTATCAGCGCTTCGAAACGGAGCCTGGGCTCCAGGCCCAGGTTGACTGGGGAGATTTCAAGGTGGTCGAGTCCACGGGAAAGACCACAACCCTCTACGCCTTCGTGATGGTACTGGGATTTTCCCGGGCCATGTACGTCGAATTCGTTGAACGATGCACCCTGGAGGTGTTCATGGACTGTCACCTCCGGGCATTTCGCCACCTCAAGGGCGTTCCCGCCGAGATCCTCTACGACAACATGAAGCAGGTCGTCGTGGGCCGGGAGAATGGCCGGCCGGTGTTCAACACCGAATTCCTTCATTTTGCCAGGCACTACGGTTTTACGCCCCGCCTCTGCCCTCCCTACAGCCCCTGGGTAAAGGGAAAGGTCGAACGCCCCATGCACTATGTGCGAGAAAGTTTCTGGAGGGGGTACGGATTCCATTCTCTGGAAGAGACCAATCAGGATGTTGCCGCCTGGATCGCGGAGACTGCCCACCAGCGCATCCACGGTACCCACCGTCAGCAGGTTCAGGCCCGCTGGGAGCAGGAGCAGCCCTGCCTGGGAGTTCTACCGCCCTCCGAATACGACACTTCCCTCAAGTATTTCCGCAAGGTCTACAAGGACTGCCTGCTTTCCTTTGGCGGCAACCGCTACTACGTTCCCTACCAGGAAGCCGGGAGAAAGGTTCTCCTGAAGGTCAAGGCCGGCGTCATTCGGATCTATCACGATGACGAACTGCTGGCCCTGTACCAGATTCCGGAACTCAAAGGGCAGACCATCGGCATTCCTGACAAACCGCCACCCCGGACTCCTCGGCAGACCCCGCGCTATGGCCAGGACCGGGGGAAGGCCACCCGTGGTCTCACGACCGGAACGCTCTACCCCGAGGTCTACCGTCGCCCTCTGGAAGAGTATGACCGCTACGCCGCCGGAGGTGCCCCATGGAACAGCTGACCTATGAGCGCCTCCAGGACAACCTGAAACGACTGAAACTCTTCAAGGCGGTGGAAATCCTTGACGATGTCGCCACCATCACCCAGAGCGACGGGAGCTCTCACCTTGCTTTCCTTGACCGGCTCCTGGAGGAAGAAGTGGCGGCAAAGGACAAGCGCCGTGTGGATACCGCCATGAAGATCGCCGGTCTTCCCATGGCCAAAACCATCGAGGAGTACGACTTCACCTTCCATCCCCATCTGGACAAGAAAGCGGTGATGGAACTCTTCGATCTGACCTTTCTGGCCAAACACGAAAATGTCATCTTCCTGGGACCGCCGGGAGTGGGTAAGACCCACCTCGCCATCGCCCTGGCAATCAAGGCCTGCTATCACGGCTTCAAGGTCTACTTCACCACCATGCACACCCTGATCGCCAAGCTGAAGGAGAGTCAGGCCAAGGGAAAGGCCTATCTCAACTCAAGTCTGGTGATCGTCGATGAAGTCGGCTACCTACCGGTCAACAACCAGGAAGCCTACCTCTTCTTCCAGTTCATCTCCTATCGTTACGAGAAAAGCTCGACCATCATCACCTCCAACAAGAGCTTCTCCGATTGGCAGGAACTCTTCGGAGACCAGGTCATTGCTTCGGCCATCCTGGACCGCCTGCTTCACCACAGCAAGGTGGTCAACATCAAAGGGCACAGCTACCGGTTACAGGGACATGCCTTCGCCAAGCAACTCTCTCAGAAAGGAGGTGAATCCATTTCAACAACACCTGATTGAGGAACTTCTCTAACCAGCAGGGTGGTACACTTTTCAATTCCCGAAACTGGTACACTTTTGCGTCCCCATTGACACGCGGGAGGTTGCGCTCGGCGGCGGCGGTGAGCAGTTCCGCCGCCATGTGTGTGAGCACCCGCAGGTTTCCGTGTGCATGGGTTGCCAGGGTTTGGATCAGCTCCGGTGCGATCAACTGGGGCGCCCCGGCTTTCTGCAGGACGTAGTCCAGGTAGGAAGCCAGCTCCTGCGGGGTGAGCGCGGAGAGTTCCAGGCGGGCGCGGATGCGACTGCCCAAGGGTAGGAGTTCCGGGGTGCGGAAGCGCTGGGGGAGCCGGGCGTCGCCGCACAGCACGGTGAAGAGCAGGCTCTGGGAGTCGAAGCTCGCGCTTTGCAGGAGCCTCAGTTCGGTCAGGCACTCGGAGCTGACCTCCTGAGCCTCATCGACCAGGAGCAGCGGGCGCAAGAGAGTCGCTGCACAGTGTGCGCGCCAGCGCTCACGCAGCGCCTTGAATCCGCCATACCGGTTGGCGGGATTGAGCTGAACGCCGAATAGCTCTCCAAGCTCGCGATAGAAATCGGCGACCTTGCTTTGGGGGCGCTCCATCACCCCCACTACGATGTCGGGCAGTTGTCCCAGGCGGGCGCCAAGCCACTGCAGGGTCTTCGATTTGCCGTAGCCCGGCTCACCGGTGATCAGGGAGAACCCGCCCTGGGAGACCAGGGACTCCAGGCGCCGGGCAAAGAGTTCGGCGCCCGGCAGCGGCCAGAGCGCCTCCACGGGAAGCGCCGGCACGAACGGGTTGTACTTGAGCCCGTAGAGGGCCAGGAGAGTCTTATCGTTCATCGGGACCCTCCTTCACGGCAAGATAGGCCGGTGGAAGCCCGGTGGCGGCGTAATCCGCCAGCCACTTGCGAAGCAGTGCGGGCATCTCCTCGGGTGAGGCGTTCGCCTGGGCCGACTGCGCCGCAACCGGTTCCAGAGTGCGGCGCTGACCGGAGGCGTTTTTCTCCTTGTCCTGGGGGAGCAGCCGGGCCAAGGGATTGCAGCTGTCGGGATCCACTAGAACCATCCGGCTTACGTCCCAACCGGCATGGCGTAACGTCAGGCGGGGGAGATGCCTGAACCGCGACGGGACCTCGAAGCGCACCCCCTCGACCGTCACGGTTGCATCGCTTTTGCGCTGGGTGCGCGTAACCTGGCGGGTGAAGGCGAGATTCAAGGAGTCCATGTCGGGAGCCGAGCGGGAGACCTCCGGTCCGGCGAGCAGGCGCTCGATCGGAGCGCAGCCGATCTCGCTGTGGGTACGGCGGTGATAGTCCTGTTCGACCCACGCCTGGGTGGTGCGGTTGAGGAACTCCAGCCGCAAGGGGCTCACCCCGCGCAAAAGCTCCATGAGACGTCCCTCAAGCTGCGCCCAGAACACCTCCTGTTTCCCGTTCATATAGGGCGAGTAAGGAAGGGTTGTGTCGTGGCTCACCCCGAGTCGGGCCAGCCCCTCCCGGGTTTCCTCCGCCAGCATCGCGCTTCCATTATCGGTCATCAGAGCCCTGGGAAGCCCACGTTTCAGCATCGCCTGCGTGAGAGCATGCGCGAGGTTCTGGGCGCTTTCCGCCAGATACCACTGCAGATGGCAGCAGAGCCTGCTCCGGTCGTCCAGAACCGCGCACACCAGGGGCGTCTGCCAGCCCCCCTCCTCGTCCAGCACCTTGAGGCTTCCCTGGTGGAAGTCGAGGTGCCACAGGGCGTGCACGTGGCTCGCCTCATAGCCGCGAATCTCACGGCTTTCGCGGCGCCGGACGGCGCGGCGTTGTCCTTCGGTCGGGTTCGCGGGCTCGCGCCTTTTCTGCCACCCCTTCTCCCGCATTCGGCGAAGCACGCTCTGGTAGCTCGGCAAGGCTCCCATCTGGGGCTTTTGGGCCACTTCGGCGGCGAGGTTGTCGTAGTGCAGTTGCACCGTCCAGCGAGGATACCTGGCATACTGCACTTCCAGGGCGCTCAAGAGCGCCTCGGACAGCGCAATCTGACACCCGGCGTCCGAACGCGCCTTGCGACTCAGCGCAGCGATCGGGTCCGCGGCGTCCTTCGCCTGGTAGTACCAGCGTTCGAGCGTGGAAAAACCAAGTCGTATAGACTTCTCCGGGAGCAGGGGATGCCGGTACACCCTCTCGCTCAATTCCCGGATCTTTCCCTGCAACTCCCCGCTCGCGGCAGGGCTCGCCAATAGCGGTCCGATCACCTGCAGCCGAAACCTGGCCCAGCGCTGCTTCGGGACTACATTCTTCTTCATTTAAGGCTCCTTTCCGGCCGCCATCCAGGCGTCTCCACTGTGGAGCACCTTCGGGTCAGCCAAGAGCCGCCTTATAAACCATTCCGAGCCCGATGCGAATCCGCCATCTTTTGCGCGGACCCTTACGACAGTCCAGCTCCCTCGCCGATCCTGTTCAAAAGCCGCATCCCGCAAGCAGTCGCAGACAGCGCACCAACGCCGTTTCCGGGCCGTCGCGGCCAAGCCCCAGGCGCTCCAGCACCCCCAACGGAATCGCTTCCGCCGCCACTGGAGGGATCAGGAGACCGCGCAATCTTTGCCAGGTTGAGGTATGCGGGAAGGTCGAGCGAAAAAACGCCAGCCAGCGTCTGAAAGTCGAGAGGGTGACGCCGAAGAGGTCCATGATCTTGCGGGCGCTGTAACCCTTTTCCCGCTGTTGGCGAAGGGCTGTGGCGACAACGATCACCCCGCCCCAATAAACACGCCGGCCCAGGAAGAGCACCGATGGCGGCAAGGTCCGTCGTCGGCAACCTTCACGACCGCAGCAAAGACTATGGCGTATGAAGAATGTTTCGAACAGGTTGGCGGGGCCGCCACGGGGTTTGCGCACATAGGCGCCTCGGTGCAGCGGTCCCGAACAGTAGGGCAACCAAGGGAGCGCACCCCCTCGGCAAGGTCGACGTCGATGTTATGAAGGAGGGAAAAAAGCTTCTGACGCTGAATAATTTCTGGTAGCATGACTCCTGCCTGATTCCTGCTGGGCAAGGAGGAGCCCCCGTCGATTCCGCCAAGAAAAGTGAGGGGGCTTCTCCATCTTTTCCTCACATTTCTCGTCTATTTCTCGCCTAATTTCCATCAATTTTTCTGATCAGCCTCAGGAGGAGGGTAAGCTGGATCTGGCGGCTGCCTACCGGGCCGAAGATTTCTTTGGTCAACCGACGGAGAAGGCGTACCGGAAATTGCGTCAGGCTGCGGAGAAGGCTGGTTCGTGGCCCGAAGTGCGCGGCGGGATACTGGACTATCTCCAGACCGGGCGGCTTCCCGCAACGGGCGGCGCGGGGAAGAGCCGTTGGCCGCTGCCGGGGATTGAGGTCAAGGTACCTGCGTCCCGGGAAAAATTCGGACAGGATAGTTTCCCTAACCGGGAAATGCTGATTGAGATCGCCATCCTGGAACAACGCTACGATGATGCCGTAGCGCTCTTTCAGGAGTTGAACAAAACCAGGCGCTGGAGCTGGAGTATTGACGAGCAGCTGGCCACGGCCATAGCCGCAAGCCATCCCGACGTTGCCCTCGGGATCTGGAAATCCATTGCCGACCGCCTGATCAGGCAGGTCAAGCCGAAGGCCTATCAGGAGGCTGCCCGCTATCTGCGCCATATGCGCAGGGTGTACGGAGAGACCGGTCGTCTCGCCGACTGGAATGCGTTGATCGTTAGCCTGCGCCTGGAGCACAAAGCCAAGCGGCGTCTGGTGGAGGTGTTGGACGGGCTGGTAAAGGCGGGTGATTTGTAAGTGGATGCCACGGCGTTGCGGTGACGCAGTCGGCAGAGTAAGGCAATACCGATTACCAGGGCTGTTTTCCGGGACAGAAGATGCCTGGCTGGATACCAGTCAAGGGTTTGGGAACGAAAAAGGGCTACAGCCTGTTGCTGTAACCCTTTATTTTTGCTGGAGCCGTTTGTCGGAATCGAACCGACGACCTCATCATTACGAGTGATGTGCTCTACCAACTGAGCTAAAACGGCAATGAGGTCAATAGCTTGTGTTAGATGCTGAGAAAGGTGTCTGTCTGTTTTGTAGGCTGAGATTTGATTGATTCTAATAAAAACTGTGACAAAAACTGTGACAAACTTACTGTCTAGATAGCCTCCAAGTCAACTATTTTTGTAGCTGAGCAACTACCCACGCTGAGATAAACGCTTGTACTGTCATTCCAGCTTGACACCCTCCCTGCCAGATCGTCACGAGGATCGCCTCTGAGGCCCGACAGTATGTCAAGCCATGCCGTACTATACCTGCTTAGGTGCTCGGCCTTAACGGGGTTGTGGAGGGCAAAGCGAATCTATTGAGCTACAGAATGTTGAAATTGCTGTGTTGTTGCGGCGGGGTGTTCAGACTCTGAGTGTGGCGGGAATCCCCTATGCACCGCACCGCTGGCCCCTCAGAGACTTACAGGTTCCGGGGCATAGCCAAGGGGATGGGCGATACGGGAGGGGCTTCAGGGGGCGCACAGGACGCCTGCTTTGCCTGCTATCAGACAACGTGCATTGAGCTGAACAGACAAGCGTATCTATTCGTATTAGTTAGCATTAGCCTTCAAGAGCTTGTAAATTGACTCTCTGCTTATACCCATATCCTTGGCTATCACTGTCTTCTTCTCACCTGCTGCAACTCTGCTTTTGATCACCTCTATCTGTTCATCGGTGATAGACCTCTTGCGCCCTACCCCTTTATAACCGCCAGCTGCTTTTCTAATGGCAATGCCTTCCATCTGCCTTGATCGTATAAGCTGTCGCTCAAACTCCGCAAAGCTTCCCATCATGTTAAGCATTAGCTCTGAGTACGGATCAGCCTCACCAGAGAAGGTAAGCCCCTCTTTCACGAACTGTACCCTAGCCCCACCTGCTACCAACTCAGACACGATCAGCTTAAGGTCAATCAGATTCCTAGCAAGCCTATCCATCGAATGCACTACAACAAGATCACCTTTGTACGCTGTACGCATGAGTTGCTTCAGCTCTGGCCTATCCACGCTCTTTCCGCTTACCTTGTCCTCAAATACCAGATCAAGTTTCACGCCCTCCAGCTGCCTAGCCGTGTTCTGCTCAAATGTCGATACCCGCTTGTACCCTAGAACCCTTCCCGTTCGCTCTCCCACAGCATGCCCTCCTGTCCTGTTTGTGTATTAACCATCTAAGACTTATCTGGGCAAATGTCAAACAATATTCTTTTGAACCCTTAATACACAGAAAATGTGTCAACCAAAACTGTGCACCAGCGGTACACCGTTATCTGACAGATTGGAACGTGGCCTGAACTATTGCCTAAACACCATGAGCACCACTCCAACGCTGATCAATTGTTTCTGCCAGTTATCAATTGGGACCTCTTATAGATCGTATCCCGTTGCCCAATATCCTCACGTCAGCCGTGTATCTGTTTCTCGGAACATAGCCGACAGAGATACGCAAGCTCACCCTTCACCAGTCTTCGGATTCTACGGAGAGCAACCAAAGGAGAACACATGCCCCAGCAGCAAACCCGGAAGCACTCAGGTAGCCAGTACCACTTGAACTTAGACATCATCACATGTGCAGCATTATCAGCGTGCCAGCAGGCATACATACGCCACGGACAGAGATTCAGTAATTCAGTAATCGTGCGGCGAGCATTGAGGGCATTGCTTGAGAAACTTGAAGTTATGCCTAGCCGGTCAGTACAGCAGGAAATCGTACAAACCCAGAGAGCAGCAAAGGGCGTACTCTGAGCATGTCAATTTCTCCTACGCTGTTCCTTGAGAGAATGGAAAACAGATGGGCTGGTTTCGGTAATGTCGTCAGCGCACCCTTGCGCAGGTCATGGCATCAGACGTGTACGGCACTCAATGACAAGCACAGAGCCGCCGACGATCCATGGGAAGAAGAGACTTGGAAGGTTCTGTGTCCACCCACCGGAAGCGGAAAGACCCAAGGACTGATCGTTTACGCATCAATGCTGAATACCCAGAACATCCCGTTATACAGCCACCCCGGCATGATCATTGTCACCAGAAGGATTGACGATGCCGATAACATCGCTCAGCAGATCAATGAATTATCGAGGGCGTATTCCGGTGATCCGAAGAAACCGGACACAGCAATCAGCTATCACTCAGACAAGAAGGGCTTGGTCAAGATGTCGGAACTTGCTCAGCATCCGGAATTGGTCATTACGCATAACGCCTATTCCAGAGCCTTGGATGAATTGAACCGTAACGCAGAGATTGAGGACACGTGGGATTACTTCTACAACTTCAAGTCCGGTAGGCGGAAGCTCGTAGTCATAGATGAAGCAATAGACCTCGTTGAATACACGGAGATTCAGCTCGAGGATATTAAAGCAGTCCTGTTCCTATGCGAACCCATCAAGAAAGAGTTTCCTTCAGAATGGGAAATGTTGTGCCGCTTGAAAGGTATCTTGGAGCAATACGCAGAGGATAATAAAAGACCTCACAAAGAAAGCATTCTCAACGACCTTCCCACATGTCAGTGGTTTTTCAACAATGAAAACTCTGGCAGCCGCACGGTAAACGGCATCCCTCTTGATTCACTATCCTGCTTGGATTTGACAGAATTCAAAAAAGCATTGAGAAAAATCAAGATGGACAGATTGATCAAAAAGCATGATGCCGGTGAGAACGCGAGACTTGTAAGGAACTGCCTTGAAACTGTCTCTGCCGTTAATTCTCTGTTGAAGACATTCATCTTCTACAGTCGGAATCAATCGACACCAACGTTCAACGCAGCACGTTATATCGTTCCACCTGATGCAAGAGGTGGCGTGATCCTCGATGCTACTGCTATGTGTAATCCGGTCTATGATCTATGCAAAGGTGCTTCTGTAATTAAACCGCCAACCGGCACAAGGAACTACCAGAACGTTACGGTGCACACCAGCTATGGTCACAAGGTCGGCAACTCAGAAATGGGTGACAACAAGAAAGCACTGCAACTCAGCCAAGACCTCGTAGACCACCTTGATGTGCAGTTCAGCAAAGATACGGAACAGAGAAAGGTTCTGGTCATAACGCACGATGACGTTGAACCCTTCTTAAAGCAGTGTATCCCGCAGAACTTCAACATGTCGGTTGCACACTGGGGAGCACTAGATGGGTCAAACGAGTGGAATGATCATGACACCGTAGTTATCTTCGGCTTGCCGTACAAACCCAAGCGGTGGTCAGCTTCCGTCTTCATGGGTTATCAAGGGATGCAGAGCACTGCATGGTTACAAGACAAAAATCTACGGAAGTTCAAGAAACACGAGGATATCAGGATAGCAATAGATGACGGCCAGATGATAACCGACATTGTGCAGGCAGTGAACAGAGTTCGTTGTCGTAAAGTTACCGATGAGGACGGGAACTGCCCCAAGACAGATGTGTTCATGTTGTTGCCAACGGAGAACAAAGCAAAGACCCTGCTTGATGGTATCAGCCGCGAGATGCCCGGAATCAGGATAACCGGTTGGAACTACGACAGCCAGAAGCAGAAGAAACGTGGCAGGAAATCAGGAAGGGGTAACTGGGATGAAAGCCTTGTTGCTTACCTGAAGAAGCTTGGTGTTGGTGATAGGATTGCTGCATCCGATATCAGCAAAGCATTGGATATTAATAGTGAAACTTGGAAGGATATTGTACGCAGGATCAAGACACCGGGCACATACCTAAACGAGGAGCTAAAGCGGATAACCGTCGGGTATCAAATGGAACTCCAGAGAGCGGCTTTCCTGAAACTGGCCCCCTGAGTTAGGGGGTGAAATTCTCAATAGTATATTATTGACAAATTGACCCCCAAAGTCTGAGCCATGCGCCTGTAGAACCGCACTCCCTGCGCCCTCTATTGTGCGTCCCTCCCGTGAAACCCAAGGCCAACCCTTGGCGAGTACCGGGAGGGCGGCACGGAGGAAGCACAAGACATTGAACCTTACGATGTGACAAAGTGTATCCATCAGTCGTTAACCCACAAGTGGTTATGTTGCTACTCAAAGTCTTGCAGTGGTGGATACCCAGCCTTGATTCTTATATCGTTAAACGTGTAGTTGATTCTAAACTCTTCTCCCCGCCATATCCCCGTTAGGTCATATCTTGAGTTAAGCAGCAAGGTATTAGATTTTTCATCGAAGATATTAATACTGAAGTTCTTCATGTACTTCCGCATGTCCCAACCATCATAATAGTCATACTTTACCAAGAGATCAGTTTCAGAGACATCCTTTGGTAGCGGAGTCTGCTTAACCATAAAGCCCATTCCAGTCATATGTGCCATTATTGCAGCTCCGAGGTTAAACTCATCTTGCGTCAACATGTCGACATATGCAGTCTTGTACTTCTTTAAATCAGTATCAGGCTTAATAACAGTATTCACAGAACCGGAGCATCCAGCTAACATCATCAGGCAACTAAACATTGCTGCTGCAACAACCCATTTCATGCTTGACCCCTTGAATTACAAATTATAGACATGCCACAAAATCATGAAACCAGTAACAGCTAAATATACAAATAATATTAGCTATCTATCTTAGTGTTAGCAAGGATATATTCAGATATGCAAATATTGTTATCATGCTTCTTGTTAGGCAATAACGCAGCCAAGTCTCTTATTATCATGCGCTCAAGAGTAACTCTGTGCGGAGCAAACACATCTGGTAGGACATCATAACGGAAATAATCCCAGTGAGGAATTGATGCATAATTTGCACTTAGTCGCTTCACTAGGTCAACAGCCTCACCGATATATATGAGCTTGTTTCTAGTATCAATAAGTGTGTAAATAACATTCTTTGCTCCCTGCTGAAGAGGAAGCGCACTTCGCAACATCCAATCCTGCTTATGTATCCTTGCTTCACCCTTGTTAGCTATCTCATCATCAATTCTCTGGATTGCAGATGACTGTACAAGACGCTTGAAGAGTTCAGGGAAACTTGGCTCCTGAGTGTAATAAGCGCAAAACTTAAAGAGCCTCTTAGAAGAATCATACTCTATGTCGAGGAACTCCCAGAAGGGGATGGTTTTCTCAATGTCAGTCGTCTTACGGGAACTAAGGTTCGTTTCCAACGACCTCATGTAACTCATCAAGAAGGTATGCTTTAGTTCAAGTGAAAGGGACTCATCGTACCAAAGGCGATAGGCAGGACTGCGTCGGCCTTTCTTAGCAGATGTAACCCACCCATCATACAAGGTTGAGTTGAAGTTGATTTTAACGATTGAACCTTCATCTTTTTTGGAAGATACATCAGCAAAGGTTTCAGGGAGCTTCCACATATCACAAGCCCAGTTAGGTATGGTTGTTCCATTGTAACCAAAGAGGGACTTGTCGACCTTTTTACGCCATAAGGGAAACTCGATATTCTTGCGTTCAAGCATGACGACACGTTCCTTAATGCATAGCCTAATAATTTGAATAACTTACTCCGTTATCACCCCATAGTCAACCTTCACGACCACCTCTAGCAGAACATCAGCCTTGTACCTCTTGCCGTACCTTCCCGTTGTAATGGATGCGTTAGCGTGCCCCATGAGTTCACCTATGAGACTCTCTTGTGCTCCCTGTTGCTTCAGGTTATCGGCAAAGGAGTGAGGCTGATCAGAAAAATTGATGGAAATTAGGCGAGAAATAGACGAGAAATGTGAGGAAAAGATGGAGAAGCCCCCTCACTTTTCTTGGCGGAATCGACGGGGGCTCCTCCTTGCCCAGCAGGAATCAGGCAGGAGTCATGCTACCAGAAATTATTCAGCGTCAGAAGCTTTTTTCCCTCCTTCATAACATCGACGTCGACCTTGCCGAGGGGGTGCGCTCCCTTGGTTGCCCTACTGTTCGGGACCGCTGCACCGAGGCGCCTATGTGCGCAAACCCCGTGGCGGCCCCGCCAACCTGTTCGAAACATTCTTCATACGCCATAGTCTTTGCTGCGGTCGTGAAGGTTGCCGACGACGGACCTTGCCGCCATCGGTGCTCTTCCTGGGCCGGCGTGTTTATTGGGGCGGGGTGATCGTTGTCGCCACAGCCCTTCGCCAACAGCGGGAAAAGGGTTACAGCGCCCGCAAGATCATGGACCTCTTCGGCGTCACCCTCTCGACTTTCAGACGCTGGCTGGCGTTTTTTCGCTCGACCTTCCCGCATACCTCAACCTGGCAAAGATTGCGCGGTCTCCTGATCCCTCCAGTGGCGGCGGAAGCGATTCCGTTGGGGGTGCTGGAGCGCCTGGGGCTTGGCCGCGACGGCCCGGAAACGGCGTTGGTGCGCTGTCTGCGACTGCTTGCGGGATGCGGCTTTTGAACAGGATCGGCGAGGGAGCTGGACTGTCGTAAGGGTCCGCGCAAAAGATGGCGGATTCGCATCGGGCTCGGAATGGTTTATAAGGCGGCTCTTGGCTGACCCGAAGGTGCTCCACAGTGGAGACGCCTGGATGGCGGCCGGAAAGGAGCCTTAAATGAAGAAGAATGTAGTCCCGAAGCAGCGCTGGGCCAGGTTTCGGCTGCAGGTGATCGGACCGCTATTGGCGAGCCCTGCCGCGAGCGGGGAGTTGCAGGGAAAGATCCGGGAATTGAGCGAGAGGGTGTACCGGCATCCCCTGCTCCCGGAGAAGTCTATACGACTTGGTTTTTCCACGCTCGAACGCTGGTACTACCAGGCGAAGGACGCCGCGGACCCGATCGCTGCGCTGAGTCGCAAGGCGCGTTCGGACGCCGGGTGTCAGATTGCGCTGTCCGAGGCGCTCTTGAGCGCCCTGGAAGTGCAGTATGCCAGGTATCCTCGCTGGACGGTGCAACTGCACTACGACAACCTCGCCGCCGAAGTGGCCCAAAAGCCCCAGATGGGAGCCTTGCCGAGCTACCAGAGCGTGCTTCGCCGAATGCGGGAGAAGGGGTGGCAGAAAAGGCGCGAGCCCGCGAACCCGACCGAAGGACAACGCCGCGCCGTCCGGCGCCGCGAAAGCCGTGAGATTCGCGGCTATGAGGCGAGCCACGTGCACGCCCTGTGGCACCTCGACTTCCACCAGGGAAGCCTCAAGGTGCTGGACGAGGAGGGGGGCTGGCAGACGCCCCTGGTGTGCGCGGTTCTGGACGACCGGAGCAGGCTCTGCTGCCATCTGCAGTGGTATCTGGCGGAAAGCGCCCAGAACCTCGCGCATGCTCTCACGCAGGCGATGCTGAAACGTGGGCTTCCCAGGGCTCTGATGACCGATAATGGAAGCGCGATGCTGGCGGAGGAAACCCGGGAGGGGCTGGCCCGACTCGGGGTGAGCCACGACACAACCCTTCCTTACTCGCCCTATATGAACGGGAAACAGGAGGTGTTCTGGGCGCAGCTTGAGGGACGTCTCATGGAGCTTTTGCGCGGGGTGAGCCCCTTGCGGCTGGAGTTCCTCAACCGCACCACCCAGGCGTGGGTCGAACAGGACTATCACCGCCGTACCCACAGCGAGATCGGCTGCGCTCCGATCGAGCGCCTGCTCGCCGGACCGGAGGTCTCCCGCTCGGCTCCCGACATGGACTCCTTGAATCTCGCCTTCACCCGCCAGGTTACGCGCACCCAGCGCAAAAGCGATGCAACCGTGACGGTCGAGGGGGTGCGCTTCGAGGTCCCGTCGCGGTTCAGGCATCTCCCCCGCCTGACGTTACGCCATGCCGGTTGGGACGTAAGCCGGATGGTTCTAGTGGATCCCGACAGCTGCAATCCCTTGGCCCGGCTGCTCCCCCAGGACAAGGAGAAAAACGCCTCCGGTCAGCGCCGCACTCTGGAACCGGTTGCGGCGCAGTCGGCCCAGGCGAACGCCTCACCCGAGGAGATGCCCGCACTGCTTCGCAAGTGGCTGGCGGATTACGCCGCCACCGGGCTTCCACCGGCCTATCTTGCCGTGAAGGAGGGTCCCGATGAACGATAAGACTCTCCTGGCCCTCTACGGGCTCAAGTACAACCCGTTCGTGCCGGCGCTTCCCGTGGAGGCGCTCTGGCCGCTGCCGGGCGCCGAACTCTTTGCCCGGCGCCTGGAGTCCCTGGTCTCCCAGGGCGGGTTCTCCCTGATCACCGGTGAGCCGGGCTACGGCAAATCGAAGACCCTGCAGTGGCTTGGCGCCCGCCTGGGACAACTGCCCGACATCGTAGTGGGGGTGATGGAGCGCCCCCAAAGCAAGGTCGCCGATTTCTATCGCGAGCTTGGAGAGCTATTCGGCGTTCAGCTCAATCCCGCCAACCGGTATGGCGGATTCAAGGCGCTGCGTGAGCGCTGGCGCGCACACTGTGCAGCGACTCTCTTGCGCCCGCTGCTCCTGGTCGATGAGGCTCAGGAGGTCAGCTCCGAGTGCCTGACCGAACTGAGGCTCCTGCAAAGCGCGAGCTTCGACTCCCAGAGCCTGCTCTTCACCGTGCTGTGCGGCGACGCCCGGCTCCCCCAGCGCTTCCGCACCCCGGAACTCCTACCCTTGGGCAGTCGCATCCGCGCCCGCCTGGAACTCTCCGCGCTCACCCCGCAGGAGCTGGCTTCCTACCTGGACTACGTCCTGCAGAAAGCCGGGGCGCCCCAGTTGATCGCACCGGAGCTGATCCAAACCCTGGCAACCCATGCACACGGAAACCTGCGGGTGCTCACACACATGGCGGCGGAACTGCTCACCGCCGCCGCCGAGCGCAACCTCCCGCGCATCGACGAACCCCTCTACTTCGACCTATTCACTCCTCCCGTGCGTCAGCCGCGCCGTTCCTGAAATAGCCCGGGAGGTGGATATGGAATGCACTGTGTATAACCCCCAGAAAAGACGGCTGGAAACGCTCGATGTGGAGATCACGGAGGAAAATACGACATGGTTCCGCTACCGTCGGAATATTAGAAGCATCACCATGATCACTGACTGGAACGGAGGACTGCTCATCAAGACAGGGTTTAACTATCCGGTCTATCTGTATGACGTATCGAGGGAGGACATCGGTTACAGCCGGAAGAAGGCAAGGGAGCTCATGCGGCAACTGAGGTAGGAAAAACCTGGGGGCGGCGGATGAACCTACTGTTATGCAGGGCTCAACCGCCGCCCATCCAGCATCCATGATCGTCAGGTCAGGGCCTGCAATGATCCCTCAATTAGCAAGTCTGAACCTCCCTCGATTATCGTGTTTACTCTCAGGAGTGTCGGAAGGAGTGGAAGCACTTCAGCGGATCATCGGTGATGTACTGCCTGTTGAAGCTGTTACCGTACCAGTTGCCAACATTCTTCCCGTATCCCCATCTGCCCTTTGACAACCCCCACAGGTTACACCCAGCAGGAGATGCGCCTCTCTTCTGCTCCAGATACACCAGCAACCCCATGCTGATTAGGTCAGGATGGACGGGAACAATCCTTTTTGACGACTTGGATTTCAGGCGTTTATCTCCTTGCGTGTTAACATCAAAGCAGACAATCCCATCTATGGTTCTTATGTCCTCTGTAGAGAGCTGGCAGATTTCTTCAAGTCTCATCCCTGAGTACATAGCGATAAGAGGCACCCATCGTCTATATGGCTTAACCTGAACTGAGCAATGATCCAGAACCTTCCGCAAGTCATCGTTGCTGTATGCCTTCCGTTCCTCGTCGGTGCGGGTATCTTTCCCAAGAGTCAAACCCTCAGCGGGATTACTATCAGTATGACCATGTTTGGCTCCCCATTTGAGCAGCGAGGAAAGGAGGATCATATATTTGTTTACTGTAGCGAGGTGCATCCCTTCATTTCCTGTATTCACCTTAAGCAGTTCCGGTACAGTGAGGTTCTTGAACCTGTTGATTCTCATGAAACCAGGAGGAAGCCTTCGTAGTATATCCC
The DNA here is from genome assembly GCF_000015045.1 of Pelobacter propionicus DSM 2379. Lineage (GTDB taxonomy): Bacteria > Desulfobacterota > Desulfuromonadia > Geobacterales > Pseudopelobacteraceae > Pseudopelobacter > Pseudopelobacter propionicus. The sequence goes on from NC_008609.1 coordinate 1,408,975, forward strand.
GACAACTTACACAAGATGCCCTATCAATGTCGCAGACAGGTTTGTTGTCAAGAACCATCATCAGAAGTTCTAGCTGTCTGTCAATTTCATGTTGGCTCTTGGGTGTCCAGTTCGGAGAGTGCTCTTTTGTGTACATATCAATGAGCTTAGAGAGCTTTACTGAAGCTCTTTGGGAAGTGGGGGATACAACGGGTGAGTGGGGGGGAGCTGGTTTGTGATGCTTGCAGGGTAGGGTGTATGCCATCAATCCATCAAGCATCTCAGGCGAGAGCAAGCCCGTGCGGATCAATGTGAAGGCAACGCTGAATTTCTGCTGAAGCCCACCAGCGAGGGCCAGAGCTTCCTTCTTGTTGGAGGTCTTGAGCGACTTGGCTATGTCGGTCTTATTGCCAAACAGGGGGCGGAGATCAAGGGGAAACCACTGACGGAAGTAATACCTACCGTTACGAGTGAAGAGGTGCTTAGACATAAAAAACCCGCTTTCACTCAGTCCTAAAACTGTGACAAAAACGGGTCTTTCTGTTCTAACAGTACTAAACTATTGGAATAATTAAACTGGAGCCGTTTGTCGGAATCGAACCGACGACCTCATCATTACGAGTGATGTGCTCTACCAACTGAGCTAAAACGGCATTGATGTCACGAAGGCTTGCTTTTGTCGGTCTCTGGCCATAAAACCGGCTGGGAAACGGAAGACTAGCATTAGCTGATTTTTTCGAATCTGTCAACCTTTGCCATGGCGTTCTGATTCATCCGGCTGTCATGAAATTGCGTATTCCGGTGAAGACGATCTGGGCTGCCAGGGCGGCGACAAACAGGCCGGTGATCTTGCTCAGGATGATGATCCCCCGCTTGCCGATCAGGTGCTCGATGGAGGCGGCGCAGAAGAGCAGCAGGCCGATGCAGAGCACGGCGGTTGCCAGGGCCGCGCAGCCCACCAGGATCTCCCAGCTCTGTTGAATCTCCGCTCCCATGACCAACAGGGCTCCGGTGGTGCCCGGCCCCACGGTGATTGGAATGGCGAGGGGGACAACCGAGATGACCTCCCGTTCTCCCCCCGGCGGGGCCTTGTCGTCACCGTACACCAGTTGCACCGCCGAGAGGAACAAAAGCGCCCCCGCGCCGATGCGGAATGAGTCCAGGGTTATGCCGAACAGGGAGAAGAGGGTGTTGCCGAAGAAGTAGAGCGTGAAGCAGGCCACCAGCACGGCGACGGTTACCCGCAGGGCCAGCTTCCTCCGTTCCCTGGCCTCATATCGCTGGGTCATGGAGAGGAATGTGGAGAGTACGAAGAAGGGGGTCAGCAGGAAGAAGAACTTTATCCAGATGCCGAAAAAAAAGCTGCCGTAGATCTGCATGTGGTCGGATCCTCGGACGGGCGGGGAAGGGGAAGGACGAAAACGGACGTGTGACTCTTCAGAGGCCGAGTTCCAGCTGCTTCCAGGTGCATTCCTGTTTCATCCGCCCGCGGTTGTAGGGGTAGTAGCGCGGACACTGGGCCACGACGGCATGGGCCGCCTGCTTGCAGGTGCGGCGACACGATATGCAGAGCTTGTTCGCTGGTTGGCTCATCCTGTTACTGTGTGCTGGACTCATGGTTGTGGATTTGCCTGCGCAGCCGTCCCCGGAAACGGCTCGTGCCCGGGAGCGGCTGCGCGGATTGTGCGTGATCGCGCTCTGTCAGGCGACGAACCTGACCCAGCCGAACTCGTCCTTGATTTTTCCGGTCTGGATGCCGGTCAGGGTGTCGTACAGTTTCTGGGTTATCGCGCCCACCGTGCCTCCGCTCAGGTGGACGACCTCGTCCTTGAAGCAGAGTTTACCCACCGGCGAGACCACGGCCGCGGTGCCGCTGCCAAAGGCCTCGGTCACCTTGCCGCCCCTGATGTCGTCCATCAACTCATTGATTTCGATGCTGCGTTCCTCTGCCCGGTATCCCAATGAGACAGCCAGTTTGAGTATGGAATCGCGGGTGATGCCGGAGAGGATCGAGCCGTTCATGGCCGCGGTAACGATTGTGTCGCCATAGACGAAGAACATGTTCATGGATCCGACTTCCTCGACATAGCGCTGTTCGCGGCCGTCCAGCCAGAGCACCTGGTCATAGCCCTTGTTCTTGGCCTCCAGCGCCCCCTTGAGCGAGCTGGCGTAGTTGCCGCCGGTTTTGGCTTCGCCGGTGCCGCCGGGTACGGCGCGCACGTAGTGGTCTTCCACCATGATGCTGACCGGGTTGAAGCCTGCGGAGTAGTAGGCGCCCACCGGGGAGAGGATGACGAAGAAGTAGTAGTGGCTTGACGGCTTGACGCCCAGCACCGGTTCCACGGCGATCATGGCCGGCCGGATGTAGAGCGAGGTTCCCGGCGCGCCGGGAATCCACTCCTTCTCCAGGGAGAGCAGTTTCTCGATGCCACCCAGGAACAGTTCCTCGGGCACGTCCGGCATGCAGAGCCGGTCGGCGGACTGGTTGAAGCGCCGTGCGTTCATCTCGGGACGGAACAGCGCTATCCTGCCGTCGGCCCATTTGTAGGCCTTCAGGCCTTCGAATATCTCCTGGGCGTAGTGGAACACCAGGCAGGAGGGATCAAGTACAAAGGGAGCGTAGGGCTGGATGCGCGCGTCGCACCACCCCTGGTCGGCCTTCCATTCCACCAGCAGCATGCGGTCGGTGAATTGCCGGCCAAAGCTGAGCTTGGTTTCGTCTTGTGCTTTCTGTTTCATTTTTTCCGCGGGGAGCGGAAGGACTTGAATATCCATGACAACGCCTCCGGGACAACATTAAATGAAGATTTTTGTATCATATCCGCTACGTTACGGCAAGGCCAAAAACCCTGTTGACAAATTCGTGGAAAACATGATTTAGTGCCTAGTTTGTAGAGGTGTAACTATATAAAATAGCTTGTATCTTTTTTTGGCGATGGATTGTCGCCGCGTTTGCCGGACATAGCGATACTTATCAGGATCAGGAGGTCATTCAATGCAGAAGAGGAAGTTTAAAAAAATCATGGCAGCCAACCGCGGCGAGATTTCCGTCCGCATCTTCCGCGCCTGCGCCGAGCTGGGCATCAGGATGGTGGCCATTTATTCCGAAGAGGACAAACTGTCGCTGCATCGTTACAAGGCTGATGAGGCCTACCTGATCGGCAAGGGCAAGGCGCCCGTGGAGGCCTACCTGGGCATCGACGAGATCATCGCCCTGGCGCTGAAGGTCGGTGTGGAGGCGATCCACCCCGGCTATGGATTTCTGTCCGAGAACGCCGAGTTTGCCGAGAAGTGCGAGGCCAACGGCATCGTCTTCATCGGTCCCACGGGCGAGATGCAACGCGCCCTGGGGGATAAGGTTGCCGGCCGCAAGATGGCCACGGCTGCCGGTGTCAATGTGGTGCCTGGCACCGAGGATCCCATCGAGCGGGAAGAGGATGCCCTGAAGTTCGCCAAGCAGTACGGTTACCCGATCATCGTCAAGGCGGCGGCCGGCGGCGGCGGTCGCGGCATGCGTGTGGCCCACAACCAGAAAGAGTTGCTGGAAGGCTTGGTGGCGGCCGGGAGCGAGGCCAAGGCTGCCTTCGGCAACGCGGCCGTGTTCCTGGAACGCTATCTGGAGAACCCCAAGCATATCGAGGTGCAGGTGCTGGGGGACAACTACGGCAACCTGGTGCATTTCTTCGAGCGTGACTGCTCGGTGCAACGCCGCCACCAGAAGGTGGTGGAGTTCGCGCCTTCCCTCTGCATCACCCCCGAACTGCGCGAGGAACTGTGCGACGCTGCGCTGAAGATCGCCCGGCAGGTCAACTACCGCAATGCCGGTACGGTGGAGTTCCTGGTGGATCAGCAGGGGCGTTACTACTTCATGGAGATGAACCCCCGCATCCAGGTGGAGCATACCGTGACCGAGATGATCACCGGCCGCAACCTGGTGCAGAACCAGATCCTGGTGGCCGGCGGTTACGCCCTCTCTGACCCGGAGATCAATATCCCTTCCCAGGGCGCCATCAACATGCGCGGCTATGCCATCCAGTGCCGCGTGACCACCGAAGATCCGGCCAACAACTTCGCCCCTGATTTCGGCATGCTGACCACCTACCGCTCTGCTGCCGGCTGCGGGGTGCGTCTGGACGCCGGCAACGCCACCACCGGCGCCAGGATCACCCCCCACTACGATTCGCTGCTGGTCAAGGTGGGCACCTGGGGACTTACCTTCCCGGAGGCGGCCCATATCATGGACCGGGCCCTGCGGGAGTTCAGGATCCGCGGGGTCAAGACCAACATCGCCTTCCTGGAGAACGTGGTTACCCACCCGGTGTTTCTGGAGGGGAAGTGCGACACCTCCTTCATTGACAAGCATCCCGAGCTTCTGGTCTTCGAGGAGCGGAAGGACCGTGCCTCCAAACTGCTCAATTACCTGGGCGAGGTGGTTGTCAATGGTATTCCCGGCATCACCGAGCGCATGAAGTCGTCCCAACTTGCCGAAGCCAGGGTGCCCGAGGTGGATGTGCTCTCCCCCCGCCCCCAGGGGACCCGCGACCTGTTCAGAAAGATGGGCGCCGAGGCATTCTGCACGTGGGTGCTGGAGCAGGAACGGCTGTTTCTGACTGATACCTCCATGCGCGACGCCCACCAGTCCAACCTGGCCACCCGCGTGCGCAGCTATGACCTGCTCAAGATCGCCGAGCCCACCTCCTACCTGGGGGCGGAGCTCTTCTCCCTTGAGTGCTGGGGAGGAGCGACCTTCGATGTCTCCATGCGCTTCCTGAAGGAAGACCCCTGGCAACGGCTGCATGCCCTGTCGGAGAAAGTGCCCAATGTCCTCTTGCAGATGCTGCTGCGCGGCTCCAATGCCGTGGGCTACACCAACTACCCGGACAACGTGGTGGAACGCTTCGTCGATGAGGCGGCCCGCTCAGGCATCGACGTCTTCCGCGTGTTCGACTCCCTCAACTGGACCACAGGCATGCAGGTGGCCATGGAGGCGGTGCGCAAGACAGGCAAGATCTGCGAGGCGGCCATCTGCTACACCGGCGACATCACCGATCCCAAGCGTGACAAGTATCCGTTGGAATACTACGTCAACCTGGCCAAGGAACTGGAAAAGATGGGCGCCCACATCCTGGCCATCAAGGACATGGCCGGCCTGCTCAAGCCCTTTGCCGCCTACCGGCTGATCAAGGCGCTTAAGGAGAACATCGGCATCCCGGTGCATCTGCATACCCACGACACCTCCTCCAACGGCGGCGCCACCCTGCTCAAGGCCAGCGAGGCCGGGGTGGATATCGTGGATGCGGCCCTCTCCGCCCTGTCCGGCCTGACCGCCCAGCCCAGCCTGAACGCCATCGCCTCGGCCTTGGAGGGGAGCGAGCGCGACCCGCTGGTCAACGGCCGCGGCCTGCAGCAGCTGTCAAACTACTGGGAAACGGTGCGGGATTACTACGCCCCCTTCGAGTCCGGCCTCAAGGGAGGCACGGCCGAGGTCTACGAGCATGAGATTCCGGGCGGACAGTACTCCAACTTCAAGCCGCAGGTTGCGGGCATGGGGCTCATCGACCGCTGGGAGGAGTGCAAGGAGATGTACCGCAAGGTGAACCTCCTGTTCGGCGACATCGTCAAGGTCACCCCCACCTCCAAGGTTGTGGGGGACATGGCCATGTTCCTGGTCAAGAACAACATGCAGCCGGAGGATATCTACACCGCCAGGGAAGAGCTGGCCTTCCCCGAATCGGTGGTCGGCATGTTCAAGGGGATGCTGGGACAGCCCCACCAGGGATGGCCTGCCGACCTGCAGCGGATCATACTCAAGGGAGAGCAGCCGATCACCTGCCGTCCCGGCGAGCTCCTGCAGCCGATCGACTTCCAGGAGGAACGCCGCAAGCTGGAGGAAAAGCTGGGGCACCCGGTGGACGACAAGGCGCTGCTCTCCGCCATCCTCTATCCCAACGTGTACCCGGACTTCGACAAGCATCTCCAGAAGTATTCCGACACCTCGGTGATACCGACCCCGATCTTCTTCTACGGCCTTGAGCCGGGGCAGGAGACCTCCCTGGACATCGAGCCGGGCAAGACCCTGATCATCGCCCTCAACGCCATCGGCCGCCTGCACGATGATGGCACCCGCGTGGTTTCCTTCTCCCTGAACGGCAATAACCGTTCGGTGATTATCCGCGACCGTTCGGTCACCAGCGGCGTGTTCGTGCGCGACAAGGCCGACAGGGACAACCCCAGCCATATCGGCGCTCCCATGCCGGGCAAGGTGTTCAAGGTCAATGTCAAGCCGGGCTTCGAGGTCAAGGCCGGTGATGTGCTGATGGTAACCGAAGCCATGAAGATGGAGACCAACATCAAGGCCAAAGTCGACGGCCGGGTGATGGAGGTCAAGTTCAAGGAAGGGGACAAGGTGGAGAAGGACGACCTGTTAATCGTCATGGGTTGAGCCCTGTCCTGCTCCTGCTCCCGTTGAAACAAGCCCCCCGATGCGCTGCCCCGGGGGGCTTTTTATGTCCGGGGTACAACAGGGAGGTGTCTCAGTTTCGTGCTCCGGGTGCCAGACGCTGCCAGGCGAAGCCCAGCAGCATGGCAGCAAGGGAGACGGCCAGGCCGGCGTAGAGCGGCGGTATGGGGGAGGGTATAACCCCGGCGATGATCACCGCCGTGGGTGCGGCGTAGATGGAGAGGGCGCCTCCCCGGGCGCTGGTGCGCTCACCCAGGAATATGGCCAAAAGCAGCGGCAGGAAGAGGGTGGCGCCCCGCAGCCCCATGGAAAGGAAGCTCCACTTCATGATGGCAGAATTCGGATCGGACAGCAGGACGGCGAAGGCTGCCAGCAGGGCGCCCAGGGTGAGCAGCCGCATCAGCGGCAGTTCGTGGGATGCCGTCCGCTTCAGTTTCGACACCACGTCCACGTAGAGGGTCGTGCCGACACCCATGGCCAGGCCGGCGGCGGTGCCGACGGCAGCGATCAAAAGCGCGGCGAAGGCAACCCCGGCCAGTGCGGGATGGAACTGCTGGGCCAGGAAGAGCGGCAGGGCCTTGGCGCTGTCGATGCCCGGCGCATGCACGCGCATGTACATTCCGATGGCGATCCCCAAAAGCCCCAGGGGGGGCATCAGCAGGGCGCTGATCAGGGCGCCGTTCCTTGCCGCGACCGTGTCGCGGGCCGAGAAGATTGACTGGAGGTAGGTCTGGGTGGAGATGACCCCCACCAGCAGGGAGCAGAGGTCGGAGATACCCTCCGATACTCCGTAGCCGAACAGGGAGAACCAGGGATAGGGGGGCAGGGAGCGTCTCAGTTCCTGTAACCCTCCTCCGGTTGAGATGACCAGGATGCCGCCGGCCAGCATGATGGCGTAGATCAGAGTCGTCTTGATCACCCCCAGGGGGCCTGCGCTGCGCATGCCGCCCCCCACGGTGAACAGGGCGGTGAGCAAGAGGGCTGCCAGGGCGCCACCGGGAAGGGAAATCTGGAAGAGAGTCGAGAGCAGCGCTCCTGCGGCCAAAAGCTGGGCCACGATGTGGATGAACATGCCCAGGGCCGAGAAGAGGCTGGCGCAGACCCGTGCCCGTTCGCCGTGGTAGCGTGATATGAACTGGGGGATGGTGGCTGCCATGCCCCCGCGCAGTGAGGGGGCCAGGGCCAGGCCGAGGAACAGGCAGGCGATGCCGGCGCCCAGGGTGAACCACCAGGCCGACAGGCCATGCAGGTAGGCCAGTTGGGCCGTGCCGATGGTAGCGGCTCCCCCCACCAGGGTGCCCAGGATTCCGCCGGCCACGTCCCGGCTGTTCGCCTTTCGACCGGCCAGGGAGAAATCTCCTGCCGAGCGGACGTTGCGCGCGCTGGTTACGGCCACCGCCACCATGGCGGCGATGGTGAGCAGAAATGGTACCATGAAGAGTGCTGAAACGTTGGGCACACCGGACCTCCTTCGGGAGGGGCAGTGTAAACCGCGCAGACTGCCCTTGTCAAAGGAGCGTTATGCTGCGGGCATAGATAAGGAGGAAGCCATGGTGCATTTTCAGGAAACCTGTCTGGGACGAATCGGCATCGCCGAGGAGGGGGGAGGCATCAGCCACCTCTTCCTGGGGGGGGATAGCGTGCCGCGGGAGATGGAACAGGGCCAGACGCCGCTCTTGCGAGAAGCTTTTCAGCAACTTGAACGCTATCTGGCGGGAGAACTGACCGATTTTTCCCTGGCGCTCATGCCGGACGGCACCCCCTTCATGCAGCGGGTGTGGCAGGAACTCCGCCGGGTGCCCTACGGCCGGACGGCCAGCTACCGGGATATCGCCACCGCACTGGGCAACCCCAAAGCCGTGCGTGCGGTGGGGATGGCCAACAACAGGAATCCGATCCCCATCTTCATCCCCTGCCACCGGATCATCGGCTGTAGCGGGAAGCTGGTGGGCTACCGCGGCGGCTTGGAGATGAAGAGGCGGCTGCTGGAACTGGAGAGGGGGAGAGCGTGCCCTCAGGGATAGAGGGTGATCAGCGCCACGCCGCAGAGCATCAGCAGTGTGCCTGCCAGTCGCCCGGCAATTCCCTGCTCATGGAACAGGACGTGTCCGTAGATGACTCCCATCAGCAGGCTCAGCCGTTTCAGGGATATCATGTAGGCGACCCTGGTCATGGCTATGGCGCTCATGTGGGTCAGCACCATCAGGGCATAGAAAAGTGCGGGCAGGATAGCCTCCTTCACTGCTCCGCTGGCAAACACTCCCCGTACACCCCCCTTCATGTTCCGCAGCGCAAGGGGAGTCAGCAAGAGCGTAAGAAGCGGGATGTAGATCGCGGCGAAGAAGAGGGGCGATGAAGCTGCCACGGCCTGCTTGCCCAGGGTTGATGTGACGCTGTAGATCAGGGCCACTCCCAGCATGCAGCGCGCACCCCTGTCGCGCATGGTGGCCCGCAACGGTTCCAGGAACTCCCTCCTGGCCCTGCCGAGGTTGAGGCAATAGGTCCCGGTGACGATCAGCAGTACACCCGCTGTGCCGGCGCGGGAGATGCGCTCTCCCAGCAGCAGGGAGGGGACGGCCAGCAGGAACAACGGTGTCAGGGCCAGAAGCGGCAGCGTCAGGCTCAAGGGGGAGAGCTTGAGCGCCCGGATGTAGAGCACACTTGCCAGTGCCTCCAGTGGGAGCGACACGAGCGTTGCACGGTAGAAGCCGGGGGCAAGGGTGGGGATCGGGATGAACGGCAGCATGGCCAAAAGAAACGGCGAAGCGAGCAGAAGCCGCAGCCAGAGGATCAGGTGTTCGTTGTGGTGCGTAAGCGCGCGTTTTGCCAGCGCATCGCTGGTGGCAAGGGAGAAGGCGCAGAGCAGGGAGAGGGGAATCCAGGGAGAGATCATGGCTGTTTCCTGGCGATGGGGAGCGGCGCTTGTCGTGTCGGAGCGTCGTGCTTCATCTAATCCTGAAAAGGGAGCCCTTTCGTGCATGGTCTGATATGAAGCCGGATTATTGTTTCTTCGTACCACGGGGGGGCGGGATTACAAGCGTCACGGATTCATTGCCGCGGTAGCGGCTGATCCTGTGGCCGCAGAAAGGGGGGAGGTGGCATGGTGGCGTTGCCTGTATCCCCGGCTCGCCAGCGGGGGGGGCGTTCTTTTCGTGGCCTTGGCCTTGGCGTTGAATTGCCGCGGTTCAGCAGTATAGTTGAACACGTAATCCGCTGCTGCGTATCTGGAGGCGGGACTTGAAAAAACGGAAAGGGGAGGTTGCTATGTCGTGGTACACGTTCTCGCTCAGCAAAGATGATCTGGCCCGCTACGACGCGTCGCAAGACCTGTTCACCACCATGTATTTGACCCATGGATTGCCGCAGGGCATGGCACTATGGATCAAGCCCAACTGCGATACCGGTGAAAACATGCTCTTTGCCCAGGTTCCCGATGGTCTGAATGTGAAGGACTCGGCGTTCTTTCGCATGTTTTCCCTGACCCAGTGCTCAGGTCCGTCGATGGCCGGGTTGTCATTGCTGGTCGGAAAGGCGGGAGGAGCGCGCTAGGGAGCGGGAGCGCAGGGTGTTGAGCGCGATGCCCCCTTCTCTCGGCGAATGAACATGTTCGTGGACCGGTTGCACACGGCAGGGTCTCCCTGGGAGCTCTGCCGTGTTCTGTTTTGGCTGGACGGAAGCTTCCCCCACGCCTCCCTTGAGGAGTATTGACTCCCCGAAAACGATCGCTCTCTCCTCTCCATATTTCTTTGAAATCCGAAAATAGTCATATCCGGGGCTGTTAGCCGCTCCAGCCGTTTCAGTCGGTTACTTCCTGGCCGCAGATGCGGTTGCGTCCCTGCTGTTTGGCTTTGTAGAGTTGGGTGTCGGCCGTGGCCACCAGCTGCCCGTGCCTTGGCTCCGGTCCCGGAGACGTGACCGCCACCCCGAGGCTGATGGTGACGAAGGGCGCCGTCTCGGACGATACGTGGGGAATGGCCTGTCTGTGGAGCGCCGTCAGGATGGACTGGGCCTTGTACATGGCGCCTTCCATGTCCACCCCCGGCAAAAGACAGGCGAACTCCTCGCCGCCGTAGCGCGCGACGAGATCGTGGGGCCGCCCCAACTCTTCCCGCAGCAGCGTGGCAATCTTTCGCAGGCAGACATCCCCCTCCTGGTGGCCATAGCTGTCGTTGTACTTCTTGAAGTGATCGATATCGATCATCAGCAGGGCCAGGGGGGCCCTGTGTCGCCGGCATTGGCGCCACTCCGCCTCCAGGCTCTCGTCGAAGCGGCGGCGGTTGGCGACACCGGTCAGGCCGTCGATGAACGCCATGGAGCGGAGCAGGTCCGCCTGGGCCTTCATGGTCAGGTGGGTCTGGACCCTGGCGCGGACCACCGCGCTGTTGAACGGCTTCATGATGAAGTCCACCGCCCCTGCCTCCAGTCCGCGGGTCTCTTCCTCGGGATTACCGTAGGCGGTGACGAAGATTACCGGGATATCCCGTGTCCTCTGGTCGCTCTTAAGCTGGCGACACATTTCCAGCCCGTTCATGCTCGGCATGACGATGTCCAGCATGATCAGGTCTGGCGGGTTGGTGTCGCACATCTCCAGTCCCTGCAGGGCGCTGGTTGCGATGAACACCTCGTGATCACTCCGGAATATCTCGTACAGGCTCTGGATGTTGGTCGGCTCGTCATCGACGATCAACAGACGCGGGAGTGGTTCGGGTGCACTTGCTGCTTGTGGTTCGCTGGGTGAAGAGATGTCGGAAGTCATGGTGATAGTTCCTCTCGAATGATTCGGCATTGGGTGGCGGCAGCGGGAAAATTGAGCCGTTTGACGGCATCGTCCAGCAGGAAGAACCGTTGGCGCAGATCCCTGCCGCAGATCCGCCTGATCCCCTCGTATTCGTTCAGCGCCCGCATGTTGCCGACGCGCAGCAGATCTTCCATGAAAGCCAGGCGCGCGGCCACCTCTCCCCGGTCCGGGGTGATGTCAGGCAATTCCTCTCCGGCCCCCTCTCGAGGCGGGTCAAGCTCGTCGGCCAACCGGCGCAATAAGTCGCACGCCTCGGCGAAGTGCCGCTCAAGATCGTTGAGCAGGATTTCGCCCAGGGGCCGGCCTCCGCGGAGCAGCGCTTCAGCTTCGGCCGCGCAACGGGACAGTGCCATGGCGCCCAGGGTCGCCGACACCCCCTTGAGGGTATGCAGGTCGCTGGCGGCACTGTCAATCTGCCCCTGCCGCAACTGGTCGCGCACGCGTTCCGCGACTGCGGCCTGATCACGTTCAAAGGAACGGGCCAGCCGGGCATACAGGCCGCGGTTGTTGTTCAGGCGGGTGAGGGCATCTTGTGGCGAAAACTCGGGCTGTGCACCACCGAGGACTGAATCTGCCGTCTGCGGTTCCGCCTGCTTCGTGGTGTCGCCGCAGTGGGTCTGCAGGACGGCGATCAGCGTCTCCGGATCGATCGGTTTGGCAATATGGCCGTCCATGCCCGCGGCATGGCACCGCCTGCGGTCGTCCGGGAGCGCGTTGGCGGTCATGGCGATGATGGGGAGATTGATCATGCCCAGGGCATCGCGAATCCGGCGCGAGGCTGAGTAGCCATCCATGTCCGGCATCTGGATGTCCATCAGCACCGCGTCGAACGGGGCCTGTGCCCGGGCGATCAGGTCCAGTCCCTGGCGGCCGCTTGAGGCGACTTCGACGCCGGCACCCTCCTGGCTGAGCAGTTCCTGGGCGATCTGTCGGTTGATGGGGTTGTCCTCCACCACCAGCAGGTGCAACCCCTTCAAGCGACTCCTCTGTCCTGCACCGTTGCGGCCGGTGTACGCGCGGCCGTTCATGGCCGGCGTGTCACCGTCCCGGCCAAGGGTGATGGTGAAGTGGAAGGTGCTCCCCTTGCCCAGCGTGCTTTCCACCTCCAGTTCGCCCCCCATCAGACGAACCAGGCGGCGACTGATGGTCAGTCCCAGACCGCTGCCGCCGAAACGTCGGGTGGTGGAGGACTCGGCCTGCACGAATCCCGTGAAGACGCTCTCCAGTTTGTCGGCCGGGATGCCGATGCCGGTATCCTTCACCGAGAACCTGACCCGGGCCTGGTCCGGGGTGAGGGATACTACCTGGATGGTAACGACAATCCGTCCCTGCTCGGTGAACTTGACCGCGTTTCCCGTCAGGTTGAGCAGCACCTGCTGCAGCCGCAGGGCGTCCCCCAGGAGGGTGGGGGGCAGGTCGGCGTCGACGTCGAAGAGCAGTTCAACCTTCTTGTTCTGCAAGGAAGGGGAGAGGAACACCGCCAGGTTGTTCAGCAGTTCCTGGGGAAAGAAAGGAACCGTCTCCAGCTCCATCTTGTCCGCCTCGATCTTGGAAAAATCCAGGATGTCGTTCAGGATTCCCAGCAGAGAACGGGAGGCCATCTGCACCTTTTCGATGTAGTCATGCTGCCGGGGCGAGAGCTCGGTGCGCTGCAAGAGGTGCAGCAGTCCCAGCACGGCATTCATGGGGGTGCGGATTTCGTGGCTCATGTTCGCCAGGAAGCGGCTTTTGGCCGCGTTGGCCGCCTCGGCCTCCTCGGTGCGTTGCTGCAGGGCCGTGTTCAGTTCCTCCAACCGGAACTGGGTCTGCTTGAGCTCGGTGATGTCCGAGACCAGTTCGTAAAAACCGCGGACCTGCTCCCCCTCCATGTCCGGTATGTAGTGGATCATGGTGTGGCAGTGCTGGCCATCGGACCGTGTCAATGCATGCTGGAAGTGCTGGGGAACTCCCTCCAGCGCCCCGTGGATGAATGGCTCGATGTCTTGATACAGCTCCGTACCCAGCAGTTCTCGTATGTGCATGCCCAGCATCTCTTCGGGACTCCTGCCGAACCAGAGCTGGTATTCGTCGTTGGCAAAGGCGCAGTACTGTTCATAGGTCCAGTATCCCACCATGCCGGGAATGACATTGGCCAGGATCTTGAGAAAACGCTCGTTGTCCCTCATGGCATGCTCGCTCTGGACCAGTTCGGTGATGTCCTTGCTCACGCCGATCAGGCATGGTGGCCTGCCCTCTTCGCGCTTCCGCAACCGGCCATGTGCCCTGATCACGCGCAGTTGGCCGTCGTCCCGGCGGAAGCGGTAGGTGGTGTCGAAGGGTGTCTTTTCGTTCAGTGCGGCACGTAGCCCCCCCTCGACCTCGACCAGGTCCTCAGGTAACACCGAGGCTCGCCAGCTTTCGTAGAGAGAGGCTGATTCATCGGCCTGTTTTCCGAGGAAGCGAAGCATGGCATCGTCGCCGTGCTCTCCGTCGCCTCCGGGTTCATACTCCCAGAACCCGATCTGGAATGTCTTCCTGACCAGGTCCAGGCGCAGCTCTTTCTCCCTCAGTTTAGCCTGAAGTTTCGACTTCCTGTCCCGGAGGTGCGCCGAATGGCGCAGGGAGAGAACCAGGAGCAGTATCGATGTCAGCAGCGCTCCCCCCAGCAGCCAGTCATTGCTGGTCGGCTGCTGGCCGAGGGAGCAGGCGCCGAGGCTCCCCACCGCCCCTAGCGCCAGAGCCAGAGCAAGGGGGGGGCGGAAACAGGCGAGTTGGTAGTGTGTTCGGGGGGGCTGTGTCCCGGTCTCCATAGGTCGTCCCTGGGCAATATCCTGTAAGGCGTTGGTCCGATTGTAGAACTATAGCATACGCCTTCGAGCGCAAAAGTTTTTTGTTCGCCGCGTTTCATAAAAAGAGACTGTTCCTGGTGGGCGGGAAAGTTCGCTCTAGTCCACTGATGGGTATGCTTCATGCATTCAAAAAACGGTTGCCATGACGGGACGATTCATAGCATACATAACAAACCGCAGCCCAGACAGGGGAGATGACATGCACTTTTCCATTGATTCCTATTTTCCCGACGACATTCACGAGGTGGGCGATACCGGCATGGCCGGTTTCGAGGAGAAACGACCGCTCTATTTTTCGGGCAGCAAGAATTTTCTTTCCCATTACCGCGAAGAGATCAGGAAACGGCACAATGCCGGCGCATCGGGCAGCGAGGTGACACATCTGATCAGCCGCATGATGGATGAGCTGATCAAGCGGCTGTTCCATTCCATCGTCGATGACCTGGACATCAGCGGCGGCTACATGGATCATATCAACCTGGTGGCGGTGGGGGGCTATGGCCGTGGCGAGTTGAATCCCTATTCCGACATCGATATCATGTTCCTTCACGATGGCGACATTCCGGTGGCAACGGTGGAGGATATCGCCCAGAAGCTGCTCTACTTCCTCTGGGACATGCGGCTGGATGTGGGCTATTCGGTACGCACCATCGGCGACTGCATCGAGATGGCAGCCAGCGACGGGACGGTCAAGACCGCCCTGATGGATGCCCGCAACCTGAAGGGAAGCACGTCGCTCTTCACTGATCTGCACAAGACGATTTTCAGCCAGATCCTGCCCCGCTCCAGCGACAAATTCATCAAGTCCAAGGTCGAGGAGATGAAGGCCCGCCGGGAAAAGTACGGTTCCACCGTCTACCTGCTGGAGCCCAACCTGAAAGAGGGGGAGGGGGGGCTGCGCGACCTGCAGACCGCCCTCTGGGTGGCGCGTATCAAGTACAAGTTCAGTGATCCCCGGGAGCTGATCGTCAAGGGTGTCGTCACCGAGGAGGAGCTGGACAGTTACTTCAGCGCCCTGGATTTTCTCTGGCGCATCCGCAACGAACTGCACTACTTCAGCGGGCGCAAGAACGAGCAGCTGACCTTCGATGCCCAGGTGCATCTGGCGCAGTTCTTCGGATATAAGCAGCATGAACGGGTCCTGGCGGTGGAGGACTTCATGCGCGACTACTACCGCCATGCCAACCGGGTGGAATACCTGGTCTCCACCCTGGTGTCTCGCTGCGTCTGGCGCGACGAGGGGGCGCTTAAGATTCTGGGCTATTTCGTGCGCCGTCCCATCGGCGACGGCTGCTTCATCCTCAAGGGGGAGCTGATCGTTCCCGACGAGGGGGTGGTGGAACGCCAGCCGGTGGTGCTGATGCGCATTTTCGAGCTTGCCCAGAAGCATGGCGTCGAGCTGGGTATTCCGGTCATGGGACTGGTGCGCAGGAGCCTGCATATGGTTAATGACAAGTTCCGGCGCAGCCGCGAGGTGGGCACGTCGTTCATGAACATCCTGCGGGCCCCCCGGGGTGTGGCCAGGACGCTGCGCCTGATGCACCACCTGGAGTTTCTCAATCACTTCATCCCCGAGATGGAACTGATCTACTGCAAGGTGCAGCACGATGTCTACCATATCTTTACCGTGGACATCCATACGCTGTTCGCCGTGGAACAGGCCGAGAAAATGCTTGCGGGGGAACTGAAGAACGAACTGCGCTTCCCCTGTCAGGTGGCGGCCCAGGTCAACAAGCCGGAGCTGCTCTACCTGGCGGTGCTGCTGCATGACATCGGCAAGGGGAGTGGCGGCAGTCACGCCGACAAGGGAGCTGCCATGATACCCACCATCGCGCGGCGGCTGGGACTGTCCCGGGAGTGCAGCGAGCGGTTGGAGTTCCTGGTGCGGCGGCATCTCTATTTCGCCCATATCGCCCAGCGCCGCGACCTGGGCGACGAGAAGATGATCATTCAGTTCGCCCGGCACATGGAAACCAGTGAAAACCTGAAGATGCTCTATCTGCTGACCGTGGCCGACATCAGGGCAGTGGGGGTCGATGTCTGGACCACCTGGAAGGCGCTGCTCTTCCAGGAACTGTATGAACGTGCATTCGATGTGCTGGAGCGGGGCGACTTTCGCCTTGAGGCCAGCAGTGAACGGGTCAAGTCGGTCATGCGCAAGGTGGCGGGACTCCTTGGAAATGAATGTGCCCCCACTGCGGTTCAGGCGGAACTCAGGGCCATGCCCATGCGGCTTTTGCTCTCCCATGACCCCGATCAGATTGCCGGTCATATCCGCCTGTTGCTGGGGCTGGGGCTGGGGGGGGCTCCGGTCCTGACCCGGCTCGTTCACAACCGGGAGAGCGGCTATTCGGAGTTCACCATCTGCACCCATGACATGCCGGGGCTCTTTTCGCGTATCACCGGCGTCATGGCGGCCAACGGAATCAATATCCTGGGGGCGCAGATCAACACCAGCAGAAACGGCAAGGTTCTGGATATCCTTCAGGTCAACTCGCCCAGGGGAAAGATCATCGGTGACGAGAACTGCTGGAAGAAGGTGCGCGACGACACGGAACGGGTCCTTCTGGGCGAGGCCGACGTGGCGGCCATGGTGGATAAGCGACAGCGCCCCTCGCAGCTCATGGTTCGTCCCGCGCCTCGCTTTCCCACGCGTATCGACTTCGACAACCAGGTCTCCGAAGGGTACACGGTCATAGATATCTACACCCACGACAAGGTCGGGTTGCTCTACCTGATCACCAGCACGCTGACCCAGTTGGGGCTCTACATCGGTGTCTCCAAGATATCAACCAAGGTGGATCAGGTTGCCGACGTGTTTTATGTGCGCGATATCTTTGGGCATAAGATTATGGACGAGGCAAAGCTGGAAAGCGTCAGGGAACGTCTCAAATCTGCCATTGACGGGTGGGTGTGAGAGGAAAATGAAAGGCACATGAAAAGCCCGCCAAAATTGTTCGGCGGGCTTCTGCGTTTTTACTTCTGATTTTTCCTTTTCAAGGAATCAGTCCGGCTCCTGCTGCTTCCGGACCCATACCGCCTCCTGGTGGAGAGCTATGCCCGGTGGAGTATCGTCGATGGTATCATCGCCTCCTTTGTCAGACCGTATCGGTTTTTCATCCCTGTCTACACTATAGCACCGGAAACGAAAAAAAGCAGACTGTTTAAAAAGGAATTTATGGTGTATATTTAAGAAGTTATGCCTATGATTCGTGCGAGTGCCCCCGTCTATTCCCCGATTATCTTGACCAGCACCCGTTTGCGCCGTTTCCCGTCGAACTCCCCGTAGAAGATCTGTTCCCAGGGCCCCAGGTCAAGTTCACCCTTCGTGACCGCCACCACCACTTCGCGTCCCATGATGCTCCTTTTGAGGTGGGCATCGGCGTTGTCCTCGTAGCCGTTGTGGCGATAGCGGGAGTGCGGCTTCTCCGGCGCCAGTCCCTCGAGCCAGACCTCGAAATCCTGATGCAGCCCGGATTCGTCGTCATTAATAAAGACGCTGGCCGTGATGTGCATGGCATTGCAGAGCAGGATCCCCTCGGCTATACCGCTCTCCCGCAGACAGTCGGCAATGGTTGGGGTGATGTTGATCAGCTCGCGTCGCTTTCTGGTCTCAAACCAGAGTTCCCTGCGGTATGACTTCATTCTCTCTCTCCTTGGGTGGGATGTCCCGTCCGGAACCTGTTCCTGATTCAACTTCCCTTGTATATAGCATGGCACCCTGGCGCTGGTCCATGGCCGCGCTTTCAGCGAATTGGCGCACCCCATCGCGCCCCCGCCGGGCTGGATTCAAAATGGGTTGCTTTTTGGGTGGCAATGCACTACATTTATCCACCCGATTCAATTCCAACCTTGCGCCAGGCGGCCCCCATTGCAGCAGAATACTCCGACAATTGAACAGCTTCGCGCCAGGATCGATGGTATCGACGACCAGATCGTGGCGCTCCTCAACGAACGTTCGCGGGTGGTCCTGGAGGTCGGTCGGCTCAAGTCCGGCAGCAACATGGATTTTCATGTGCCGGGGCGTGAACGCCAGATCTACGAGCGCCTGCTGAACGTAAACCCGGGGCCGTTCCCTAACGATGCCCTGCGCAGCGTCTACCGCGAGATCATCTCTGCCAGCCTCTCCCTCGAGTCGCCCATGAAAGTGGCTTTTCTTGGTCCCAAGGCGACCTTCAGCCATCTGGCGACTATGCAGCAATTCGGCCTTTCCGCCGAGTTGGTGCCACTCAAATCCATACCAGCTGTTTTCGAAGAGGTTGAAAAGGAAAAGGCGCTCTACGGCGTGGTGCCGGTGGAGAACTCCACCGAGGGGGTCATCTCTCACACCCTGGACATGTTCGTGGACAGCGGGCTCAAGATCACCGCCGAGATCCTGCTGGAGGTCCATCACGACCTCTTGTCGCGCACCGGTCGGTTGGAGGATGTCAAGAAGGTCTACTCCCACGTTCAGCCCATAGCCCAGTGCCGCCAGTGGCTGGAGGATAACCTGCCCGGCATACCGGTGGTTGATGTGGCTTCCACCGCCGTGGCCGCCCAGATCGTCAGCGAAGACTACTCGGCCGCCGCCATCGCCAGCGAACTGGCGGCAACGCTCTACGACCTCAAGGTCGTCAGGAGCAGGATCGAGGACCAGGTCAACAACTTCACCCGATTTCTGGTTGTCAGCCGCAAGGGGTGCGAACGCTCCGGAAACGATAAGACCTCGGTCCTCTTTTCGGTCAAGGACGAGCCGGGGATTCTCTTCCGCATGCTGGAACCCTTTGCCAAGCGCGGCATCAACCTCTCCAAGATCGAATCGCGCCCCTTCAAAAAGAAGGCCTGGGAGTACATCTTTTTTCTCGACCTGTTCGGCCACTCATCCGATCCCCAGGTTGCGGAAGCGCTGGAAGAACTGCGGTTGTGCTGCCAGTTCCTGAAAATCCTCGGGTCGTACCCGCGGTCAATGTAAGGGGGCGACGCGGCATGTCCTGTATTATTGAGCGGCTGGCAATAGTCGGCGTGGGACTGATCGGCGGCTCCTTCGCACGCGCGCTGCGCCAGGCCGGGGCGGTCAGGCATGTGGTCGGCATCGGTAGATCGCGGGCCAACCTGGAGCATGCGCTTTCCCAGGGAATCGTTGACGAGATCTCCTTCAACGCGACCGAGGGGGTGGCAGGCGCCCAGTTGGTCTTCATATCCATTCCGGTCTGCTCCATCTCCGCCATGGTTGGCGCCATCGCACCGTCTCTCGCTCCCGGATGCATCGTCACCGATGGCGGCAGCGTCAAGGCCGAGATCGTCAGGGAATGCGAGAAACTGATACCCGAAGGCTGTCATTTCGTGGGGGGGCACCCTATCGCCGGAACCGAGAATTCGGGAGCCTCCGCCTCCTTTGCCACCCTCTATCAAGGTAAGCGCTGCATCCTGACCCCCACGGAACGGACGGACAGGGAGGCCTACGAGACCGTGGCCCGCTTGTGGCGGGTAGCCGGCGCCAATGTCTGCTCCATGGATCCGGAGCGCCACGACCGTATCCTGGCCGAGATATCGCACCTCCCCCATGCCGTGGCCTATGCCCTGGTGCATGCCGTGGGGACGGCCGATGCCGAGGGGGAGAATGTGCTCTCCTACAGCGCCGGCGGTTTTCGCGATTTTACCCGCATCGCCTCGTCGGACCCGGTCATGTGGCGTGACATCGCACTGATGAACCGTCGGGCGCTCCTGGCGAGCATCGACGGCTTTTCGGCGAGTCTGGCTGAGTTGCGCCGGCGGATCGACAGCGGCGACTCCCCGGGACTGGCCGAATTTTTTACCATCGCCAAGCAGTTTCGCGATGGTATCCTCTGAACCAAATTCTGTGCAATTGCATACCATGACTGGAGTATTCGTGAATTCCATCAGCATCACTCCGGGGTCATCACTGAAGGGGGAACTGGTCGTTCCCGGCGACAAATCCATCTCCCACCGCTCAATCATGCTGGGCGCAATCGCCAATGGCGTAACCACCGTACGCGGCTTTTTGCGCGGTGAAGACAACATGGCTACCATGGCTGCTTTCCGTGCCATGGGGGTGCGCATCGACGACGATGGCCACCTGCTGTCCATTCACGGCAGGGGGTTGCATGGTCTGGAGGAGCCGGGGGACGTGCTCGACTGCGGCAACTCCGGCACATCCATGCGGCTTTTGACCGGCCTCCTGGCCGGCCAGAACTTCTTTTCCGTGCTCAGCGGTGACCAGTACCTGCGCAAGCGCCCCATGAAACGGGTCGTGGAGCCGCTCTCCCGCATGGGCGCCCGCATACTGGGGCGCGCCGGGGGAAACCTGGCGCCACTTGCCATCAGCGGCGGAACCCTGAATGCCATCGGCTACGAGTCTCCGGTGTCCAGCGCCCAGATCAAGTCGGCCATCATGCTGGCCGGCCTGTACGCCGATGGCGACACCTCGGTGCGCGAACCGAGTCTCTCCCGCGATCACTCCGAGCGGATGTTCGCCCTGTTCGGGGCGTCTCTGGAAACCTTCCACAACGGCGTGACGGTCAAGGGAGGGATCGAACTGCATGCGCAGGAAATCCACGTTCCCGGTGACATCTCCTCGGCGGCGTTCTTTATCGTTGCCGCGCTGATCACGCCGGATTCCGAGCTGTTGATCCGCAACGTGGGGGTCAACCCGACCCGCACCGGCATCATCGACGTGCTGCGCTCCATGGGCGGAAGCATAGAACTGGTGGATGAACGCGAGGTTTCCGCCGAACCGGTGGCCGATATCCTGGTGCGCTCCTCCCGCCTCAAGGGGGTGCGCATCGAGGGGCAGACGGTGCCGCGCGCCATCGACGAGTTTCCCGCCATCTGCGTGGCCGCCGCCTGCGCCGAAGGGACCACCTCCATCCGCGATGCCCGCGAGTTGCGGGTCAAGGAGACCGACCGCATCAGCGCCATGGCGGTGAATCTGCGAACCCTGGGGGTGACGGTGGACGAGTGCGACGAGGGGATGGACATCACCGGCGTGGAGCGTCTGGGCGGAGGCGTGGCCGAAAGCTTTGGCGACCATCGCATCGCCATGTCCCTGTCCGTGGCCGGCCTGGTGTCTGCGGACGCTGTCAGGGTGAACGATATCGACTGCGTATCGACCTCCTTTCCCAACTTCTTCTCCCTGCTGGAACGCTTTCGTACGGGTGCTCCATGAACCGGCAGCCACGAGGACTGGTTATCGCCATCGACGGCCCTTCCGGGGCCGGCAAGAGCACCATTGCACGCCTTCTGGCCAAGCGGCTCGGTTATCTGCAGATCGATACCGGTGCCATGTACCGTGCCGCAGCCGTACTGATCAAGCGTGCCGGTCTTGACCTGGCAGATGGCGATGCCGTTGCCCGCTTCTGCGCTGACCTGTGCGTGCGCTTGGAGACAGATGGCGGCGTGCAGCGGGTTTTCGCCAATGGCCAGGATGTCACCGATCAGATCCGTACCCACGAGGTGTCGCACTTGACATCGCGCGTTTCGGCCTTAAGGC
This sequence comes from Pelobacter propionicus DSM 2379, assembly GCF_000015045.1. Lineage (GTDB taxonomy): Bacteria > Desulfobacterota > Desulfuromonadia > Geobacterales > Pseudopelobacteraceae > Pseudopelobacter > Pseudopelobacter propionicus. The sequence goes on from NC_008609.1 coordinate 1,430,529, forward strand.
CGGTGCGTGACGCGCTGCTCTCGGCCCAGCGGGAGATGGGACGCCAGGGAGGGGTCGTGCTGGAGGGACGCGATATCGGGACGGTCGTGTTTCCCGATGCCGATCTGAAGTTCTTCCTCTCCGCCACGCCCGAGGTTCGCGGAAAACGGCGCTACGATGAGCTGATCGCTCGCGGGGAGACGACCACCCTTCAGGAAACCGTTGCGGCCGTGGTTCAGCGGGACGAGCAGGATAGTCGGCGTGACATCGCCCCCCTGAGGAGGGCCGAGGATGCCATCGACGTTGATTCCTCGGACATGGGTATCGATGAGGTGGTGGCCTGCATGGAGGCCTTTGTCCGGCAAAAATACGTCTGTGGGGAGTCAGTGGAATGAGAGTAATCCTTGCCAAGCGAGCCGGTTTCTGCTTCGGCGTCAAGCGCGCCACACAGATGGCCTTCGAGGCGGCCGGGATGGACAAGAAAACCTATACTCTGGGTCCGATCATTCATTCGCCCCAGGTGGTCAAGAAGCTGGAAGAGATGGGGGTGCGGGCGCTGAAGGACCTGGACAGCATGGACAGCGGCACGATCATCATCCGCTCCCACGGCGTTGCGTCCCACGAAATCGCCGAAGCCATGCAAAAGAAGCTGGAGATCGTGGATGCCACCTGCCCCTTCGTGAAAAAGGCCCAGGAGCACGTCAAGAGTCTGTCGGAAACCGGCTACGGTGTGGTAGTGGTGGGCGATGCCGACCACCCCGAGGTGCAGGGTATCGTCTCCTACGGTGGTGACAAGGTCTTTGTGGTCGGATCGGGCGAAGAGGTCAGGAAGCTACCGATCATGAACAAGATCGGCGTGGTCGCCCAGACGACCCAGTCATTCGAGAATCTGAAGAACGTGGTTTCGGAGTGTCTCCAGCGGGGGGGCGAAATCCGCGTATTCAACACCATCTGCGACGCAACGGCTGTTCGCCAGGAGGAGGCCAAGGAACTGGCCCGCCAGGTTGACTGCATGCTGGTGGTGGGCGGTTTCAACAGCGCCAACACGCGCCGCCTGGCCGAAGTCTGCGCGGAACTGCAGCCGCGGACTCACCACATCGAGACCGCAGCCGAGATTGACCCCGCCTGGTTCGAGGGGGTTGCCACGGTGGGAGTCACTGCCGGCGCGTCGACCCCCAAATGGATTATCGATGAGGTGATGGGCAGGATCGGGGAAATCAATAAAAAGAATTGATAATTTATATATCTGTGGTAGATTGTCTGCTTGTTTTGTAACGAACACGCAAAGCATGAAAAAAGAAAACGTTCAGGGGGTATGGTTTAATGGTTGACTTCAAACGGCTCGACGCTGCTGACAACGGTGATTTTGATGATCCGGATTCAGAACAGCAGAGTAATGAATTTGCAGAGCTTTACAAAGAAAGCCTCAAAGATAAGCCCGAGAGGGACAAGATCATAGAAGGAACGGTCGTTCGCGTTGACCAGGAAACCGTGCTCGTTGATATTGGCCTTAAGTCCGAGGGGTTTGTGTCGGCATCTGAATTCCGCGATGCCAATGGTGAGTTGACCGTGAAGGTTGGCGACGTCATACGCGTTATGATGACCCGCGAGGATGGCAAGCGTGGCTACATCCTCTCCAAGAAGAAGGCTGATTACCAGGCAGCCTGGGAAAAGATCGGCGATGCCGGCCAGGAGGGGGGCATTATCGAGGGAACCGTTACCGCCCGCGTAAACGGCGGCTTCAGTGTGGACATCTTCGGGGTTCAGGCCTTCCTGCCCGCCTCCCAGGTGGATATCCGTCCCTCCTCCGATTCCGACAGCTACATCGGCCTCACCAGCAAGTTCAAGGTGATTAAACTCAACCAGCGTCGCGATAACATCGTCCTCTCCCGCCGCGCGATCCTGGATGAGGAGCGCGCCGCTTCCCGTGACGTGACCCTGGCCAAGCTGGAAGAGGGGCAGATCGTGGAAGGTGTCGTCAAAAACGTCACCGAATACGGCGCTTTCGTCGATCTGGGTGGTGTGGATGGCCTGCTGCACGTCTCCGACCTCTCCTGGGGAAGGGTTGGCAAGCCTGCCGACGTGCTCAAGCCGGGACAGACGGTCACCGCCAAGGTGCTCAAGTTCGACCGCACCAAGGGCAAGATCTCCCTGGGCGTCAAGCAGACCCTGCCCGATCCCTGGCTGGATGTACCGTCCAAGTATCCGCAGGAATCCCGCATCAGCGGTCGCGTTGTCAGCCTGATGGAGTATGGCGCTTTTGTTGAGCTGGAGCCGGGCGTCGAGGGGCTGATTCACGTATCGGAAATGTCCTGGACCAGGCGCATCCGCAGGGCCGCAGACGTGCTGTCGGTGGGAGACGAGGTCGAAGCGGTGGTACTGGGCATCGACATGAACAACCGCAAGATCTCCCTCGGACTGAAGCAGGCCGGGGAAAACCCCTGGATGCATATCGCCGAGAAGTACTCGGTGGGCACCAAGATCGAGGGACAGATCAAAAACATGACCGATTTCGGCATGTTCATCGGTATCGAGGATGGTATCGACGGTCTGGTCCATGTGTCCGACATCTCCTGGACCAAGAGGATCAAGCATCCTGGCGACGTCTATGCCAAGGGTGATATCGTTCAGGCCGTCGTGCTCAAGGTCGATGTGGAGAACGAGCGTCTCTCCCTGGGCATCAAGCAGCTTGAGCCGGATCCCTGGAGCATCGCTCCCACCACCTACTGCCCCGGCGCCAAGGTGACGGGCAAGGTGACCTCCCTGACCGATTTCGGTGTCTTCGTTGAACTGGAAGAAGGCGTTGAGGGTTTGATTCACGTCTCCGAACTCTCCCGTGAAAAGGTGCCGACCGCCAAGACCTTCGCGGAAGTTGGCGACACCCTGGAGGCCATTGTTCTCAGCTGCGATCCCAAAGAGCGCCGCATCTCGCTCTCGATCAAGGCTATGCAGGCTGCTGTCGAGAAAGAGGAGTTCGAACAGTACCTCGGTTCTCAAGGCAAGGCGACCTCCAACCTGGGCGAACTGCTGCAGCAGGAAATGAAGAACAGAAACAACAATTAAGGTATGTACGGTAGGAGAGATGCAAAATGACCAAGAGCGAACTGATTGAAAAAGTCGTGCAGGAGCACGCTGTTTTAAATATGAAAGTTTCGGAAATGCTGGTCAATACGGTCTTTGATTCAATCGAAGATGCGCTCAGGGCTGGTGACAAGGTTGAGATTCGCGGGTTTGGCAGTTTTACCATCAGAGAACGCACGGGGCGTGAGGCACGCAACCCCAAGAGTGGCGAGGTGGTCAGCATACCGGCCAAAAAAACCCCTTTTTTCAAGACCGGCAAGGATCTCAAGGAGAGAGTCAACTGTTGATGAACATCGGGCTCTTGTCCGACGGTTGCCATGACCTGCCCGGATGGCGGAATTGGTAGACGCAAGGGACTTAAAATCCCTCGGTCGAAAGATCGTGCCGGTTCGATCCCGGCTCCGGGCACCAATAGGTAGTACGACATAGTTCAGAGAAGTCCAAAAGCCCTTGAGAAATCAGGGGCTTTTTTTTTGCGTTGTCCGGTGTTGTTCACTGTGGTGCGGTGTGATCCAATAGTTTTGGGGGTATATCGTAAACGGCTGGAGGTATATTTTAGAAACCCAAGGCGCTTTAACTAAAACACGAAAGACTCGAAAAAAATGTCTTGCTCTGGATAGGGGCGATTCCGATTGCTGACGTGAGGGGAAGGGACGTGCTTTCGATCCTTCGGCGGACAGAGGCACGCAACATACTGGATACGGCCCACCGGGTGAAAATGGATTGTGGTCAGGTGCTCCGTTATGCCGTGGCTACGGGACGTGCTGAGGGCGGACCTGAGAGGAGCGCTACCTCCGGTGAAGGGTGGGCTGATGAAGGATGGCATATCCCGCGTTCTGAATGGACAGATCGATTAGCAATTCAAAACAGAAGGAACCTGATTATCACGCGAAGACGCTGAGAACACAGCGGAAATCCGAATAGTGAAGTAAATCGAAAATCCTTTTCTTTCAGCTTGTTTCAGTCTTTCTTCGTGCCCTTTGTGTCTCCGTGTGAGATCCGGTTGTGGGTTTAGTTCCGTTCACCTGTCCAGCCCCAGGTCCTGTCTGATGATGGTCTCCAGGGTGGCGTCCAGCAGTTCCTTTCGGCAGTCCACGCAATCCATTGTTCCCGTCTTCAGCCTGGCCAGGAAGCGGCAGCCGCCGAAGCAGAGCGGCAGGTAGGCGCACTCCAGGCACTCTTCGTTCTTCCACAGGTCCAGATTGTGGGACTCCCGGTAATCGTTGATCCCCTCGGCCAGGGAGCCGACCTTAAGTGACTCATCCCCCATGAAGATCGGGCACTTGTAGATGCCGCCATCCCAGTTCACCACCAGGTCGTTTTCGAACTCCACCACGCAGGCGCCAGCCTTCAGTTTCGGCACCGGGAAGCTGCGGCGGATGGTCTCGGCCCGCAGGAACAGCCCGGCCTGAAAGGTCCAGGAATCGCCGCTGGCCAGGCAGGCGGAGCCCAGGTCGCCGGCTACGCTTCCGTCGGCCCTTGGCACCACCGGCGAGAAGCCGACCGCCTTGAACCTGGCCGGATCGATCCCTTCGGCAATCAGCAGGTCCAAAAGCTCCGGGAAACGGCGGTAGTTCTCCCGGGTGTAGTTGCCCCCCAGGTCGATGGGCAGGATGTCGTGGATGGCGCGAATGTTCTCCATGATGGTGGCGAAGCTCTCCTGGCCGGAGACGAAGGGGCGCTGGCTGTCGTGGATGTCCGGCGGGCCGTCCAGGGTGAGGCGCACCGCAGCCAGTCCCAGGGGGAGCAGCTCCTCCACCACGGGCCGGGTCAAAAGCGTCCCGTTGCTGAAGATGTTGAACTGGAACGTCACGCCATGTTCACCGGCGGCCCTTTGCAGGGCGGTGGCGATGCGTTTCAGAAGCGTAAGCTGTAGCAGCGCCTCGCCGCCGTAGAAATCCACGGTCAGATCCAGCCCCTGGGCCATGCGTTCGTTCAGGCGCCGGATCAGCAGGTCGGCAATGGCGTCGTCCATGGTCTGCTCCCCCCGGAAGGGGGCCTCGAAGCAGTAGGGGCAGGCCAGGTTGCACGCCATGGTCAGGGCGACCACCACCGCCAGATGGCGGCTCTCCTTGTTGATGCGGGTGAAGGTCTCGCGCATCTCCTCCTTCTCCGCCTCCCGGTCCTCCACCAGCACCCCCAGGCGCTGCAGGGTCTCGCGCTCTTCCTCTTCCATCTCCCCGCCGTCCCGCACCCGCTGCCACAGTTCGTCGGACAGCTCCATCACGGCGCAGCGCCGGGTGGCCAGGAGCAAAAGTCGCCCCGGCTTGTCCGGGCAGGGGAAGGTGGTGACGTAGTGCGAAAGCTGCATGAATTTTTCCTCGCAGGCATTGAATGATGTGAACTCGTTGCTTTTAGTTCAGGCGGAAGGTGTCAGGAGAAAGGTGAATGCGTTGTTACCATCTTCAATTCTTCAATGCCTGACCCCATAGTTCCATGCCTTGGGAGCACCAGGGCGAGTCACCGGGGCGCCTCTTGCTTATCGATTTAAAATCTGGGGTTTTTGTGATTTCCCGATCCCTTGCACGACTGCCCACCTGCCGATACAGGGGAAGGAATCAGCCGGACATTTCTGGCTGCTGTGGCGACACCATACCCTTCAGCGAGAGTGTCAGGGTCATCGGTTGCGTGGGGGAGGCAATGAAGCCGTGGTGTTCATAGAACATCTTGGCTTCTTCGGATATGGCATGGACGAGCAAACCTCGAATTCCGAGAATTCCGCCCGCCTGCATCGTTCTGATAACGGCATCCTGGAGCAGCGCAACGCCGAGTCCCTTGCGGTGAAAATCACGATCAACGGCCAGGCGTCCAAGAATGGCCATGGGAACCGGATCGGGCATGTTGCGCCGAAGAGGCCCGGGTGTATCGCTTACCGCCAGCGCTCCGGATGCCAAACAGTAATAGCCGACAACACGTTGCCCTTCCGCTGCAACATAGGTACGGGAAGCTCCGCTTACCTGGTTGGAATATGCCCGGTGTCGCAGCCAGTCGTCCAGACTGGCAACGCCGCAGGAAAAGCTGCCGGTGTGGTGCTCTCTCGTCAGCAGTGCCGGAGCTGATATCATTACGGCTCCCACGGCCTGCTGGCCTGCATCAGGCGGTTAAACCCTTCGCCACTGGGGGGATGGTCGAGAGCTTGGAGAAAGTGCTCGTATGTTTCACGATCCACTCGCACCAGGGTCTGGTCAAGCACTGCATCCTCGGCCGCCCGCCGTGCCGCATCGATCATGAAATCCGAGCGTGTTTTCCCCTGTGTCTTCGCCGCCCTGTCAATCAAGGCTCGGATATCGCCCCGTACGCGCAGATTTACGGCACAGGTTCGGCTGTCAGTTTCTGGTGAGGTCGATGGCATGGTACCCTCTCTTTCTTTCGATACAGGTAATAGCACACCAATCGTTAGATACACAATGTATATCTGGTGTCAGTGCGTCAGTGGGGTCAGGCATTGAAGGTTTGAACCTGCCGCAGCTTCCGGCAGAGACGCGAGATCTTGTCGGCAATCTCCGGATCGTTTCTGCGCCGGTTTTCCATCCGCTTTGCCGCGCAGCTCAGCGTCGATGGCTCGCGACGCAGCCGGAGCGCCAATTCGGCAAGTGTTCCGCTGCCGAGTTCCAGTGTGGCCCAGGCGGCGAGGCTGCGAGCTTCGGATGCCGTGTGTTCCTGCCCCTGTGCGTACAGGCGCTTCTCATTGACGCCGCAGAGCCTCTTCACCGCCTCGATGATGGTGTCCATATCCGGTTTCCTCTCAAGGGGAGCGTCCTGTCGGATCAGGATCGTCTCCGTGAAGAAGGTGTCTCCCAACAGGCGGCTGTCGATGCTCTTCTCGCCGTGGAATTCCGGCCGTCTTCCCTCGTCTGCTCGCTCGGTGACAAAGCGTGAGAATAGGTCGCGCGCAGTGTCGGCCGAAGAAGAGAACAGCGAAAGCACCGGCTCGGGGTCGATCCAGGCGACGGTCTCTTTTCCCAGATACGCCCCGTGGCTGCTCCAGGGGTACGCCTCGGCACTGGCCGTCATTCCCGCCCGGACCGGATTCAGGTGGATGTAAGCGGCCAACTCCAGCAGAAAGGCATCCGCGTCGACCAGGATGGCCTTGTACCTTCCCTGGAAGAGGTGCCCCGTTTGTCTATGGCGCCGGTTATGCCACTGGGTGTAGCGCTGGGAGATGCACTGCATGATCCGCGAAAGAGGGATGTCGGCGACCTGGATTGCCAGGTGGATGTGGTTGCTCATCAGGCAGAAGGCGAGTATCCGGTGTCGGTAGCGATCCTGTGAAGCCGCGATGATTTCGTACAGCCTGCGACGGTCCCGGTCGTCGGTAAAGATGTTTTGGCGCGCGTTGCCACGCATGATCACGTGATAGACAGCACCGGGTTCATGGATGCGCGTTTTCCTTCCCATGGTGCAATGGTAGCATGCATCTTCAACGGTTCAATGCCGGGTATCAGGCGGGGATTTTGTGATGTCGGCGGAGGGTGAAGCTGCGCAGATTGAGATTATGGAGACTGTGGGGCAGGCATTGATGAATTGAATGTGCAGCCAAGTTTCGGGCTTCGTGCCAAAGAGCTGCTCGAAGTTCAATGGTTCAATGCCTGACCCCGCGGGGTGCCCCCCAGGTCGCCGGCCAGGCTTCCGTCGGCCCGGGGCACCACCGGCGAGAAGCCGACCGCCTTGAACCTGGCCGGGTCGATCCCCCGGGCGATCAACAGGTCCAGAAGCTCCGGGAAGCGGCGGTAGTTTTCGCGGGTGAAGTTGCCCCCCAGGTCGATGGGCAGGATGTCATGGATGGCGTGGATGTTCTCCATGATGGCGGCGAAGCTCCCCCTGCCGGAGACGAAGGGGCGCTGGCTGTCGTGGATGTCCGGCGGGCCGTCCAGGGTGAGGCGCACCGCAGCCAGCCCCAGGGGGAGCAGCTCCTCCACCACGGGCCGGGTGAGCAGGGTGCCGTTGCTGAAGATGTTGAACTGGAACGTCACGCCATGCTCAAGGGCGGCCCTTTGCAGGGCGGTGGCGATGCGCTTCAGAAGCGTAAGCTGCAGCAGTGCCTCGCCACCGTAGAAATCCACGGTCAGATCCAGCCCCTGGGACATGCGCTCGCTCATGCGCCGGATCAGCAGGTCGGCAATGGCGTCGTCCATGGTCTGCTCCCCCCGGAAGGGGGCCTTGAAGCAGTAGGGGCAGGCCAGGTTGCACTCCATGGTCAGGGCCGCGACAACGGACAGGTGGCGGCTCTCCCGGTTGATCCGGTCGAAGGTCTCCCGCATCTCCTCCTTCTCCGCCTCCCGGTCATGCACCAGCACCCCCAGGCGTTGCAGGGTCTCGCGCTCTTCCTCTTCCATCTCCCCGCCGTCCCGCATTCGCTGCCACAGTTCGTCGGACAGCTCCATCACGGCGCAGCGCCGGGTGGCCAGGAGGAGCAGACGCCCCGGCTTGTCCGGGCAGGGGAAGGTGGTGACGTAACATGATGGCTGCATGGTGGCTCCTTGCGGGGGCATATTTTGAAGATTTGAACCTGCTGCTGTTTGTTCAGGCGTAACGTGCCGGTCGAAAAGAGAGGGTGTTGGTTTCATCTTCACTGCCAGACCCCACGCTTACACAGGATGGTGCCGTAGTGAAGAACATCGGATGACCGTGTGTGGGAGAACCGCACAGGGTGATGAGGGAGGGCAGGGGGGCTGCCCTCTTGAGAATGTGCATGATAAGGAATATTTCCTCGGTTACCGCTTGAGTCTTACGATTGCTGCTGTACAAGTGCATGCGAGTTCCGATTCCGGCTCATGCCCCTCTGTCAAGACATGCAGATCCTCTTTTCGAGCCTGCTCTTTTTGTCGTTCCTTGGACACGGGCATCACCCCCTTTCAATAAAATGTTTGTGTTCGTTCATACAGTCTGGACAAACGGCTTTTGAATCTGATATGGTGCTGATTCGAACTATGCCATGAATTTCATTAAACCGCCACATATTTTGAATTCCACACTATTTTCCCTTCTTCTGCTGTTTGGGGTGGCGCTTCCCTGTGCTCGGGCTGAGAAGGCGGAGGATACCAGTGCGCTGTTCAGTGCTTGGCAGGAATCTTCATCCTCCAGCGCCACCCGCTCCCCCAAGCCGCTCTCCCTGACAGCCGAAAATACGACAATAATCACCCAAAAGGAGATCGAGTCCCTCAACGCCCATACCCTGGCCGACGTTCTGGCCACAATACCGGGCATCCAGACTCAAAATTATGGCGCAGCTGGTGGCCTTACAAGCGCCAGCATCCAGAGTGCGAGAAATTATCACGCGTTGGTGATGGTCGATGGGATCCCTCTAAACAACTTGAGTGAAAACTTCTCCGATGTGGCCATGGTCCCGGCGCGGATCATCGAGCGGATCGAGGTTGTCAAGGGGGCGGCTTCCTCGGCCTGGGGACAGGCGCTGGGCGGGGTGATCAACGTTATCACCAAAACGCCGGATCAGAGAAAGATTGGCGGTGTTGCAACCTCCTCCTATGGCGAGGGGGCGACGGCCGACAGCAGCATTGAACTGAGCGGAACAGTTGACCGCCTGGGCTACTATTTCTCCGGCGGGTATCTGGGATTCAAGAATATCCCTCAACATATCACCACCGATTCCAATAACGTCTATGCCAAGCTGACCTACGATCTTTCGGACCAGGGACAGGTGTGGGGTACGTTCAGCCACAGTCATGGCAACCGCACCAATCTGTATATTCCCCGCTCCGACTGGGACCTGAGGGAAGAACAGAAAACCACCTATATCTACGCCTCCCTCGGCATGCGGCGCAAACTGAGCGACAGCCTGGAGCTGGAAATCAGCGGACGCCACGCCTACCGCAACTTTGATACCGTTGACACCAACATCAGCGACGGTTTGCCCTGGTCCTGGTCATCCCAGCCCCGCCTGTTGACCAAGGAAAGGGTCTACGGCGCCAGCGCCAAGCTTATCTGGAGAGAGAGTAACAACCTGCTGGTTGTGGGGGGAGATTTCGAGCATGTCAAGCTCTCCGCAAACGGGACTTATGACTATCCGCTCACGCCCGTTTCCCGTTCGGAAGACCGCTGGGGTTTTTTCCTGAACGATACGTACACTATTGGCGACCTGGCAGTGACCGTCGGCGCCCGTTTCGACCGCCCCAAGACCACATCCGACCAGTTCAGCCCCTCCCTGGGCGTCACCTACAAACTGAGTGAAACCACCCTGCTGCGCGGCTACACGGCGCGCGGCTACAGCCTCTGGGCGTTGACATTTGACGACACGCCGGCGGAAAAGGTCTGGACATCCCAAATTGGGATCGAAACTACTGCTGTCCCGTATCTGTGGCAGAAATTGACTCTCTTCCGCAACCAGATGTGGAGTTTTACGACTTGGAATGATAGCGCCGGCATATACGAGTCGGACCGTCGTATGGCGTTGGGAGTGGAATATGAGATTCGCACCACGCCCGTTTTCAATACCTCCATTGGAGCCGGTTACACCTTTACGGATACGGAGTTGTCAAAAAACCATGACTACGAGTCAGGAGTTCCCCGTCATACCGTGCAGGTGTCGTTGCGCTACGATGACAAGACCTTTCGCGGTGTCCTGACCGGACGCCACATCTTCTGGAACACGCAACCAAGTTCCGAACCGCTCTATAACGGTGACTATGGCGGTATGATCTGGGACCTGCACCTGGGCGCCACGTTGGTGAAGCGTGAGGAGCGGTCGCTGGAAGTGTTCTTCTCCGGTCGCAATCTCTTCGACGGATCACAAACACCAAGTAATTATTGCGTCTATCCCGGCCGCTGGTTCGAGGGTGGAGTGAGGGTACGGTTTTGAGAATACTCATCGCTCTCATACTCGCCCTGGCGACCCTGCTCCCCTGCCTGGCCCAGGCCTACGACGTGCTGCTCTTGGTCAGCCGCCGCGACCAGGCCTCGGAAGAGGTGCTGAAAGGCTTCCGCGCTGGCTGCTCCTCCTCCCACCGCACCCTGGTGCTGTCCGATTACGCCGAGGTCGACCTGACCCGCATCCTGCGGGAGGAGAATCCCCGCCTGATCCTGACCCTGGGCGATGCTGCTCTGAAGGCGGCCCGCCGGGTGAGCCGCACGCCGGTGGTCTCGCTGATGGCCCTGGGTGTGCGTCAGCAGGCTGCCCTGCAGTCAAACCTGACCGGCATCGATATGTTCGCCTCGCCGGAGAGCTATATGGAACTGTTCAAGAAGCTGAAGGTGAGCCGCGTGGGGGTAGTGTACGATCAGGCCAGGAGTGGCTGGTACCTGCGCAAGGCCCGCCAGGCGGCGGAAAAGGCCGGTATCACCCTGGTGACCCGCGAGGTGGATTCGTCCCGCGATGCCCTGGAAAAACTCGCCTCCCTGTCCGGCAAGGTGGACGCCCTCTGGATGCTGCCGGACGTCACGGCGGTGACCCGCGAAACCAGCGAGGCTTACTTCCGCTTCGGCCAGAGCCAGTCGGTGCCGGTGGTCTCCTTCTCCGCCAGTTACCTGGGGCTGGGCGCCGGCGCGGTGGTGGAGATCGACCGCAAGGACCTGGGGCGCCAGGCCTGCGATATGGTTGATGATCTGCTGAAAAAGGGCAGGGGCTCCGACATGCCCCTGGCATTCCCCCGCAACACCTCCACCAGAATGAACCCCGACGTGATCAGGCACCTGGGTTCCGGGATCGTGTCTGGCCACCAGATCAGCCTGGCTGCGCTGTTCGGGGAGTAGGCGGCCGGGGCAGGCGGGCCTGTCATTCCGTGTCGCCCCGTCCCATGGCTTCTGCCCGCTGGTGTGCTGAACCGGGAGAAAAGTGCTTGAAATGACATCTCGTATGTTTTATGTATAAACCCTCCTTTTGTACTCCCAACCACCAGGGCCTGCGTGTCGTGTGAGGAGCGCGTCTTTCCTCTGTTTCGTTCTGCCGGATGAGAAACGACGGTAAATATCCAATAGGGAACCGACGTGTCACCACTTGCGCATCTGAACACATTCCGCTACAGCTTCCAGTACAAACTCTTCCTGATCTTTACCCTTTTGACCGGGCTGGTCTGCATCCTCTTCAGTACCCTGTATGTTGTTAGCGAAATCAGTGACGCGCGCAGCGTCGCAGCGGAGCAGCTGCGCCTGCAGGCGGCCGGGCTGGGGGATGAAATCCGTCTGGCGCTGTACGCCGGAAACCGCGAGACCCTGAACCAGTTTGCGCGGGATGCCGCCCGCAATCCCCTTATTCGCCGGGTGGTGATCAGCGACGCCGCTGGCAGGGGGCTGGCCGTCATCGTTTCGGAAAAGAGCGGCGACCGGTCGGAGCCGATCCGCGAGACCGTGACCGTTGCCGGCAGTACCATGGGACTCTCCGTGGACGATGCCCTGAACGGCGAACGGGAAAAGGCGCCATCCGCCATCGGCACGGTGCGGCTGGAGCGGACAAGCGCCGATCTGGTGGCCTCGGCGCGCCAGATGACGTTGACCATCTGCTTGCTGGGATTCGGTTTCTGGCTATTGGTGTCCCTGCTCTGCCATCAGGTGCTGCGCAGGGTGACCGCCTCCTTCAACGCCCTGATGCGCGGCCTGGAACGGGTGCGGCAGGGACAGTACGATACGCGCATCGCGGTGCGCAGCGACGACGAGCCGGGCAGGGCGGGACACGCGGTCAACGAGCTGGCTGCCTCCCTGCGGATGCGGGAAGAGGAGAACAGGCGCCTCAACCAGGAGCTGATGGATGCCATGGAGGAGGAACGCGCTGCCCGTAACCAGCTGGCCGCCATAAACCAGACCCTGGAACGGGAGATGGCCGAACGCATCCAGGCCGAACAGGCGCTGCGCGAGAGCGAGAGCAACCTGCGCACCCTGATGGACATGATGCCGGTGGGGGTCTCCTGGTCACAACCGGACGGCAGGGTGGAGTATGTCAACGACTTCATCGTCAAGTCCAGCGGCTTCGGCAGGGACGAGTTCCCCATGGCCGACGACTGGTTCTGCCGGGTGTTCCCCGACCCTGAGTATCGCGCCCACATCGCCGAACTGCGCCTGGACGCCCTGGCCTGCGCCGCAGCTGGGGAAGAGATCCCCTCCTACGAGGCGCGGGTGACCTGCCGGGACGGTTCGGTGCGCCATGTGCTCTTCCGGCACCAGATCTGCATGGGGCGCAACGTGGCCATCATGGTGGATATCACCGAGCGCGAGCTGTTCCAGGAACAGATGATCAAGAGCCAGAAGCTGGAATCCCTGGGTGTCCTGGCGGGCGGGATCGCCCACAATTTCAACAACGTGCTTACCGGCGTGATGGGCTATATCTCCTTTGCGCGCATGTTCCTGGATCCGTCCCACAAGTCCCACGCGGCCCTGGGCCATGCCGAGGAGGCCTCCCGCCGGGCGGCCGGCATGGCCAACCAGCTGCTGACCTTTGCCCGCGGAGGGGAGCCGATCAAACGCCGGGCGTCGCTGAAGAGGCTGGTGGATGAGTGCCTCTCCCTGGCCCTGAACGGCACTACGGTGCGCCGGGTGGTGGATATCCCGGACGACCTGCACGCGGTGATGGCCGACGAAGGGCAGATCACGCAGGTGTTCCACAACATCATCCTGAACGCAGCCCAGGCAATGGGCGAGGGAGGGGTGCTGAGGGTGCGGGCCGAGAACATCAGCATGGCCCGCGGCCGCCGCCCCGGTGCGCCCCAGGAACCCTACATCAGGATCTCCTTCACCGATCAGGGCGAGGGCATCCCCGCCACGATCCTGCCCAAGATCTTCGACCCCTACTTCACCACTAAATCCACCGGAACCGGCCTGGGGCTGGCGTCGGCCCACTCCATCGTCAGCAGGCACGGCGGCATGATCGCGGTGGATTCCGAGCCGGGCAGGGGTACCTGCTTCTCCATCTCGCTCCCTTCCACCGGCGAGAGGCTGCTGCCGGGGGGGGATGTCACCCGCAGGCTGAACCCCGGCGGCCAGGGGGGGGGGCAGGATTCTGGTGATGGATGACGAGGAAAGCATCCGCGAGTTCGCCCGGGAGAGCCTGCTGTTCCTGGGCTACCGGGTGAGCTGCTGTGCCGACGGCAGGGATGCGCTGCGGCTCTACCGGGCGGCCAATGAGGCCGACGACCCGTTCTTCGCCGCCATCCTGGACCTGAACGTGGCGGGCGGCATGGGGGGCGAGGAGGCGGCCCGCCGGATCCTGGATTTCGATCCATCGGCCAGATTGATCGTATCCAGCGGCTATGCCTATGACCCGATCATGGCGGCGTACCGGCAGCACGGCTTCTGCGCTGCCGTGTCAAAGCCGTACAAGGTCGACCAGTTGGAGCAGGAATTGAACTTCCTGAAGCGGGAGTCGCCGGAGTCGGAATCCTGCATGGAGTGCGTGCCCCTGACTTAGGGGAGAGAAAAGGCTTGCAAGCCATGGCCTGAGGTGGTAGAAAATATATCTTTTCGGGGAGTAGCGCAGCCTGGCAGCGCACCTGCCTTGGGAGCAGGGGGTCGCTGGTTCGAATCCAGTCTCCCCGACCAGATAAAACAGGGACTTATAGCAAATTGCTATAAGTCCTTTTGTTTTTTTTTGGTTCCATGTAACCTCTTGTGTAACCTCTGTCTACAATGCTGCCCCCTTTCGCGCTCGGCACAAAAAAAGCCCGGCCCCCATGTGAAGGGAAACCGGGCTGTGCTATTCCTAGTTGCTAGAGAACATCCCTCCGCCGAAAACGTCTCGCCTGTCTCCTTGCCCTCCAACCACCTTCATGCTCCCGCGCTTTTCCACAATGCCTGTGGACAACCTCTGTACCACCCTGGGGATGGAACCGATTTCAGGCTGCGTCATAGGCGGTTGCATCGGATTGCCTGGCAAATGAGCGTGGCGGCATCGATGATACGGGGCTGGATGAGCGCCGGCTAGCAATCATCCCTGGAAAGTTCTTCCAGGATCCAGTTGAGCTCCGTCTGTTTTTGCTCACAGTCCCAGAACTCCTGAAATTCCTCGCGGTGTTCAGGGTCAACCCCATCCATCCATTTTTGATACGCCCTCTCAAGCCGCCGCTGTATCTCGGGGCTTCCGTTGATATACGCCAGCTTCTGTTCCTCTGTATCCTCGAACTCCAGCCACGTCGCCATTGCCCTTTCCCATGCTGTGTTCCCTGCCAGTGTCAGGGCCTGTTCGTATTCCGTGTGGCTTGAATACTGTTTATTCATCACCACGGATGCCAGCGCATCTGCTTCTTCCAGGAACGCTTCCACCATCGCCTCGTTGTGATCCTCCAGCACACGTTGCAGCATCCCGGATTCCTTCAGCTCCTGGTACATGCCCGGCGCCCGGTCCTTCATGGCTTGCTCGATCATGCGTAACTGTCTCGGTGTGTTCAGTACCATGGATATCCCTCCTCGCCCCCTCAATGCTACCACGTTAACGCCGGAATTGCGGAGCGATGACCAAGGCGAAATCGTGGGAAGCGAGCCTGGCAATATCAAGCCAAAGAGCAGCAGGCACCCATGCTCGAACCCTGGCAACGGCATCCCCCGGTGTGGCCTTGGGGCTTTGCGGGCTGGTGGCTCCGCTGATTTGGATACGACGGATTTAAGGGGTGAAGTCGTGGCCTTCGTCACGATGACAATCTACCGGGGGAATCCGAACCGGCCTCATGCTTTGCCGTGTTGTTTTCGGCGTCTCTGGCTGGTGTGGGTGCAACACATGGGGAAAGATCTGGGCGCGACTTCGAAAGCAGCTCAGGGGCGCGCCTGCTTCGTCTGGCGACATGTTCCGTTGCCTGGACCACTACGGGTGGGCCGCCATCCACCAAACGGCAATAACACCCTGGCATCCTCTTCCCTGGCCTTGGGTGTTGGTCGGCCCGCGATCCGATCATGCCCGCCGGTGTGAGACGCACGGGACAGGATCAATGCAATCCTCCGGGAGACAGGAACCATGAAAAAAACGATTCTCCAGAGGGGGTATACCCCCTTTTTTCGTTTCGGCCGATGTACTTATACCCTCCCCTTCTTGGGCGCGCGCAATTTTTTAGAGGAATTTTTCAGAGGGAAGTTAATAGGTGGGATAGGTCCGGTGGTAATCATTGGTGAGTGGCTAATCAATGGTGAGCACAAATAACCAATAATATCGAATACTTATAAAAAAATAAATCTTGCAATCTCCTGATGGCAGGCGTATGTAAACAGCAACAACATTCATCAAGCCTCATGTCTTTTCATTAAGACATTCGGCGTGGTAACAATGTCGCTGGATAGGTTACGGCTGATCCCCGTGGCCGACAAGCCGGTTCCCGGCCGGCTTCCAGCGATTTTCACCGGGGCGCTTACAGGAGGCGTGAAGATGACAGAGAATCAAAACGTTGGAGAACATGTTTCTGTCGAGTTCGGGGACGCATTGAAGTGGGTCGCCGTGACACCGTCAAACGAACAGATCACCGTGAGAGTAGGGGCGGACAGAAAGAAGCAGCTGCTGGAGTTGAGCTTAAAAACCGGCGTACAGGCGGCGAGCTTGGTTCGTAGCTGGATATTCGAAAAACTTGATGAGGCTCAGTCCTGCAAAGGGGGCTCTAAATGCCGGTAACCATCATCGACCTGATAACCAAACTCAAATCGGAACTGGAGAAGCACGGCAACATCGCCGTCAAGATATCTGGGGAAACCGTCACCAGCATCGAAGTAGTAGAGGCTATGGAGTGCGACGGCATTGATTTACCGGCGTATCTCGACATCGTGGGGGCATAACATGTCAGCAGGAGCCGAGACCGAACCGGTCACCATGACGATCACCGAGGCATGCCGGCGCCACGCGGGGCTGAATCATTCCACGCTGCAAATCATGTGCATCCGGAAACAGATCAGGGCACAGAAGGTGGGGAAACGCTGGCATATCCCGGTCGCTGAACTGGATCGGGTGTTCCTGGGGATTAAGCCCAGGAGATAACTTGCGGGATTTTTATTGCCGCCAACAAGAGAGCCCCCTGCCGGTGATGGTAGAGGGCTCTTTATTTTCAGTTTCAGACGGCGCCAGCAGCTCATGTGACTCATTGATAAGTATGACTTCAAGATCTCCTTCAGATCTAATAACAGCTATATTCACCATGGCACATTCCTTTTATTTAGCAAAACCTCGCTTCAAAGACATCGATGTAATCCTCATTAGCCTGCAAATTTTGTTATAGTTTTTTGCATCCATCGACTCTATTTTCTAATAACCAAAGTACCCGCCATAATGTCATGGAGTGCTTGCTTTTTCTGGGTAAGGCCAGCCATAATGTAGCCAATACATAAGATTATCGTTGATAAATATTTCCCCCAATATCGTCTATTCGCCTCATCAGATGAAATTCTTCCGCCATTAAGGTCGGTGACAATAAGCCCTAATGCAACTTTTCCAGCTGTTGCTTGCTTTGATGATGTCTCAAGAAGAGTGAAGTAACACCAATTCAAAATAATACCAGTGATAAAACATAATATTTTAGCTATTGCTTTAAGATTTACATATCCTGCAGCATCCAAAGGACCAAAAATAATATGAACTGTGATACCAAAGATTACAACTATGATATATAAAATAATTGTTTCACCAATCAATAAGATAACAAAATCAATTAAGGTAGCAACAAACCTTATCCAAAATCCGGCATAAACTCTAATCGCAGCCTGTTGCTTAACTGAAGATATTTCTTTCAACTGAAAACCGCATGATGAGCAAAAACCAGCGTTGTCTTGATTTTCAGAACCACAATTAGAACAGAACATTTGGTACTCCTTGATTAGGGTAACGGCCCCCGGTCAACATCCCAAACGGGATATTTAGTGTGTGAACATGAAAATTGACTATCTGTAGCCCCCGTTTCAGCAACACGGGAGCAACCATTCAACCTCTTGACCTTGTCACATTATTTCACGCCAATTCGTTATTCAACCGTAAAATCCTCATTCTATAAAAAAGACCGATCCTTATATGGACCGGCCTCCGTTGCTGGTAGCGTTCATGGCGCCGGAGCAACTACACCCCCGCGAGCAGCGTCCCGTCAGCCACCACAAGGCAGAACCGCGGTGAGTTACGTCGTAGCAGTTTGCCCGGGTTACTGATATGCGCTCAGATCGACCGGCATTGTGTCGATGTTCAGGTTGACATTCTTGACCTTAGCTGCGGGATACTCGTCCGCCAGCCGAAATGACATATCCAGCGCTCTCAAACTTACGCCGGGGTCCGCTGCATCGACGTGTTCAGCCAGTTTCGCACAACGGTATGTCCTGGTGAGACCTGCGCGGTTCATCTCTTCTTCAATCGCAAGCTGCACCTGCGGCAACCCCATCAGCTTCCGGGCAATCTCCTTGGAAGAGGCGCGTGAAGTCGTGTCGTAAACTTGGTCTACCGCGTTTGTGGGTGATTCGCCTTTTACAATGCGAACAACGGCCGCCGCCTGCTTTTCGGTGAGCTGGTCAATAGCCCTCGGCACCCCTGGCTGAAGTCGCTTAAGCCGTTTGGAAATTGCGGCCGGACTGCATCCAAAATGCGCCGCCAGTTCCCTCCCTGTTGCTCCTGCGTTGAATCGGTCAATCAGTTCCTGGTCGTTGATTTTTCGGCCGGTGGGGAGTCTCTGCGGGTTTGTGGGTTGGTTGTCAGCCCGCGATGGTTTACGGGTTAATAGTGGGTCCGGGTTAACCGAGAATGGTGAATATGCTTCAAGTCCGGTGTCGCCACCTCCCGTGGTGGTGGTCTCCGGGGCTTCGTCCGGCAGGATGGCGAATGGGTCAAAATTTTCCATGAGGTTTCCTCCTCGTGGGGCAGGTGCTACCCCGCCCCACTGGTTTGTAGTGATCATAGCTCCGGGTCGTATGGCTCCAATCCGCAGTACTCGCCGTATGTCAGCTCCGATTCCGGCAAGGCGGCGAAATCCAACCGGCGACTCGTGAACCGGTGCCACACCGGGCCGGGGAAGTCTCCGGGGCGCATGTGGGCAAGCCCTTCAAGCTGGGGCAGGTTTGGCGGGCGCGTCCGGCCAAGGGCGGAGTTATACCGATCCGCGAATTGCCGCCGAGCCTCCAAGACTTCGAGTCGGTTCCGCTCCTGGCGCTGACGTTCCAACTCAGAGCGCTCCAGTTTGGCGAAGTGTTCCAAGGCGACGCTGTTGTCCTCGTTGGCGATCTCCCGGAGCTTCGGCAGTTCGACAGCCATGGTATCGAGTTCCTCGCCGGAAATTACACCCAGTGCATAGTCCATCATCAGCTTGGAGCGGCTGGCCTCGATCTCGGCAATTCGGTTGACGGCCTTCCCGTGGCGGGTGTGGATCCTGGTTTGTGCGGTGCGGATTTCTTCGAGTGTCATTGGTGTTTCTCCTTTAAAATTAACGTTGTAGACCACAGATACCCCATTCGCGGCGGTCAACACGGTCGTTGCTTCGCTTCCAGACGGCGCAACGCCTCCCAACACAGTTGGTCTTAGTGAGCGGGCAGAACATCTGTATAGCCTCTGTTTCATGGATTTCGTTGAACATAAACTTCCCCTTTCTTCATGGTTGGGGGGACAGTGGGGACAGTTAGTAGGTTTTTCCGTAAAATCTCGCGTAGAAGAATTTATATAAGGAATTTACTGGAAAAGCCCCTCAACCCTCCCCACTGTCCCCCGTGTTAGAACGGTCTACCGTTATCGTTGGTTTCCATCCAATGCTGGTCAGCTTCACTGGCTATAAGCCCCAATCCCCTCCAGCGGATTGTCCCGTGAGATTTCTCCTTGGAAAACCCGGCGTCGGTCAACATCCTGCCGAACTTCGTAGTGGTGACGTTCCGCCAACCGGAAAATTCCGCAAATGACCTCAGCAACGCTGCTGCCGGGGCCGTCATACCTACATCCCGGTGGCAATATTCAGCGATCCATTGGCCAAAAACATCCTCGGCTTGCCGGTATTCAGTCACGGCGGCCTTGACGGATTCCGGTGGGTTCAACCCTTGTCGTTGCCAGTCGAGGCAGCCCCGCACGGCCCAAGCCAAGATCCCAGGTAGTTCCTGGAGTAGCTTTTTCTGGAGATGGGGGTCGCGCTCCTCGGGGGGGATGACGACGTTGAAGCTGACCAAGTGGAACCGCCGCCAGATACCGTGATCGGTTCCACGGATCTTCGGACGATGATTACCAATCAACAAAGGTTTGAACTGGGGTACATATGAGAAAAATTCGCCATACAAGAAGCGGCACGATATGGCGTCCTCACCTGTGAGCTGCTTAATCTGTGCCTCAGCGAGACGTTCGCCGTCGTCGAATTCGGAGACAACCACTAACCGCGATCCTCGCAATCCCGCCAGGTCGTTTGTTGGGCTGCGGCGGTCTCTTACCATGAGCAGCTCGGCCCCGGCGGTGCTGGCATAATCTCCACACAAAGCACGGAACACATTTGCGAGAACGGATTTGCCGTTCGCTCCGAGACCGTAGAAAAAAAGCAGAACCTGCTCGCCGGTTAGGCCGGTCAGGCAATACCCAGCGAACCGCTGGATGTAGGAGATGATCTCCTTGTCACTGGCAAAAATGCGGTCCAGGAACGCCAGGAATTTGGGGCATTCGGCGGTGGGATCGTACTCGATAAAAACAAGGCGCGTCAGGAAATTCGCCGGATCGTGGGGCAGTAACGCCCCTGATTCAAGGTCGATGGTGCCGTTCAGAACGGTCAGCAACATTGGGTGCCGGTCTAACTCGGCGGAAGCTACCGACAGCTCCGGGCGCTGCTTACAGGCCTCAAGCAGCGTGGCCTGACGGGGGTGAGCCTCCAACTTCAGAAGGGCTTTCAGCTCTTCGGTGCGGACAAGGAAATCCGAGTTATACAGGGCTTTGCGGTATAGGTTTTTAAGTAATTCTCTGATAAACGGGAAGCCTCCGCCCGGGGCATCCGTTGTCCACCGGCGCCCATCGAAGGCAAGCCACTTGCCGGATTCGGACCAGTACCGCAATTGGTCACGAAACATTGCCGCGAACCGTTCGGAAAGCCGAAGATCTGTGAACTGATCACCGGCATTGCTTACGGGGAGGGCGACCGGGGGCTGTATTCCTGCCGGGACTTGGCCGGAGTAGGGGATCATTTCACCGGTGGTGGCGTCCTTTGTGAATATCGGACGGTCTTCAAGACTCTCGCTGAATTCGGAGAGGGGAACGTAGTCGTTCACGATGAGGTCACCATCAAAAACGTAAATTTCAGATGGTTGGGGAACATTATTCATCGACGCCCCCCCTTGACCCGGCGAAACAATTGATTCCGTGTGTTCAGGAGAGTTCTTGCGTTGGCCATGATTCCGGCTTCATACCGCAGTACAACGTCTATGACCTCAGATGTTTCTGGAAATGTGAACGTCGCTATCGCAGATTCATCGAATGAAATTTCTGGATCAATTCTAGCGATAGTTTTGATCGCGCTGGCCTGTTCGATGTTTCTCGTTTGGTAGGTTCTGGCCATGATCAACCCTCCCTGGTTGCGGAAGGCTTGCGTCCCCGACGGGCACCGGGGGCGACAGGCCGGACGTTTTCAGGAGTGACAACCTGGCGTGACTCGACCCAGGCCATGACCTCGGATAGTCGATATCCCACCGAGTTGGCCCCGAGTCGGATTCGGCTCGGGAAGTTCCCAGCCTTCTCGTCGCGCCAGATTGAGGCAAGGGAGCGGCCGGTTATAGTTGAGGTTTCTTTGGGGCGAATGATGCGGTCAACAAAAGAAGAGGGGATCGCCAGGTCAAGAAGGCGGTCAGGGGTTGAGCCAGTCCCTTTCAAGCGGACAGTTTTGCCTGGGGATGGAACGGAAGTTGTCATAGTGTTTCACCTCGGAAATGAATTCCTTGCGCAAGGTGAGCACACTATTTCACGGGATTTAAGAGAGGTTTGACCTATAAAAAGGAGGGGGTTTTCGTAGGGTAGACCCCGATCAAAACAGGTCGGGGTATTTGCGTTGCAGGGATAGGGAGTTTTCCCATTCGGATTTGAGGATTGCGACTTTGCGCATATTGGTCACCGCCGCCTGTATGGTCTTGTCGGAAAGGCAGAAGGACTCACACAATCCTGGGATAATTTCTCCGTATAGCTGGCCGGTTTCATCCCGGCGTTGTTGAAACTCTTTCCAAATTTCAAAATCCCTTACGTCTTTACGTGATGGTCTGTTCGTCTTGACTAGGTGTACGAGCGCACGGGTAAGGGATTCTATCGCGTCATAGGGGAGGGCGTCTCCGATGTCTGTAACTGCTTTGCTCCGCTGCTCTTGGTCAAGGGTGATCCACTCGGCAAGCATCAGGGTGAACGTCTCAACAAATTTCTGTGTCATGGCGGTGCGCTCCTGATGCGACCACGGTTGATGATCGCAGGGGAAACCTCCGCGGGAAGGTGGCTTATCGTCTGGCCGGACTATCCCCACGAAAGTCTGTTACTGCGTAATGCTCAGATATCCATCCAGCTCTGGCGAGTCCGCCGGCAGTCCCCCCATAATCCCCCCCCCATCTGCTTCCAGTATCTCGTGCTGAGTCTTCCGTGGTGACGTGCCAGCCGCTTAAGCGCCAAGGCCGCGCGCCAGTGGTAATCCAGGTGTTCAACCTACGCTCACCATTGCCGCCCGCCTCTGGTCGCCGCTGCCGGCATGTTCACAGGCGTTGTGCGTTTGTCTGCGTCATTACCACTCCTTGTTACTGCGTAATAATTACCACAGGCTCCTGGTTCCAACCAATTGAGGCGTGTACTTATCTGAAGAGGATTGGGTGAGAGGTAATCAGCTTGTACTAGTTTCCCTGTTTCAAGCGGCTTTATGTGTCAATGGCACCACATTATCTTTCTGACCGGTGATGATAGATTTCAATTTTCTTTCCCATGCCTCAAGGGCTTTCTGCCGCTCTTTGTCGTATTTATTCTTGTTGTATGTCTTGATCTCGCCTTTCTTGAGATGGGCAAGCACTGCATCAACAATTTCGTCTGAAAAGCCAATTTCTGAAAGAATCGTTGCACACGTACGGCGCAAGTCATGAGGGCAAAACTTTTCGATATCAAGTTTCTTGTCATCCGGGATGATAAATTTTTTCTTGTCTTTAGACTGGTGGCTGGATTTTTTCCAAGTTGCGGGTTTTGGTTTTACCGTGTGCGTAAGCAGGTTGCGCCGCAAAGCATAAGCAACGGCCCTTTCCGTGATAGGCGTGTCAATTGGCTGTTCGTTGACATTGGTCCGGATCTTCGGGGAGGGGAAAATATATCCTTCCTTCTCCCGGATCAGCGAGAGTGTCATATCAGTCAGGTATATGCGTTGCTTTCTCGGTACTTCCTTGGTGATCTTGGTTTCTTTGGGAGAAAATTCCCACCAGCGACCGCTGATCTCAGATGAGTGCATTGAAGCGACCTCGCCCGGTCTCTGACCAGTTAACAGGGTCAGTTTTAGTATCCGTCGAACATCTTCCGATATCATACACCGGTCAATTCCTCCCCAAAATGCCTTGATTTCAGTCTCTGTCAGTGTCCTTTCCTTCGATTTGGTAGTTGGCAGTTCATCGCCTTTCTCGAACCCATAACAGGGCGTTGTCGGAATCAGTTCCTGCTTTACGCCGTACCGGAACATGCGCCGGATGATTTTAAAAGTATTGGTGATGATGCCATCACCGCGCCCCTGCATACCGTCCAGCAACTGAATTACGTCACGACGAATAACGTCTTTTGCTTTTCTGTCGCCCCATAATGGCAGTACATCCTTTTCAAGTATCCGCTTGTCTTCTTGCCACGACTTCTTGTTCTTCATGGCATACCGCTCAATGTACCTCGTAATGAGCTGCTTTACGGTAGGGTTTTCCAGTTCTTCTTTTTCCTTTGCTGCCATTTCTCGCCGCTCGCGTTCTGGGCTGTAGTGCCACGAAAAACCGTGCTCTTGAGGATCGGTCCTTTCACGGCTCAAGACCTTTCTGGCATCTGCCGCCCGTTCACGTGCCTCTGATAAACTGACAGCCGGATAATCCCCGAGATTCATCTGGCGGCGCTTTCCCGCAATCGTGTAAATAAAAACAAAAATCCGAAGCCCGGATGGAAGCACGCGGACGCCAAAGCCGTCACCCTCACGCACCTGATACATCTTCTCTTTTGGTTTCAGGTTTCTGATTCCGGTATCCGTGAATTTCATATCATCCTCCCAGGGAGCTGGCAAAGAGGTTACACTTTTCTCGTGTAACCTCTTGTGTAACCTCTTGATATGTGGTTGTCAATGAAACACTATGAAATAGCATAACGAATAACATCATAATAAACAAGAATAAAATGCTGAATCAGGTTACAAGGAAGAAAGGTAGCGAAATACTATGATTCGCAGGAATCACTTCCTTGGGAGCAGGGGGTCGCTGGTTCGAATCCAGTCTCCCCGACCACAAAAGTAAGGGGTTACGTCATACGGCGTAACCCCTTGTTGTTTTTTGAACTTGGTGCGGAGCCTGCCGCGCCAGGGTGATGCGTGTTTCGTGCCTCCCCTTCTTCAGGCAGTCCTTGTCTGGCCGGTCACAACCGGCTCAGGTCCCCATGGAAAAGCGCCACTCTTCCACGGCGCTCGTTCTTTCAACCACCACGCCCCGCTCCGGGTTGGCCGCCAGGTGGCGCAGGATGGCGAAGATCTCCTCGGTCCGCTCAGACCTGCCCAATCCCGCTGCGATCTCTCCCGCGGTCATGGCGCGTCCCTGTGCCGTCAGATAATCCCGCAGCTCTCTCTGCAGCTCGATGACCGCTCCGGCGGCCTTCTTGCCCGCTTCAACCCCCGGCTGATGGTAGGCGTTGATGTTGATCAGGCTGGCGTATAGCCCTACGCAGCGCTCGAACAGGGCGATCAGGGCGCCGATGGTGAACGGGTCGATGCGCTCCACGCTGATGGTCAGGGACTGGCGCCCCTTGTCGTGCAGCGCCGTGCGGGTGCCCTGCAGGAAGCCGAACAGGAAGTCGCCGCTGGTGACCCCCTCTTCCACCTCCAGGGATGAAGCGTCCCGGTCTCTCAGCACCTGGATGAAGGTGACGAAGAAGTTGTCCAGGCCGTCGCGCAGCTGCTGCACATAGGCGTGCTGGTCGGTGGATCCCTTGTTGCCGTAGACGGCGATCCCCTGGTTGACGATCCTTCCCTCCCGGTCCAGCTCCTTGCCTAGGGACTCCATCAAGAGTTGCTGCAGGTAGCGGGAGAAGAGCAGCAGCCGGTCACGGTAGGGGAGCATGACCAGGTCCCGCTCCCCGCGGCCGTTGCCGGCGTAATGCCACATCAGCGCCATCAGGGCCGCCGGGTTGGAACTTGTCTCCGTCCGGCGGGTGAGGGCGTCGCAGGCCGCGGCCCCCTGCAAGAGGGCGCTGATGTCGATCCCCTGCAGGGCGGCCGGCAGCAGCCCCACCGCCGAGGTCACCGAGGTGCGTCCACCGACCCAATCCCACATGGGGAAGCGCTCCAGCCACCCCTGATCGCGGGCCAGACGGTCCAGCTGGCTGTCTTTACCGGTTATGGCCAGGGCGTGGCGGGCGAAGTCCAGCCCCCGTTGCCGGTAGGCGGCCATGGCTTCCAGCATGCCGTTGCGGGTCTCCTTGGTGGAGCCGCTCTTGGAGATGACGATGACCAGGGTTCTGGCCAGGTCGTCACCAATCTCGGCCATGACCCGGTCCATGCCGTCAGGGTCGGTGTTGTCCAGGAAATGGGGTTTGAGCGGATCGTTGGGGGAGGAGAGGGCGTCGGCCACGAACTGGGGCCCCAGGGCCGAGCCGCCGATGCCGATGATCAGCATGCGGGTGAAACTCCCGCTATTCTGGCTGGTTATGCCGCCGGAGTGGATGCGATGGCAGAAGAGGAGAATCCGTTCCAGGGTCTCCTCGATCTCGCGCCGGATATCGTCCCGGGGCGCCAGGGAGGGGGTGCGCAGCCAGTAGTGCCCGACCATGCGCCCCTCGTCCTGGTTGGCTTGTGCCCCCCCCTCCAGCGCCGCCATTTCGGCGTAGGCCTTCTGCATGGCAGGTTCCATGCGCTCCAGGAAACCATCGTCGTGGTTCATGCGGCTGATATCCAGGGACAGGCCGATTTCGGGGCAGAGACAGAGGGATTGGCAGTAGCGCTCCCACAGGCTGGTTGGGGTCATGACAGGCTCCTTGGTGAGTGATGTTGTATAACCGTTTCATACAACAGGGAGTCTGTCAACCTGGCGGGGCGGTTTTTTCGGTCCGGTTCCGGTTGCGCCGGAGCAGGGTCAACGTACAGCGGACAGAGGGGAGATTCCCGGTCAGGGAGTCCCGCCATAGGCCGGGCATTGATCGATGCGCCGGTCTATCTCCCGAACCAGTTCGCGGTAGCGCCTGCTGTCCACACCACCGAATTGCCGTTCAAAGCCGGCCCTGGTGATATTCTCGGGAAGGTCGGCGATGATGGGGAAAAAGAGCTCCTCCGCGGGGGGCGCGGAAAAACGCTCCTGCAGTCGACGCGCGCTCTCCGCTGATCCGGTGCAGACCTCGGCGAAACGGATGCCGGCACGATCCGCGGTCAGATCGATAAAACTGAACCCGCTGCCGCCTCTTCCGGCGTCCAGCAGTTCCTTGAATTCACCGATGGCGGCTGTGGCCCCCTGATCCGTCAGCAGTTTCAGTCCGGCCGAGACGATGAAATGGAGGCGCAGGTCCTCCCGTCCTCCCAGCTGAACATTCCGGGACTGTGGCCTGCGCTCCCGCAGTTCGGGATCCAGGCTGACTCCGGCCAGCTTGCCGAAACGGTAGTCTCCCAGGAAAATGGCAAGGGCCAGAAGCGCCGCACTGTTCTCCCGGATCGGGTTGCTGCCCGCTGACCTGTCGCGGGCGAGCCGGAAGAGGGGGGCAAGGTAATCGGCAACCGATGAAGGGGTGGTTGCCGGCAGGTGTTGGTCGAGCTCCAGCAGTCGGGCATAGTAGGCGCTGACACGGGAGTTGTCCCAATGCGTGTCACCTGTGCCGGTGAGATCGCGTATGTCGGACAGTTTGGCCTGCAGGCGTTGTAGCCGCTGCTTCAACTGCGGCACCGAGCGCAGGTTGACCCTGACCGTTTCCGCGCTGATGTCCAGCGATTGTACCGAATTCATCAGCGCCGTCCCCTCGCCGTTGCCCAGACCCAGGTTGAGGACTCCGCGCAGCAGCGCCTGCGCCGGGCGCCGGGGCAGGTCGAGCCTGCCTGTCTTCATCGAGCCGATGTGCAACCCCTGTGTGCCAGGCAGCAGTTCTCCCTGGAGGTTCAGGTAGCGCCCCAGCGGATTGGGCGGCAGCTGTATACTCAGCCGCAGCGACAGGAACCAGGGACTCACTCGGACCCTTCCCGAGAATCTGGGGACGGCTCTGTGCACCAGCGTCATCACCGCGTTCAGGTCGTCCTGCGATGCTGAAATCGAGGTGGTTTCCCGTTGAGAGTTGAGAACCTCGAGAACGGCCTTTGCCAGGCTCTTGGCGCGTTGTGCGGAATCGACACTTGGCAGCGAAGTCTCCACAACCAGCGGTTCGTTTTCCACTGCCAGGACGGCCAGGAGCAACAGTAATCCCAGGGGAACCACGAAGAGGAGGGTACCCAGGAGCAGGAAGCGCCGCTTCCTCTTCGAGGCAGCTGTGTCTGGCGGTTCGGCTTGAAGCGGTCGCGATGAAGGTGAATTGCGGGAGTTGTCGGTCATGGATGGTTCGTGGGGCACGGCGTCATGTACTTTGTTGTCGCCATCAATTGAAAACGTCGAAAAAATAAAGCCGTGTGGTGCGATTGGTATTGATACGCACCCCCGGCAAAAGTGGCGGAGCACAAAGGGCCGCTGTGACGCGGCCCTTTGTGTATCGGCTATTCCGTTGTCGCTGCCTCCGGCGCGGGCTGCTGCTCCTGCCCCTCTCCGGACGGTTTCGTCTTTCTCCTGCGGCGGCGCTTCTTTGCCGGCGCGGCCTCGTCGGCACCAGCGCCCTGGCTTGTGGCCGGCTGCTGCCGGGGCGCGGCGGCAGCGGCAGTCTCAGAGCCCTTGCCCGACGGTGTCCGTTTCTGTCGGGAGCTGGTTTTTCCCCGCTCGGGCCGTGCCTCCTTCCCCCGGGAAGGAAGGGGGGCCCGCTTCGGTCGGGCGACCCGTTTGAAATCGGTGACGAACAGTTCGTCTTCGGCCCACTCGCAGGGAATCTTAGCCTTGATGTACTCCTCGATGGCCTCCAGGTAGAGGGCGCCGTCCTCGTCGGCAAGGGAGATGGCCTTGCCCTGGGCGCCGGCCCGGGCGGTGCGGCCGATGCGGTGGACGTAGTCCTCGCAGTCCTGGGGCAGGTCGTAGTTGACCACATGGGTGACCCCGTCGATGTGCAGGCCGCGGGAGGCCACGTCGGTGGCGATCAGGATCGGCAGCTCGCCGCTCTTGAACTGCTCCAGGATGCGCAACCGCTTCTTCTGGTCCACATCGCCGGAGATCAGGCGGCAGGGGAAGCCGTTGGCGTTCAGGCGGTCATGCAGGTATTCCCCCTCGCGCTTGGTGTTGATGAAGATCATGGTCCGCTCCATGCCGTCCCGGCGCAAAAGCCCCAGGAGCAGCGGGAACTTCTCCTTGCGCGACGCGTGGTAGATGACCTGCTCCACGTTTTCGGCGGTCATCTTTTCGGGCGTGACCGAGACCTTCTCCGGCATGTTCATGAATTCGTAGGCCAGCTCCATCACCCGCTGGTTGAGGGTGGCGGAGAACATCAGGTTCTGGCGCTTGTCGAAGGGGGGGAGGCGGCGCAGGATGAAACGCAGGTCGGCGATGAAGCCCATGTCGAACATGCGGTCGGCCTCGTCGATCACCAGCATCTCGATCTGCTTCAGGCTGTAGACCTTCTGCTTCAGGTAGTCGATCAGGCGGCCCGGGGTGCCGATGATCACGTCGGCCCCCTCGCGCAGGGCGTCGCGCTGCTTCATGTAGTCCACGCCGCCGTAGATGGCCTGGATGGTAAGGCCGCACTGTCTGCCCAGGAGTTGGGCGTCCTGCTCGATCTGCACCACCAGTTCGCGGGTGGGGGCCAGGATCAGCGCCCGGGGATGATGGGTGCCCTCTGGCGGGCTGTCCTTCAACAGGCGGGTGAACAGGGTGACCAGGAAGGCGGCTGTCTTGCCGGTTCCGGTCTGGGCCTGGCCGGCAACATCCTTGCCGGAGAGGGAAATGGGGAGGGTGCGCTCCTGAATCGGGGTGCAGTCGACAAAGCCGGCGTCCGCCAATCCATTCTGCAGCGGTTCCGGCAGGGGTAATTCACTAAATTTCATTCATCTTCCTTATCTGTTGGGTATACGTCGTGACGGGTCACCTGCGTACCATATACCCTGCGCCCTGCTCTGGCAACGGAAACCTTTCCGCGACCCGGGCGCAACTAGTGAAAAACAACAGAAAAAAGCCCGTGGCGCGGGGCCACGGGCTCTTGGAAGCCGGGATCTGGTTCTGAATGACTATTTCGTTGCGGCCTTGACCATCAGCTCACTCACCAGGCGGGTGAAGCGTAAGGGGTCCTTGATGGGGGAGCCTTCCGTCAGCAGGGCCTGATCGTAGAGCAGGTCGGCGTAGTCAGTCAGGCGGGCATCCTCCTTGTTCTCCCTGAAGATCTCGGTCATGATCTTCATGATCGGGTGATCCGGGTTCAACTCCAGCACCCGCTTTGAGTCGGGAACCGGCTGGTTCATGGCTTTCAGGATCCGCTCCATGTTGGCGTTGATGCCGTACTCGTCGGCCACCAGGCAGCAGGCGCTGTCGGTCAGGCGCTTGGAGAGGCGGGCGTCCTTGACCCTGTCCTCCAGGTGGCTCTTGATGAAGGAGATCAGGTCGCCGTACTCCTTGCGGGCCTCTTCCTGTTTGGTTTCCTTCTCCTTCTTCTCTTCCTCGCTGTCCAGGTCCACGTCGCCGCGGTCAACGGCCTTGAGCTTCTTCTCCTTGTACTCGGTCAGGGCCTGAACCACCCATTCGTCAACCGGATCGGTCAGGAAGAGCACCTCGTATCCCTTGGCCTTGAAGGCCTCCAGATGGGGCGAGATTTTCAGGGTGGCGCGGCTGTCGCCGGTGATGAAGTAGATCTCCTGCTGGGCTTCGGGCATGCGCTCCACGTATTCCTTGAGGCTGGTGAAGCTCCCCGCCTCGGTGGCGGTGCTTTCGAACAGCGCCAGTTCCTGCAACTTCTCCTTGTTGGCGTAGTCGAAGTGCAGTCCCTCCTTGAGCACCGGGCCGAACTCCTTCCAGAAGTTCACGTACTCGTCGAAGTTCTTCTCCTTGACCTCGGCCAGGGTGGAGAGGATCTTGCCCACCAGGCTCTTCTGGATGCGCTTGATCTGTACGTCCTCCTGCAGGATCTCGCGGGAGACGTTCAGCGGCAGGTCGCTGGAGTCCACCACCCCCTTGACGAAGCGCAGGTAGTCGGGCAGCAGCTCTTCGCAGCGGTCGGTGATGAAGACCCGCTTCACGTACAGCTGCAGCCCCTTCTTGCGGTCGGCCATGAACAGGTCGAAGGGTTTCTTGGCGGGGAGGTAGATCAGGGCCTTGAACTCGCTGATCCCCTCGGCCGAGAAGTGGATGGTGTTGAAGGGGTTTTCGAAGTCGTGGGAGATATGCTTGTAGAACTCCTGGTATTCCTCCTCCGTGACCTCGCTCTTGGGGCGGGCCCAGATGGCCTTCATGGAGTTCAAGGTCTCTTCCACGGTCTTCTCGATGGTGCCGGCCCCTTCGATCTCCTCGCCGTCCACCCCCTTGGGCGTTTCGGTGCGGGTGATGTCCATGACCACCGGATACTGGATGTAGTCGGAGTACTTCTTGACGATGGAGCGGATCTTCCACTCCTCCAGATACTCCTTGAACTCATCTTTTAAGTGCAGGACGATCTCCGTGCCGCGCCGATCGAGGCTGCACTCCTCGATGGTGTAGCTGCCATCGCCGATGGATTCCCAGCGGCAGCCATCGCTGGCAGTGCCCCCCTTGCGGGTCTCCAGGATGACCCGGTCGGCCACCATGAACGAGGCGTAGAAGCCGACCCCGAACTGGCCGATCAACTCGGGATTGTCCGTGGCGGACTTGTCTTTGAGCGCCTGCATGAAGGCCTTGGTTCCGGAGCGGGCGATGGTGCCGATGTTCTCCTCCACCTCTGCCATGGTCATGCCGATGCCGTTATCAAGGATGGTCAGGGTGCCGGCGTCCTTGTCCGGGATCAGCTTGATC
The DNA here is from genome assembly GCF_000015045.1 of Pelobacter propionicus DSM 2379. GTDB lineage: Bacteria > Desulfobacterota > Desulfuromonadia > Geobacterales > Pseudopelobacteraceae > Pseudopelobacter > Pseudopelobacter propionicus. The sequence goes on from NC_008609.1 coordinate 1,461,690, forward strand.
TTCCAGTCGCTGTTCCCCTCCAGAAGCTCCTCGTTGGAGTGGGCTTCGAAGCGGATCTTGTCGATGGCGTCGGATGAATTTGAGATCAGCTCGCGCAGGAAGATGTCGCGGTTGGAGTAGAGCGAATGGATCACCAGGTCGAGCAGCTGTTTAACCTCGGTCTGGAACTGTTTGGTGGTTTTGGACATGACTCGTGATTCTCCTTTAAACGAATGGAAATGGCACGCTACAACATAATAAGCGGGTGGTTATTTTTCAAGGGGGGGCACGCGGAAAGTCATCCGCTGTTTCACCGCGGCCGGATTCGAGTTATTGCAGCTCTGCCGTGACCAGGTCGATTGCCTGGCGGGGAAGGAACACCTTGCCCAGTTTTTCGGCCATAACCACGATGCCTTCCAGTTCGATTGTTTTGCCGTTCACCAGCACCAGGTTTTTGGCCAATGGCAACCGCGCCGTTGCAGTCCCCTTGCTGACCGTCAACACGGGATTGGTTGCATCGCTTAGGTCGATGCTGGTGGAAAAGCCTTCTGCCCGGAAGGCTGCCGAAGCCTCGACAAACAGGCGCTTGTTGATTTCCGGGAAGGTGAAGCCCAGTTTGCCGGCCACATACGTGCCAAGAGCGCTGTTTTCCCACAGGCCGCTGATACGCCCGGGGCCATAGGAGAACAGGTAGGGGTCGCCTCCGGTGTGCCCGCCGGTGGTCCAGCCAAGCCGGGCACGCCTGGACAGCATGCTCCCCATAACTTTCTGCAGTGCCTTGCCCGGGCGCGATTTCCGGATCGAGGCGATTTCGTCGGCGCTCAGGTCGGTGATTCCCCAACTGTCGGCAAAGGCTGCCCTGATGGCGGCTTCGGAATTGCTCTTTTCGATACGCCTGCCCAGTCCCTCGGCGGTCAACCTGGCCTTGCGCATCGGCGCCACGACAAAATCATCATCAGTCGTGGAATAGTGGGGGTCGGAACGGACGCCGATGGACAGGCCACCGGTGGTATGGTCGGCCACGCTGATCACCAGGGTAGTGCCGTCTGCCTCGGCAAAATCCAGGGCCGCCTTGACCGCGTCGTCGTAGGCGATCAGATCGCTCACCACGCCGGCCGGATCGTTGTCGTGGGCCGCCCAGTCAATCTTGGAGCCTTCAACGAACAGGAAAAACCCCCTGTCTTTGCCTTTTGAGCTGCTGGACAGGGTTTCCAGGGCCTTGGTGGTCATCTCAGCCAGTGACGGCTCGCCGGGAGCAGTGGTGGCGCGGTCGATGTCGTAGGCCATGGCATCTTTGGCAAACAGGCCAAAGATCTTCTGGCCCGAAGCCGCCAGCATCTGGTCACGGTTGGTAACATACGCATACCCCTTGGCTTTGACCACCTGGACCAGGTTTTCATTGTCCGTTCGGACACCTCCGCCGACCCCCTTGGGCAACAGATACTGCTCACCACCGGAAAGCACCACGTCCATATCCTGGTATACCTGTTGCTCGCCGATTTCCAGGTAATTGCTGCGGTCGTGGGTGTGTGCCGTAAAGTCGGCCGGCGATGCATGCTGCACATTTGACGTTGCCACGACACCCGTCGCGCGACCCGTCAGTTTGGCTCCTTCCAAGACCGTGGCCAGGGGTACGTATGCCATGGCAGGGTCACAATCAACGCCCGCAATGGTCACATTCCAGGGATACACGGCAATGCCCTTGTCGCTTCCCTTCTGGCCGGTGGCATAACTGGTGGAACCGGGCGCCGAGTCGGTAATGATGGAATCGGCGCCGTAGGTCCGGATGGCGCCGCTCAGAATGGCGTCGGAAGCAAGGCGTTTGCCCTTGACCCATCGCGCCAGGGGCCAGGCCTCGTTGGCCGTGCCGTCACTCAACAGGAATATGACGTTTTTCACCTGCCCGGCGTCACGGTTCCCGCTTAGCGCACCAGGTGAACCGCATGCGCATGCGCTGAGCGCAAAACCTATGGCGATCAATGCGGTAACAACAGTTGTCTCTCCCATGGTTCCTCCCCTGCCACAACAGAAGTGGCATCACCATATCATGTGCAATGGCTCTTCGTCTTTGAAACGTTTGTGGCGCCATGCCTGGCCTGCGGCAGCGGCGCGGCAGGTCGGGATTGCTGTTGACTCCCGTCGGCGCGGGCAGTAGTATCCCGCTTATGCCCCATAAGACCCGCATCATTTTCCACGGTTTTGCCCTGCGACATCTGCCGCTGTTGCCTGAACGGCGGTTCCAAAGCCGGCCTCGCGCCGTTTCATCATCTTTGTCATGAGCGATACTTTTGATGACGACCAGCAGTGGGATTCCCTCTGCAAGCAGTGCGGCCGCTGCTGCTTCGAAAAACTGGAGGATAGCAGGGGCAGGATCATCTACACCCAGACCGCCTGCCGCTATCTGGACGTGATCACCCGCCGGTGCAAGATCTTTGAGCGCCGCTTCGAGATCAATCCCCACTGCGTCAAGCTTACCCCCGAACTGGTGCCCCAGTTGCACTGGCTCCCCCCGGACTGCGGTTATTGTCCGAAACCGGAAAAGTTTACCCGAAAAGCCAGCCGCGATCGCCGGAAACGGGGCAGGGGGAAATAGGATGGGGGGGGCGCCAGGGGGATCGCCCAAGGCTGGTCCCTGGACCGAGTTCAGACGGCCGGAATGGGGGTGAAGGGGTGGGGGGGCCGGGAGCAAGAGTTTCAGAGTAACCTCTTGTCGTTGCACTCCTCCCACTCGCAGCGCGGGATGGAGAGGAACAGATCGGCAATATCCGGGTCGAACTGGCTGCCGCGGCATCTGGTGACCTCGTCGGTAACGCTGTCGAAGGGAAGTGCCCCGCGATAGGGGCGGTCGCTTGTCATGGCGTCCAGGGTATCCACCAGCGCAAAGATGCGGGCGCCGATGGGAATTTCTTCCCCCTTGAGGCCGTTGGGATAGCCTCTGCCGTCGAAGCGCTCGTGGTGGTTGAGGATGATCTCTGCTGGCGCCTTGAGGAAACGTATCTGGGACAGGATGTCGTAGCCGACCTGGGGGTGGCGGTGTATTTCGCGCCATTCCTGTTCATTCAATTCGCTCGGCTTGAGCAGGGTTTTGTCGGTGATGCCGATCTTGCCGATGTCGTGCAGCAGAGCGCCCTTGGCCAGTTGCTCCCGCCTGTGCGCATCAACTCCCATTCTGGCCGCAAGCAGCTTGGAATAGTTCATCACCCGTTCCGAATGTGAACCGGCTTCCTTCTCCCGGGCATCAAGCGCCTTGACCAGCGCCGTCAAGGTGTCGTTATACGCACTCTGGAGTTCGAACATGGTGCTTCGCACCTGCTCGGTCTGGGCCATTACCCTGGATTCCAGGCTGGCCTGGTTCTTTTTTTTTTCCAGGGCAAGTTGTCGGCGCTCGATCAGGTTTCTGACCGTCAGTATGACCCTGGTGATGCTGAAGGGTTTGGCGATATAGTCGTCAGCCCCCAGGCTGATGCATTCCAGGGCGGTTTGGGTGTCGGTCAGTCCCGTGATCATCAGCACGGCTATGTCCTCGTCGATCTGCTTCAGATCCCTGAGCAGCTCCATGCCACTTCTGCCCGGCATCATGATGTCCGATATGACCAGATCCATCTGCTGCACGTCCATGATGCCGAAGGCCTCGTCCACATTCGTTGCAGTATGGCAGGTGAAGCCCTCGTAGGTCAGCGCCGTTGTGAGCAGTTCCCTGACCAGTAGTTCATCATCCACTATCAGTATGTTTTCATTCATGCCGTTGCTCCATCGGGTAGCGTCGCGCAAGGGCGTGCTCCGATATGCGTTCACCGCCACACATGCCTGCCAGTAGTTTCAGGACTCTATCATCAATTTGTTCTGTTTTCAAATAATTTTAATAATGTTATTTTGTTCTGAATTTGGCTGATGGACTGTTGCCCATGTTTCCCTTTGCTGCGGATGACTACGCCTGCCCGGATAGGGGGATGATTCCTTCACCGCTCTGCCGGCGGCAGCTTGCAATGACTGCATGACGGGACATGGAGCCGGAAGCATCTCCGACGAACGCTGGAGGCTCGTATGCGAATCTACACACCCATGACCGGCGCCGGTTGGCATGCTTCCGGCACTGACCGCTGAAGGATGGCCGTGGCAGAGGGGAAACATCCGCTGCTGATGCCGTTTCTGGCCCTGTCAACCGGGCTCGTTCTAGGGGACAGGTATGCCCTCTCCCTGCCTGTCTCCGCCGTGGCGGCCGCTTTCCTGGCCCTGCTGCTTTCCTGCTTCGTCCGCCACCGCCTGGTCCAGGGTAGCTGCACGTTCCTCTTCTTCCTCGTCTGGGGCCTGTATGTCCTGCCCCTCTGGACGACGCCCCCGGAAGCGGAGCGTTCCATCCTGAGATACGAGAGGCGGGGGGCGGTGGTCGTCGAAGGGGTGATCCGTTCCCTGCCAATGGTTGCCGGCACTCCCGGCGGATCTTCCACCCGCTTCGTGCTGGAGACGTCCGGCGTCGTCCGCGACGGCCGCCTCGCGCCGGCCAGCGGCAGGCTGATGGTCTACGTACGCTCGGGCGAGGTCAGCCCCGGGCGCGGCGACCTGGTCCGTCTGCTGATGCGCATCTCCACTCCCCACCTGCTGGGCTTGCCGGGGGAATTCGATTTCGGCCGCTATCTTGCCCATCAGGGAATCGTGGCCAGCGCCAGTGTGGCCAGGGCGGATGACCTGCTGCTGATGCGGGGCGGCGTGCAGGACCGGCTTGTGGCCAGCGTCGATCGCCAGGCGCGGTTGATGGGCGATTTTATCCGCGCCTGTCTGCCGGACCAGCGGGTTTCGTCGGTGGTGGCCGCGCTTCTGATCGGGGACCAGCGGCGCATAGCGGATGATCTCTCCCGCGCCTATACCCGTGCCGGGGTCAGTCATATCCTCTCCATCTCCGGCTTTCATGTGGGGATTCTGGCCTTCGTCGTTGCCCAGGCTGTCCTCCTGATCGCCACCCGCTTTGAAACGCTGGCCCTGCGCTTCAACCTGCGCCGGGTCGCGTTGCTGTCGTCTCTGCCGGCCATGCTGCTCTACCTGCTTCTGACCGGGGTTGCTCCCGCAACTGCCCGTTCGGTGGTCATGCTGGCGCTCTTCGTGCTGGCCCTGTACGTTGAGCGGGAGACCGATCCGGTCAATGCCCTGCTGGTGTCGGCCATGATGCTGGTGGTGGTGAACCCTCCCTCGCTGTTTCATATCTCGTTCCAGCTCTCCTTCCTGGCGCTGTGGGGGATGGTGCTGCTTGTGCCCCGGATCATGGGACGCTTCGGCTCCATCCGGCGCGGATGGGCGCGGAGCCTGCTGCGCTTCTGCGCCGTTTCCTGCGCCGCGTCCATCGCCACCGTCGTGCCGCTGCTGTACGTCTTTAATCAGGCCTCGCTGAACGGAATCCTGGCCAATTTTCTGGTGGTGCCCCTGCTGGGCTACGGCGCGGTTCTGGCCGGGTTCTGCTCCCTGCTCCTGGTTCCGGTCTGCGCTCCCCTTGCCCGGCTCTTCATGTGGGCTACGGGAAAGCTGGTAGCCGTCTCCAACCGGTTGGTGGAGGAGTTCGCCCGCCTTCCCCTGATCACCTTCGGCGGCATAACCGCCCTGGATATGCTGGCATTTCTGCTGTTCATGGGGCTGGCCACCTTTGTGCGCCCCGGCCGCGTCAGGACGACCCTCTGCCTGCTGACGCCGCTTCTGGCCATCGCGATTCATTTCTCAACGCCTCCCCTGGCCGACGGCCGCCTGCATGTCACCATGCTGAGCGTGGGGCAGGGCGAATCGCTGCTGATCCGTCTTCCCCCGGGGGAGGCCATGCTGGTGGACGGGGGAGGGTTCCCGCCCGACAGCGGCCGGGATTTCGGTGAGCGCATCCTGGGGCCGGCCCTGCTCAGGCTGGGGGTGCGGCGCATCGACTACATGGTCATGACCCACGCCCACCCGGATCACCTGGGCGGTCTCTCCTTCGTGGCCCGGACCCTGCCGGTGGGGCAGTTCTGGGAGCCTGTGCCAGGCGGGGATGGCGGTGCGTACGCCGAGTTGCGGGCCGGTCTGGAATCGCGGGGGATTCCCCGGCGGCTGCTGGCGGCCGGCGACACCCTGCCTCTGCCCGGCGGCGTGACCATGGCGGTGCTCTCTCCCCCGGTTAGCCAGCGGGAACGGCGGGGAGAGACGGACGATGGGGAGATGAATGAACAGTCGCTGGTCTTCCGGCTTACCTATGGAGAGCATTCCTTCCTCTTTACCGCCGATGCCGGCTTTGCCACGGAGCGGCGCATGCTCGGTCAGGGAGTGGAACTGGCAAGCCACCTGCTCAAGGTGGGGCATCACGGCAGCCGCTTCTCCACCTCGGAGGAGTTTCTGGCCCGTGTTTCTCCCAGAATTGCCCTGATTTCAGCGGGCAGCCGCAACGCTTTCGGGCTGCCGTCTCCCCGCACCCTGGCGCTCCTGCGGCGGCGGGGTGTTGCCGTCTACCGCACCGATCTTGACGGCACGGTGGAACTGGTCAGCGATGGAAGGTGCCTGGCCGTCGGCACCCCCTGGCGTCCCAATTGATCCGTGCGGCTTAATTGCCGTTTGACAGTGGTTTCATAACGCGGTACTAATACATTCTTGACTGATTTCAAACCCATGGGCAGAGATTGATCGCATGCGCAGAATACTGGTAGTCGAAGATGACCGGTTCTTCCGTGACCTGTTTTACGACCTGCTGGTCGGCCAGGGATACGATGTGGATCGTGCCTCAAGCGGGGAGGAGGGGCTCGACAGGCTATCGACGTATGCCTTCGACCTGGTCGTCACCGATCTGGTCATGCCCGGTGTGGACGGCATGGACATCCTTGCCAGGGCCCGGGAGAACGATCCTTCCGCGGACGTGATCATGGTTACCGGCAATGCCAACCTGGAATCGGCCATCTTCGCCCTCAAGCATGGCGCCCGCGATTATTTCGTCAAACCGATCAACCCCGACGAGTTCCTCCACTCCGTGGCCCAGTGCCTGGAACAACGCCGCATTCTGGACGAGAACGAAGAGCTGAAAAGCATGCTCAACCTGTACCAGATCAGCCAGGCCATTGCCGGCTGCCTGGACATGGAGCGTCTTCAGCACCTTATCTTTGATGCCTTCACCCGTGAAATCGGTACCAGCCGCGGCATGTGCCTCTTTGCCACGGAAACTGGCCTGGAGCTGTGCGAGGTCAAGGGAGTCGAGACCGCCGTGGCGGAGCGCTGCATCGCCTCTGTCCTGGAACGACTGTCAGAGGATCACCCTGATGAGTGCAACTCCCTGCGGATAAGCTTCCAGGGCGGTGGCGATGATTCGGGGATCGAGGCGGCAATCCTGATTCCGCTGCGCGGCAAAGGGAGCCAGCGGGGGGTTGTGGTGGCGTTCAACGAGCCGGGGCTGGGCCTTCCCGAATTAGGCGCCAGGAAGAAGAATATCCTCTTCCTGCTGGAACAGTCGCTGCTGGCGCTGGAGAATGCCAGCAGCTATTCCCTGGCAAAGGACATGCTGTTCATCGACGACCTGAGCGGGCTCTACAACCAGCGCTATCTGGAGGTGGCGCTGGAACGGGAGATGAAGCGCATCGGGCGCTTTTCCTCCCAGCTGGCCGTTCTCTTCCTGGATATGGATTCGTTCAAGCAGGTCAACGACACCCATGGGCATCTGGTGGGGAGCCGCGTGCTCAAGGAGATGGGCACGCTTTTGAGGCTGTCGGTGCGCGATGTGGACGTGGTCATCCGCTATGGCGGGGACGAGTACACCGCCATCCTGGTGGAGACATCGCCGGCCATTGCCGCCAATGTCGCCGAGCGTATACGATCCATGGTCGCGTCCCACGTCTTCCTGGCTGACGAGGGGTACGACATCCGTCTGACCTGCAGCATCGGCTATTCCTGCTGCCCCGAAGACGCCCTGACCAAGGAAGAACTGCTGGAGATGGCCGACCAAGCCATGTACACCGGCAAGGGGCGCGGAAAAAACTGCGTTGTCCGCTTCACCAAGACCTCCTGATTTTCCCGTTTTTCCCCCACATCACATCAGATCGAGGAATTCTATGGCCATCACGGCAATCAAGGGTTGTAACGATATCCTGCCGGAGGAGTCCGGCAGATGGCAGTACATCGAGCAGGCCGCTCGCCGCATCTTCGAACGCAACGGCTTTTCCGAGATTCGCGTACCGATCATGGAGAAGACCGAGCTGTTCTGCCGCTCCATCGGCGACACCAGCGACATCGTGGAAAAGGAGATGTACACCTTCACCGACAAGGGGGAGAACAGCGTCACCCTGCGTCCCGAGGGAACCGCCGGTGTCATGCGCGCCTACATCGAGCACAAGATGCACGCCCAGGACCCGCTGGCCAAGCTGTACTACCTGGGCCCCATGTTCCGCTACGAGCGCCCCCAGAAGGGGCGCTACCGCCAGTTCCACCAGATTGGCGCCGAGGTCACTGGCGTCACCGACCCGCTGGTGGATGCCCAGGTGCTGAACATGCTCTGCGCCTTTTTTCACGAGATCGGCCTGGACGAGCCGACCCTGCAGATCAACTCCCTGGGCTGCCCCGACTGCCGCCCCGCCTACCGCGCGGCGCTGATGGAGTTTCTTCAGGGGAGGCTGGACCGGCTCTGCGACGACTGCAAGCGGCGCTTCACGGTCAACCCGCTGCGCACCCTGGACTGCAAGTCGGCAGGCTGCGCCGAGGCCACGAAAGGGGCGCCGGCCATGCTGGATCATCTCTGCACCGCCTGCGACGACCACTTCAGCAGCGTCAAGCGCTACCTGGACCTAACCGGCAGCCGCTACAGCATCAACCCGCGCATGGTCAGGGGGCTTGACTACTACACCCGCACCACCTTCGAGCTGGTCACCGGGCTTCTGGGCGCCCAGTCGGCCGTGGCCGCCGGCGGTCGCTACGACGGCCTGATCTCCCAGCTGGGTGGGCCTTCCATCCCCGGCATCGGTTTCGCCATGGGGGTGGAGCGGGTGGCGTTGCTCTTGGGCGAGCGCGACTTCTCCCGCAGACCGGACCTGTTCATCGCCACCATGGGGGCTGGCCAGCGTGACAAGGCCTTCTGCCTGTTGACGAAGCTGCAGAATCAGGGCATCCGAGTGGAGATGGATTACGAAGGGAAGAGCCTGAAGAGCCAGATGCGCCGGGCCGACAAGCTGCGGGCGCGCTTCAGCGTGGTCATCGGAGAGAACGAGCTGGCCACGGGGCGGGCCAGCTTCAAGCGCATGGAGGACGGCGTGCAGAACGAGGCGGCGTTGGAGGCTGACGACATCGTGACGCTGCTCGCCTAGGAAAAAGCCGGATATACTCTTCAAACCGAAAACGGGCAGCCTGATAGCAGGCTGCCCGTTTTCGTGTCACCCTAGGTGTAAAATTACAAAACTGCCTTCAGCTCCTGAATCAACCCTCCCAGGAAGTCATACCCCTTCTGCCAGAAATCTCCGGCGGTGATGTCGATGCCTGCCAGTCGGGCCGTCTCCGTCGGGGAGAGGGCGCCACCGGATTCCAGAAGCGAGCGATAGCCCGGCTTGAAGCTCTCCCCTTTCTCGCAATAATTCTGGAACAGGGCCAGCACCAGCAGTTCGGCAAAGGTGTAGGAGTAGCAGTAGAAGCGGCTGTGGATGAAGTGGCTGATGTAACTCCAGCCCCAGCTGTAGGCCGGGATCATCTCCACCGCGTTGCCGAACAGCTTTTCGTTCTCCTCCAGCCAGATGCGGGAGACACGGTCGTTGGTGAGCAGCCCCTTGCTGCGCTCGGTGTGCAGGCGCAGTTCGAAACGGGTCAGCACGGTCTGGCGGAAGGTGGTGGCGATGATGTCCTCTATTTTGGCGCAGAGCAGCGATTTTCGCAGCAGCGGATCGCTCTCGCTGTCCAGCAGCCTGCGGGTCAACAGCATCTCCCCGAACACCGAGGCTGTCTCCGCCAGGGGGAGTGGGGCGTGGTAGTTGAGCATGTTCTGTTTCTGGGAGAGGACGAAGTGCAGGCCGTGACCGGCCTCATGGGCGATGGTGGCCAGGTCGCGCAGGGTGCCGGTGAAGTTGAGCAGCAGGAATGGCGGCGTCTGGGGGGAGATGCCCATGGCGAAGGCGCCACCGGACTTGCCGGGGCGCGGCATGACATCCACCCGTCGCTCCGTGAAGAAATCGGCCACGATACGGCCGAATTCGGCGTCGTAGGCGCCGTAGGAGGCCACCACCAGGTCCCGCGCCTCGTCGAATTCGTAGCTCTTTCTGGACTCCGCAAGCGGGGCGTAGATGTCGCAGTTGCGGATCTTTTCCATCCCCAAAAGCCCCGCCTTGAGGCGGAAGTACTCCTGGGCCAGGCCGTAGTTGGCCTCGGTGACCGCCATCAGGTGCTCCACCGCCTCGTCCGGGATCTCGTTGCCGATGTTGGTGGGCTGGATCGGCGAACTGTAGCCGCGCAGCTCCATCTCCTGGCCGTGGTCCAGGGCCATGTTGTTGAAAACGGCGTTAAAGACGATGCCGTTCTGGCCATGCTTCTCCAGGAAGGTGGTCATGGCCCGGAAGCGCACATCGGGGTCGTGGTGGTGTAAAAGGGAGAGCAGCTCTTCGCCGGTGAACTCTCGCACCTGGCCATCCAGCTCCATGGAGTAGCGCAGGGAGGCGGAGAGCTCGTCGAACAGCCGGGTGAAGGCGCTGACGCCGGTCAGGTTCTTGCGGGTAAGCAGCCGCTCCTCGTTCTCCTTCAGGGTGTAGGGACGGAACTTACGGATGCCGTTCAGGAAGTGGACGTAGGGCGCCGCCTGGGGGAGTGAACAGAGCGCCTGGAAGGGGGCGTCATCCAGGTTCATCAGCTCCAGGTCGAAGAAGAGCAGCTGCTGGGAGAGGCGGCTGCCCAGCTCGCTGCAGCGCTGGGAGAGGGAGAGGGTGGTCTCGTTGGACGAATCGGCGGCGAACAGCAGATGGGCATAGCAGAACGGCTTTGCCATGCGCACCTGCAGCGCCTCGTATTCCCGCACCGCCTCCAGCAGGGAAGAGGGTTGCAGCTGGGCGATCTTCTCGAAATAGCGTTCCCGGAAGTCGGCGGCCAGGGCGTCGAAGGAGCCCAGGTCTGCCTCCAGTTCGGCCGAATCGGGGGCGGGGTAGAGCAGGGCGGTGTTCCAGGTCAGGTCGGCTGTGGTCATTGGTCAGGGTTCTCCTCCGGTCATGGACATTCCAAAAAAAACGGCGAATCATCTCACGCTAAGGCGCGAAGACGCAAAGAAATCACATGGGTGCACAACAACCATGCTGCACCGAACAGGTTGATGTAACCGTTTCGCTGTTTCGGTATATGCATCCGTTTTTCTTCGCGAACTTGGTGGCTTTGCGTGAACGGTTGCTATTTACGGGTTCGGCAGAGTACTACGGAAGCGGAGGGGCGTCAAGGCGGGTGTGGGCCGCTTTGCGGCGGCAGGCGGAGCTAGAAGCGGTACTCCAGCTTGAAGGTGACCGTGCGGCCATCCTGGGGGATCAGGGCCACCGGATAGCTGGTCTCCACATGATCGTTGGATCCGGGATTGGTGTAGCTCTCGTTAAGCAGGTTGCGCACCGAGATGGTCGCGTCCAGGTTTTTGACCAGCAGGTTGCGGGCCAGGGCGGTCAGGTGCAGCAGGGTGTAGTCGCCCCCCTTGACCCCGGCCACCAGGGTTTCCACCTGGGACAGGTACTGCAGTTCTCCCGACAGGGTCAGGCGGCGGTTGAGGAAGTCGCGGGAGAGTTTCGCCTTGATCAACGATTCAGGCGAGTTGGTCAGGCCTGTGTCGTTCTCCACATCCCGCGCCCGTTGATAGCTGTAGCCCAGCCTGCCGGACCAGGCCTCCCAACTCCACTCCCGCTCCAGTTCGAAGCCGGTGATCCTGACCCTGTCCGTATTCTCGAAGCGCATGGTGCCGTCGCTCCCCACGGCCTGGTTGATCAGGTTCTTGATGGAGTAATGGAACCAGGTCATTGAGAGCCGCTGGCCCGGGCCGTGGTAGTACTCCAGCACCAGCTCGTGGCTGAGCATGGACTCCTCTTTCAGATCCGGGTTGTCGTGTATGTTGCTGCCGGAATCCTTGTAGTCGGTCTCGTAAGCGTTGGGGGCGCGAAATGACCTGCCGAACAGGTACTTGGCAACCAGGTCGTCAGTGATCTTGTAGATCAGGGCCGCCTTGGGGTTGAAGGTGTGCAGGGAGGGGGAGAAGTAGTCATAGCGTACCCCCGCATCCAGCAGCAGGTTGGGGGAAATGCGCCACTCGTTCTGCAGGAAAACTCCCAGGCTGTGCTGGGGGGAGTGCAGGTTCAGGGTGGTGCCGTCCGCCTTCGTCTTTGTGCGCTGGTCCCTGAGCAGGGCATAGTGGTAGTCGATCCCCCCCACCAGGTGGTTGTCGAAGGGGAGTTTCCTGCTGATCACCAGCTCTCCCCCCAGCACGGCGCTTTTGGTGTAATCGTAAAATGTCTGGTCGGCCGGGGTATAGATGTAGCGTTCCTTATAGAAGTAGCCGTTGTAGTAGGTGCGCGCCTTCAGGGAATCCCCCGAGCCGTTTCCTCTCGTGTAGCTCAGGTCGGCGAAGGAACGCTCGTCCCAGGAAGTGTTGCCGTCATCGTTGAAAACGACGTCAAAGGCGCCGGTGGGCACCCCCTTCCTGCGGCGGGAGAAACCGCCCAGCAGGGTCAGGTCGCCCTTCTCGGCCTTGAGGAAGAAGCTGCCGTTCCCCTCGTAGTCGCAGTCCCTGCTCCTGCCGTTGTTGTTGGCCGGATCGTCGTAGGCGCTGAAATACAGGTCGTTGCCCGGCGCGTGGTCGAGGGTGCCGGAGACCAGCAGGGACCAGTCCTTGCCCCGGGGATCTGCCTCGGCGGTGATCCGTCCGCTTACCCTGGTGCGGGTGTCCACCGAAGAGGCGACGTTGACCCCGTTTCTCTTGGCCGAGGTGGTGATGACGTTCACCGTCAGCAGGAAGGCGTTGTTGCCGTACAGCGAGTTGCTCGGCCCGCGGATGATCTCGATGCGCTCCACCAGGTCCATGTCCAGGGGGAAGTCCGTTCCCAGCGGCGCCTGGTGGTACACCTCGTCGTTCAGCCTGATGCCGTCCAGAAGCACCAGTACCCGGGTGTTGTAGTCCCCCGGCATGGAAAATCCCCGGTAGCCGATGTACGCGTAATTCCGGTCATAGGTCATGTTGATGCCGGTCTCCCCCTGCAACGCCTCGGACAGGGTGCGGTAGCCGTATTTTCGGATGGCGGCGGCGTCGATGATGCTGACCCTGGCCGGCGCCTCGCTGGCCTCCTGCTCGTAGCGGGAACTGCCGGTGACGGACATGATCTTGACCTGCAGCAGTTCCTCCAGGGAAAGCTGGGTGAGCTCCTCCCCGTCATCAAAGACAAGGACCGGTGAACAGGAGAGCAGGCCGAACAGCAGAATGGTCCGTGCCATGCGGAGAGCCTGGCAAAGCAGGGGGTGCCCCATGGATAAAGGCGATTTCGCGGCTATGGGGTGGGTGGGTGCAGGCATGCGGTTTCCGGCGTTTCTCCTGGGCTTTTGCATGGCCATGGTTGCCCGAGCGGCACTCCCGGGGAATGGTGGCGGATAATCGGGAAAAACAGAGTAACGTTAAAGTCTTTACCATAGGTATGGGGGTGAGTCCATGCAAAAACTGTGTGGCTGTTACCGCGCTTTCGAGGCGTCCCTGATGCGGATTCGATGCTGTAGTAATGGAGACCATGTCACGATGATGTCCCCGGTTTAATTGCTTTGACTCTTTTTATGGTTGGCGTAGAATCCCGGCCCGCCTGACCCGCTGCGGGCCGGTTTGCAGGGGCGAGGTGGTGTGGGATACCTGGATGTATGGAAGGAGTGTTCGATGCTGTCGTGGTTGTTGTACCTTGTACTCGGTTCCGGCGCCGGAATCCTGGCCGGTCTGCTGGGGGTGGGGGGAGGGCTGGTGATCGTGCCGCTGCTGGTTTTTGCCTTTAGCGGCCAGGGCTTTCCCGAAGCCCATCTGCTGCACATGGCTTTGGGAACCTCCCTGGCCACCATCATGTTCACCTCCGTGGCCAGCATGCGGGCCCACCATAGCCGCAATGCCGTTGACTGGCCGGTGGTGCGGCGCATCTCACCGGGGATCGTGGCCGGCACCTTCCTTGGTTCCTGGGTGGCGGCCCACCTGACAACCGGCTTCCTGAAGATCTTCTTCACCTGCTTCATGTATTTCGTGGCTGCCCAGATGTTGCTCAATGTCAGTCCGCCGGCCGGCCGCCGGATCCCCGGCAGTTCCGGGCTGATCGGCGCCGGCTCCCTGATAGGCATGGTTTCCAGCCTGGTGGGGATCGGCGGCGGAACCCTGTCGGTGCCCTTTCTGCAGTGGTGCAACCTCCCCTTCAAGACCGCCATCGGCACATCGGCAGCCATCGGCTTTCCCATTGCCCTGGCCGGCACGGTGGGGTATATTGTCAACGGCCTGTTTGTGCCGGACCTTCCCACAGCGAGCCTCGGGTTCATCCACCTCCCGGCCCTGGTCGGAGTGGCCGCGGCCAGTTTCCTGACTGCTCCCCTGGGCGCCAGGCTGGCCCACAGCCTGCCGGTCCCCAAGCTTAAGAAGATCTTCGCGCTGCTGCTGATCGCCACCGGAACCAAGATGCTGTTCAGCCTGCTGTGAACTATCTGAATACAGACGTTTTTTTGAAAGGAACATGATGCGCAAGGAATCACTGAAATTTCTGGAAAAACTCCTCGATGCCCCCAGTCCCTCCGGCTATGAGCAGCCTGCCCAGCGGGTCTTTCGCGAGTATGTGGCCCCTTTCTGCGACGAACTGACCACCGATGTCATGGGCAACGTGTTCGCCCGCGTGGCGGGCCAGGGAGAGAACCTGCCGCGGGTGATGGTGGTGGGCCACACCGACGAGATCGGCCTGCAGGTCAAGTACATCGACGACAAGGGCTTCCTCTATTTCGCGGCGGTCGGGGGGGTGGATGCCCACCTGACGCCTGGCAAACGGGTCAATGTGCACACGGCAGGAGGCCCCCTGCCAGGCGTGATCGGCAAGAAGCCGATCCACCTGATGGACACCAAGGACCGCGAGACCGTGGTCAAGCTGGAGTCCCAGTACATCGATATCGGCGCCAGCGACAAGGAAGAGGCCCAGAAGCTGGTCAGGGTGGGGGATGCGGTAACCTTTGCCAGTTCGTTCACCCGTCTGCACGGTGACCGGGTGGCCTCGCGCGGTTTCGACGACAAGGCCGGCTGCTTCGTGGTGGCCGAGGTGCTGCGCCTGGTGAAGGCATCAGGCAGGAAGCTGAATCTGGACCTGTACGGCGTCTCGTCGGTTCAGGAGGAGATTGGCCTGCGCGGCGGGACCACCAGCAGCTACAGCGTGAACCCCGATGTGGGCATCTGCGTGGAGGTGGATTTTGCCACCGACCAGCCTGACGTGGAGAAGAAGCACAACGGCGAGGTGGGGCTGGGTAAGGGGCCGATCCTGGCCCGCGGCGCCAACATCAACCCGCGCCTGTTCGAACTGCTCTGCGAGACCGCCGAGAGCGAGAAGCTCGTCATCCAGCACACCGCCAGCCCCCGGGCCACCGGCACCGATGCCAACGTGATGCAGATCTCCCGTGGCGGCGTTGCCACCGCCCTGGTGAAAATACCGCTGCGCTACATGCACACCCCCATCGAGACCGTGGCGCTCAGCGACCTGGAAAACGCGGCCAAGCTGATCGTGGCAACTCTGGATCGGATAACCTCGCGGGATGAGTTCGTGCCGAAATAACCCCCATCTCCACCCCTCCCTCCCCGTGAAGGGGAGGGAGGAACGTCAGCTGAAAAGGAGAGCGTCATGCGGATAAAGAATTTCACCGATGTAACGGCAACCAAGATCGACAACGATCAGGCCAGGGGGATTAGCGCGCGGGTGGTGATCGGCAGGGAGGATGGCGCCGAGAACTTCTGCATGCGGGTCTTCCAACTGGCGCCGGGAGGATGCACCCCCAAACACGCCCATGCCTGGGAACACGAGATCTTCGTCCACGAGGGGGATGGCGGGATCTTCGGCAACGGCGCCTGGCACCCCTTCCTGAGGGGGACGGTGGTGTTGGTGGAGGCCGATGAGGAGCACCAGATCAGAAACAGCGGCACTGAAACGTTGACCTTCGTTTGCCTGGTTCCCTCCACGGCGCCGGAGCTGTAGTACTCGGTAACCAGAATCCGGTGACTCCTGGGGAGTCTGTCCGCAGTACTCGGTTTCGGCCCGTTCATTCCATCGCACCTCCCGGTGCGGAGCCGTATGTCGGTTATGGTGGGGCCGGGGGATTCCCCCCGGCTACCCGATGTAACTGGCCATTTTCTGTCGTCCTGTGGCAATCCCTCGAAGACCTTGTGTGCTACGATCTCAGGCGAGGTCGAAACGGTCAAGGTTCATTACTTTTTCCCACACCGCTACAAAGTCGTGCAGGAACTTCTCCTGGGAGTCCCCACTTCCATAGACTTCCGCCAGGGCCCGCAGTTGGGAGTTGGAACCGAAGATGAGATCGACACGGGTAGCGGTCCATTTGAGTTCGCCGCTCGTGTGATCACGCCCCTCGAACAGGTCGCCGGCTTCCGAGGTCGCCTTCCACACCGTGCCCATGTCCAGCAGATTCAGGAAGAAGTCATTGGTCAGCGTCTCGGGCCGCTTGGTGAAGACGCCGTGCCGGGACTGTCCGTAGTTGGCATTCAGGACGCGCATGCCGCCGAGGAGAACCGTCATCTCAGGGGCGGTCAGTGTCAGCAGTTGCGCCCGATCAACCAGCAGCTCCTCCGCTGATACGGTGTACCTGGTTTTGAGATAGTTACGGAAGCCGTCGGCAGCCGGCTCGAGTACGGCGAAAGACGCCACGTCGGTTTGCTCCTGGGTTGCATCCGTGCGTCCCGGCGTGAAGGGAACGCTCACCGCCTGACCGGCATTCTTGGCAGCCTGTTCGATGCCCGCACATCCGCCCAGAACAATCAGGTCGGCCAGCGAAACCCGCTTCCCGCCTGACTGGGCGTCGTTGTACTCCTTCTGGATACGTTCAAGTGTCTGTAGCACCGTCTTCAGTTGGGCAGGCTGGTTGACCTCCCAATCCTTCTGCGGCGCGAGACGGATGCGACCGCCGTTGGCCCCGCCGCGCTTGTCGGAGCCGCGGAAGGTGGATGCCGATGCCCAGGCGGTGGAGACCAGTTGGGAGACGGACAGCCCCGAAGCGAGGATAGTGTCCTTGAGAGCGGCGATATCCTGCCCGTCAATCAGCTGATGATCCACCGTGGGGACGGGGTCCTGCCAGATCAGCTCTTCCGCGGGGACTTCCGCGCCGAGATAGCGTGAGCGCGGTCCCATGTCGCGGTGGGTCAGCTTGAACCACGCCCTGGCGAAGGCGTCCGCGAATTTCTCGGGGTTCTGCTGGTAGTCGCGCGCGATCGGCTCGTAGATCGGGTCGAAGCGCAGGGAGAGGTCCGCCGTGGTCATCATCGGCCGGTGCTTCTTGGACGGGTCGTGGGCGTCAACCACCATATCCTCTTCGTCCACATCCTTGGCCAGCCACTGATTGGCGCCGGCCGGACTCTTGACCAGTTCCCACTCGTATTTGAACAGCACCTTCAGATAGCCCATGTCCCATGTGGTCGGGTTTGGTTTCCAGGCACCCTCGATGCCGCTGCCGATCGTATCGCCCCCCTTGCCGCTACGGAAGCTGCTCTTCCAGCCAAGCCCCTGCTCCTCGATGGGGGCTGCTTCGGGCTCAGGCCCCACATGGGTCGCAGGGCCGGCGCCGTGGCACTTGCCGAAGGTGTGCCCGCCGGCGACGAGCGCGACAGTCTCTTCGTCATTCATGGCCATGCGGCCGAAGGTCTCCCGAACGTCACGTCCTGAGGCGACCGGATCAGGGTTGCCGTCCGGACCTTCCGGGTTCACGTAGATCAGTCCCATCTGTACGGCGGCGAGGGGGTTTTCCAGATCGCGGTCGCCGGAGTAACGGCTCTTGGGCTTGTCGCTTGTGGCCAGCCACTCGGCCTCGGAACCCCAGTAAATGTCCTCTTCCGGCTCCCAGATGTCTTCGCGCCCGCCGCCGAAGCCGAAGGTCTTAAAGCCCATGGACTCAAGGGCGCAGTTGCCGGCGAGGATCATCAGGTCGGCCCAGGAGATTTTCCTGCCGTATTTCTGCTTGATCGGCCAGAGCAGACGGCGCGCCTTGTCCAGGTTGACGTTGTCCGGCCAGCTGTTGAGCGGAGCGAAGCGTTGGGAGCCGGATCCCCCGCCGCCGCGGCCGTCGCCGGTGCGGTAGGTGCCCGCGCTGTGCCACGCCATGCGGATGAAGAGCCCACCGTAGTGACCGTAATCGGCCGGCCACCACTCCTGGGAGTCGGTCATCAGCGCATAGAGGTCCTTCTTCAGTGCTTCCAGGTCGAGTTTCTTGAATTCCTCGGCATAGCTGAACTCCTCGCCCATCGGGTTGCCCAGGGGAGGATTCTGATGGAGGATCTTCAGGTTCAGCTGGTGTGGCCACCAGTCCCGGTTCGCCCTGCCACTGCTGGCAATTGGTTTGTCAACTCGGCCTGTTACCGGACACGTGCAATCATTGCTCATCTCGGTTCTCCTTCTCTTTCAGATGTGGATAGGTGGCTAACGAGGGATTACATAGCTTGTCACCTTATACCACAAAGCTGGCGGGGTATTGGTGCACGTCACCTGATTGCCCAGATGGGCGGGATTATGTTGTACGTGCCTCACCATTTGCCATGGCCTTGCTCGTGGAGCAGCGGCGCACTGGAATCACCGGGAGGACAGCGATGACTACTCCACCCGGTCGGGCAACCTGTTCCGGCTGATGAACGCCGAGCAGCAGGTGCTGTTCGGCAATGCCGCCCGGGCCCCAGAGCGCTCTCCGAGATGCCGGCCTGACCGTTGACCAAAACAGAAACGACAGAGGGCGCCTTTCGGGGCGCCCTCTGTCGTTTCTGGTACTGTTCCGTATCCGTTACGGTTCGTTTCGGATCAGCCGCTCCTCAGGCGGTGTGAAGAAGCGGCTGCCCAGCTCCTCCTCGACCCCCAGCATGCGAAGCAGGTCATTCAAGCGCTGCGCCGGTTTGCGGCGGGGCAGGTCCTTGTATTCGGCCATGATCAGCTCGTTCTTCAGGGAGTGTTCCCATCCCACCAGCTCGGTCACGTTCACCTGGTAGCCGTGGGCCTCCAGTTGCAGGCAGCGCAGCACGTTGGTGACCAGGCTGCCGAACTCCCTGGTGTGCAGCGGCCGCCGCCAGAGTTCGGCCAGGCTGCTGGCCAGGGCCTTTCCCTTGTTCCTGCGCAGCACGGCTGCCACCTCGGCCTGGCAGCAGGGGGCCAGCACGACGAAACGGGCCCGCTTCATGAGGGCAAAGCGGATGGCGTCGTCGGTGGCGGTGTCGCAGGCGTGCAGGGCGGTAACCATGTCCACCTGCTGGGGAATGGCATCCGCATGGATGGCGTCGGCCACGCTCAGGTTGAGGAAACTCTTGGCGTCGAAACCGAGGCGTCGGGCCAGGTCACGGGACTTGTCCACCAGCTCGTCCCGTGTCTCGATGCCGAAGATGCGGCACTCGGCCTCCCTGTTCTGTCTGACGTACAGGTCGTAGAGGATGAACCCCAGATATGACTTGCCCGCACCGTGGTCCACCAGGGTGATGGAACGGTTTGCACGCCGGACATCCTCCAGCAGCGGTTCGATGAACTGGTACAGGTGGTTGATCTGCTTCAGCTTTCTCCTGCTGTCCTGGTTCAGTTTCCCGTCGCGGGTCAGGATGTGCAGTTCCTGGAGCAGTTCCAGGGACTGTCCCGGCCTGATGTCGTGCTTCTCCGGCGGTGCCGGTTCCTTTCCCGCTTTCTTGGCGCTTGTGCCTTGGCGTCTCGCCATTAGAGTTCGATCGTGGTGCCCAGCAGTTTCAGGAAGCATGCCAGCCACTGGGGGTGGGCCGGCCAGGCAGGCGCGGTGACCAGGTTCCCGTCCACATGGGCCTGGTCAACCGGGATATCCACGTAGGTCCCGCCGGCCAGGGTGACTTCCGGTCCCACCGCCGGGTAGGCTGAACAGGCCCGCCCCTTGAGCATGCCTGCTGCAGCCAGTAGCTGGGGGCCGTGGCAGATGGCCGCCACCGGTTTGCCGGTTTCGGCGAAATGGCGGACCATGTCGATGACCTCCTGGTTCAGGCGCAGGTACTCGGGCGCCCTCCCTCCCGGAATGACCAGGGCGTCGTACTCCTGGGGGCGTATCCCATCGAAACTGGCGTTGAGGGTGAAATTGTGCCCCGGCTTTTCGCTGTAGGTCTGGTCTCCCTCGAAGTCATGAACCGCCGTGCGCACCGTCTCGCCGGCCTTCTTGCCGCAGCAGGCCGCGTGCACCGTGTGTCCCACCATTTGCAGCGCCTGGAAAGGGACCATGACCTCGTAGTCCTCCACAAAATCACCCACCAGCATCAGAATTTTTTTAGCAGCCATTGCGCAGCTCCTTTCGGGAATGTGTTTGCCGGGTGGCCCGGTGGAATGAAACCTGATCCAGCGGCCCACTCCGGGGACACATGATAGACGTTGCCGTGGCAACGTCAAGGGTGAATGTGATTTTCACCCGCATGGGGGATGGGGAAGTCGGGGACCGGGAAGCGGCAAGATATGCCGGTCTGATGGTCTGGGGCGTATTTGGGCTTGATTTTTCGGATGGTTGATGTAGTTCTAACAGCGATTGTTCGATTATTTTAACAGTACATGTGGAGGAAGCGAGATTATGAATCTGGGAACACCATTGAAACCGGGCGCAACCAGGGTCCTGCTGCTGGGGTCCGGGGAACTGGGCAAGGAAGTCGCCATCGAGGCCCAGCGCCTGGGGGTTGAGGTGATTGCCGTTGACCGCTATGCCGATGCTCCGGCCATGCAGGTGGCGCATCGCAGCCATGTCATCAGCATGCAGGACCGTGAGGAGCTGAAAAGGGTGATCGGCCTGGAACGCCCCGACCTGATCGTGCCGGAGATCGAGGCCATCGACACCGAATTCCTGCTGGAGCTTGAGCAGGGAGGTCAACGGGTGATCCCCACCGCCCGGGCCACCAACCTGACCATGAACCGGGAGGGGATCCGGCGGCTGGCAGCCGAAGAACTGGGTTTGCCCACGGCGCGCTACGCTTTTGCCGCCAGCCTGGAGGAGATGCG
This sequence comes from Pelobacter propionicus DSM 2379, assembly GCF_000015045.1. Classification (GTDB taxonomy): domain Bacteria; phylum Desulfobacterota; class Desulfuromonadia; order Geobacterales; family Pseudopelobacteraceae; genus Pseudopelobacter; species Pseudopelobacter propionicus. The sequence goes on from NC_008609.1 coordinate 1,482,830, forward strand.
CGGTCATGTGGCCCAGATCGGCTGCCCCTGCGTCATCAAGCCGATTATGAGCTCCTCGGGCAAGGGGCAGAGCGTGCTGCGCGACCCCTCACAGGTGGACGAGGCCTGGCGCTATGCCATGGAGGGGGCGCGGGGCGCCTCGGATACGGTGATCATCGAGGAGTTCATTCAGTTCGACTACGAGATCACCCTGCTGACAGTGCGCCACTGCAACGGCACTTCCTTCTGCCCTCCCATTGGCCATGTGCAGATCAAGGGGGACTACCACGAGTCCTGGCAGCCCATGGCCATGAGTCCCGCGGCCCTGGCCGAGGCCAGGCGCCAGGCCGAGGCGGTCACCACCGCCCTGGGGGGCTACGGTCTTTTCGGCGTGGAGCTGTTCATCAGCAACGACCGGGTCCTGTTCAGCGAGGTCTCGCCCCGTCCCCACGACACCGGCATGGTCACCATGATCTCCCAGAACCTGTCCCAGTTTGAGCTGCACGTGCGCGCCATCCTGGGGCTGCCGGTGGGCGAGATCGTCAACCTGGCCCCCTCGGCCAGTCATGTGATCCTGGCCGACGCCAGCTTTGATGCGGTGCGCTTCGAGGGGCTGGAGCAGGCCTTGGAGGTAGCCACCAGCAAGCTGCGCCTGTTCGGCAAACCGGATACCCGCCCCGGCCGGCGCATGGGGGTCGCCCTGGTGCAGGGGAAAGACACGGACGAGGCCCGCGGCCGCGCCGAAGCCTGCGCCCACGCCGTACGCATGGTTCCATTGTCGTAGCATTTGTAAAATACATTCCGTTGCACACGAAGCAGGCCGCATCCCCACCGGGTGCGGTCTGCTTCGTCTGAGTCGGGACTTCGGTGCCTGGAGTGCTCCGGCGTTTGAAAGGCGCCTGCCTGCTTTACAGTGGATGTTCTTGTGCTATGAAATACTCTGACATCCCCCTGTCAGCTGCATTCGGGAGGGGGCGCAGTGACAACCCTCTGCCCGGCAGCATTCGAGGAGGAAACACGTATGAACTGGTTCGGAAATCTCAAGGTCGGTACAAAACTCCTGTCAGCCTTTGGCGCGGTCCTTATTCTGACGACACTCCTCGGCATCTTCGGCATCTACCAGATCGGCAGGGTTAACCGGGGAACCGAGGCTCTGGGCAGCAACTGGATGCCCAGCACCAATCGGGTTGCCGATCTGCATGCCCATCTGAACAAGTTCCGTCGTTCGGAATTCCAGCATATCCTCTCCACCACCCCCGAAGAGATGGACAAGTACGAGAAACGCATGGATACGACACTGGAATCCATCAAGAGTGTTGATGCGGCCTACCAGAAACTGCTCTCCGATCCGGAGGAGCGCAAGCTGTACGATAGCTATGTCAGGATTCTGGCTTTGTACTTCGCCGAGAGCAGGAAGCTTGTGGAACTGTCGCGGCAGGGCAGAAACCAGGAGGCCCGGGACCTGCTGCGCGGAAACTCGGCCAGTTACCTTGCCGAAGCAGAGGCTGATCTGAACAAGCTGATCGAGCTGAACGTCAAGGGGGGGCAGGACGAGTACCAGAGAGCTGTGGAACTCTACAATTCCTCGAAGGTCACCATTGTGGTTACCCTTATCGTCTGTGTCGCCATCGGCATGGTCCTGGCCTTTGCCATCTCGCGCATGATAACCGTTCCGCTGGTCGCCGGAGTTGACGCGGCAAACCGCATCGCTTCGGGCGACCTGACGGTGGATGTACGGTCCAGCTCCAGTGACGAGGTTGGCCAACTGATGAGTGCCATGAAACATATGGTCGAGAACCTGCGCACCATGATTGCGCGGACCGTTGAGATAGCGGGCAGTATTGCCTCTGCTTCGACCCAGTTGCAGTCCACGTCGGAGCAGATCGCCACCGGAGCCGAGGAGGTGGCCAACCAGACCAACACGGTGGCAACCGCCAGCGAGGAGATGTCCCACACCTCCACCGATATCGCGCGCAACTGCTCCATGGCGGCCGATGCGTCCCGCCAGACTACCGAGTCGGCCAATGATGGAGCCAGGGTCGTTCATGAGACCATTACGGGCATGAATATCATCGCCGAGAGGGTTCAGCAGAGTTCCCGGACCGTGGAGGCCCTGGGTGCGCGTTCGGACCAGATTGGCCAGATCGTCGGCACGATCGAGGATATCGCCGACCAGACCAATCTCCTGGCGCTGAATGCCGCCATCGAGGCTGCGCGCGCCGGTGAACAGGGACGCGGCTTCGCGGTCGTGGCCGACGAGGTGCGCGCCCTGGCCGAGCGGACCACCAAGGCGACTCGCGAGATCGGCGAGATGATCAAATCGATCCAGAACGAGACCAGGGAGGCGGTCAGGGCCATGGGGGAAGGGGTGCGCGAGGTGGAGAAGGGAACGGAATCCTCCCGGAAATCGGGACAGGCGCTGGAGGATATCCTCGGCAGGATCAACGAGGTTGGCATGCAGATCAACCAGATCGCCACCGCTGCCGAGGAGCAGACCGCTACGACCAGCGAGGTCTCCATGAACATCCAGCAGATCACCGAGGTCGTTCACCAGTCCGCACGCGGCGCCGAGGAAACGGCCAATGCCGCGTCACAGTTGGCCCAACAGGCCAACGATCTGCAGGGGTTGGTCAGCAGCTTCCGGCTCAACTGAGCACGGTTCCCCGGAACACGACGTAAACGGACGCCCGGAGCATGGCATGAACAGCTCCGGGCGTTTGTCGTTGTGCGCTTCCATCTCGCCCCCGGCTGCCGCACTCCGGCCCCCTCTTACAAGGGGTGGCCGGATGGTGGTTTGAAGGAAGTGACTGCCGTCAGCTTTTTGCCCGCGGCGCCGCAAATTCCGCTTGACCCGTCTACCGCTTCACGGTTTAGCCTTGTCTCTGTCATGGCCATGGCATACATTCCCGTTTGTGAAAGGAGCACAAAGCAATGCAACAGAATGTGACGCAGGAAGAGTGGGTCGCGCGGTTCCGTGCCGTTGGTCTGGATGACGCGGCGATGGAGCAGTGGCACCGGTTGTTCGAACAGGAAAATCCCCAGGGGCACCACAGTTTCCTTCAGTGGCTCGGATGTTCACCCGAGCAGATAGAGCGGATCCGCCGCGATTACGCCTAAGCAGCCAGCCCCCGGTGTGAACCGGGGGCGTTTTTTCGGAGGAATGCATGTATCGCATTGGTGAGCTGGCGGAGCGCTTCGGCATCTCCCGCAGCACCCTCCTGTACTATGACCGGATCGGGCTGCTCTCGCCGTCCCTGCGCAGCGGGGCGGGTTACCGCCTCTATTCCGTTGCCGACCTGCAGCGGCTGGACGCGATCCGCTCCTATCGCCGGGCTGGCCTGGGGGTGGAGGATATCCGCTCCATACTTGCCTTTGGAGACGATGCGTCCACGGCGCTTCTGCAGCGACGCCTGCGGGAGGTCGGCAGGGAGATCAATGCTTTGCAGGCCCAGCAGCGGGTGCTGGCCGGGATGCTGCGGGTCAGGGGGGAGGACCCTCCCCGGACCAGCGTGGACAAGGATATGTTCGTGGCCATGCTGCGGGCCGCCGGCATGGATGACCAGGCCATGGGGCGCCTGCATGCCGAATTCGAGCTCCGTGAGCCCCAAGCCCACCACGCCTTTCTCCTGTCGCTGGGCATTTTGGAGAACGAGGCCCTGCTGATACGGCGCTGGTCGGCCGGTGGGGATAGTGAAGGGGAAACGGCTGCCCGGGACCGGGGGAGCGCCTGATGAGGGGCGGCCGTGGAAGTGCGTCGGGTATGAACGCGTTCGTGGCATATGGGTCGGATTTGTGTTAAGTGATAGAGGCTGCCCCAAGATCCTTTCCCCCGGCGGTGCAGGCTCACGGGCCAGCGGGCTTGCTGCCCCTGATGGACCCCCGTTGCAGGGGGATGCCACCCCCATGAAATCCCTTCCGGAGAGTCAGAAACATGTCACTTACAGGTGATCTGAAGCATTTTCCCATCATCGATATCATCCAGTTGCTGCACGGGGCACGCAAGAGCGGCGTGCTGCGCCTCTCCGGTGAGAGGGGCGAGAGCCAGCTGGTGTTCCACGAGGGGGACCTGGTCAGCGCCAACTACCTTAACAGCCGCGTACGCATCGGCCAGGTTCTGGTCAGCGCCGGCGCCATAAGCGAAGAACAGCTGGCCCGGGCGCTGGAAATCCAGAACAGTGCCGGCGACCGGCGTTTGCCGCTGGTCAACACCCTGCTGGAGCAGGGCATGGTCGGTGAGACTGCGGCATACAACTGCCTTGAATCCTTGATCGAGATGACCATTATCGAGGTGATGACCTGGAATGAGGGGCACTTTTCCCTGGAGATGGGCGGGGACGAGGGTTGCGACGGTTACCGGTTTTCCAAGACAGGCTTCCCCCAGAGAATCCTGCTGAACTCCCAGGGAATCCTGATGGAGACGCTACGCATTTATGATGAGAAGATGCGGGAGGGCTCCATGGATGAGATCCTGAGCATCGCCGGTGTCGACAACCTGGACCTGGAAGGGGAACAGCCGGGGGGCGGGCAGGCCGTCACGGGAGGAGGCGAGCAGGAGAGGGGGCTGCCGGCGCTCCAGCAGATGCTCGCGGAACAGAGGAACATGGTCCGCCGTGCCGGTGACCAGAGCTACCGCTCGGTGGAGGAACTGGGCAGGCTGATCGTCGACGAATTCCCCGCAGCGGCCAAGGAACAGAAGCTGGAACTGCTCTCCCTGCTGGCCGGACCCGGACCGGAAGCGGGAGGGGCTGCTGAACCCCGGGGCATGGCGGTGATCCTGGTTACCCGCTCGCCGCTGCTCTCCACCATGGTCAGATCCATCTGCCACCAGGAGGGGGTCTACGCCATAGCCACGGACAACATCGCCTCGCTGGATATGAGTATCCGGCTGCTCCTCTGCCAGGCCCTGCGCCTGTTCATTTTCCTCGACGTCCCCCATGACGATGCCGCGCAGGAGAGTCTCAGCAGCGGCGCGGAACTGCGCAAATACCCCCAGGTGTCCCTGGTGCTGACCGCCTGCTCCCGCTTCTGGGGCATGCTGGGGATGCAGGCGCTGGCTTCGGGCATGCGTGCCATCATCCCGCGCCCCTGCCGGGAGTGCGGGGAGGAGGCCTACCTGCGGCAGGCCCTGGCCTTCTGCTCGGGGTTGGGAGCCTTACTGCGGTCGCTTTCGTCGGAGCATGGCAAGAACGCCGACCAGCGTTTTTTCAGCTGCATCTCCCGACTGCGCGACTGCAGGACGCGCACGGAGATAGCGGATGCGCTGCTGGCATACCTGATGGAGCCGTTCGAGCGCGGCATCGTCTTTCTGGTGACTGAAACGGAACTGGTGGCGGAACACTCCTTCGGCGTTGGGGAAGGCAAGGGGGAGGGACTGAAACCGCTCTCCACCCTCTGCATTGCCCGGGATGATCAGGAGATTTTCGAGGATATGGTCAAAACCGGAACGATGTACTACGGGTTTCACAGCGATTCCACCTGGCCCCATCAACTGTACCGTCTGATCGGCAGGCCGGACAGTCCGGAGGTGCTGCTCTTCCCGCTGGTGCGCGCCAACAGGGTCGTGGCGTTCATCTATGCCGATTTTGGGTCACGGCCGGCGACCGCACCGACCCTGGCCTGCATCGAGGCGCTGGTGCAGTACAGCACCGCCCAGGTCAGCATTTCGGCATACCGCCAGAAGTTGAAGGCCATGCTGGAGCGGCAGAGAACGCAGGAACCTCCCCAGGCAGGCTGATTGCGGCCGGGGGCAGGGAAAAACCTTCAACGAGCCGTTTTTAACTCCCGCGGAGCCTAAGCTCTACGTCGAGAGGCCAGCGCCGCTCAACGGCCGATGGGTATGGTCGCTCAGAACCTGTACACTCAGACCTCGATCCTGAATTCGGCGCCCTGTTTCGTGTTGCGCACGAAAAGGGAGCCGTGCATGTTCTTCTCGATGATTGCCTTGGACATGAACAGCCCCACGCCGGTTCCCCTGTCCGGCCCCTTGGTGGTGACGTACGCTTCAAAAATCCTGTCGATGATGTCGCTGGAAATGCCGCCGCCGTTGTCGGCAATGGTCACCACGCTCCTCCCCTTTTCGACGCCAATGGTTACCGTGAGCCTGGGGTAGGGGGTCTCCCGTTCCGAAAAAACATCCCGTGCGTTAAGAAATACGGTCAGCAGGACCTGTGCATACTCATTGGGATAACCGGTGATGACAGGATCGTCCAATGCGTTTATTTCTACGGAAATAGCCGTTTTTCTGAAGTTTCCCGCGATCAGGGACAGGGTTCTGGTGACGACCTGCTGCACCCTGAAGGTGAGTTTCTGCTTGTCCGGTCTGAAAAAATTGCTGAAATCATTTATGGTCTGGGACATATGCAGAATCTGTTCCATGGCCCTCTCCACCGCATCGTCCAGGTATTCCCTGCTCAGTTCGCCGTCACCATGGGTCATGGGCAGTTCCTGGAGGATAAGCCCCAGCGTATTGAGCGGCTGACGCCACTGGTGGGCTATGTTCTCGATCATCTCCCCCATCGCCGCCTGGCGGCTTTGCAGCACAAGCAGGCGTTCTTTTTCGCGGAGTTCTTCCGCCGTCCGTAGGCGTTGCAGGGTCTCCTCCCGCAAGGCCCACTCAGTCTCCCTCCTGCGGGCCTCCCGGTCCAGGTTGTCCAGGGCGAAGGAGATGTCGCTTGCCAACTGCAGCAGCAGATCGTCCATGCCCCCATGGAAAAACAACGTTTCAGCGGCGTAGATGGTCAGGACACCGACGGCCTTTTCGTTCGATTTCAGGGCGATGGCCGCCACCGACCGGTACCCGTGGCTTTCCGCCTCCCTGTGCCAAGGCCCGCTGCCCGGATCATCCAGGAAGTCGTTGACTATTTCCAGCTTTCCACCGCGGATGGCGGAAGCGATGCCCCCCATTGCCTGCGACTCTTCCCTGAGCAAAACCCTGAACTCTTCCAGGCAGGAATCGTCTTTGCTGCTCCATGCGGCGGATTTCACCAGGGCGGTATCCTGGTCCACCACTCCTATCCAGGCCAACTGGAAGCCGCCATGCTCAACGATAACCCGACAGATTCGCTGGAACAGGATCTGGCGGTCGCTGGAGTGGACAATGGCCTTGTTGGTTTCGCTCAGCACCGCGTAGAGCCGGTTCAAGCGAAGTATCTGCTCTTCAGCCTTCTTGCGCTCGGTGATGTCGTGGAAGTGCCCCATGGTCAGTCCCCGTCCGTTGTGCTCCAGGTAGCTACTGGTCACTTCCACGGGAATCAGCCGTCCCGAGGCGCTTCGGTGGGTTGTCTCGAACAGCAGCGACCTGCCCTGCTTCATCTGCTCCAGGCTGACATCGACGTTTTTCATGTCGAATACGGGGTCCCAGTCGGGAATGCGCATGGTGAGCAGCTCTTCGAGGGTTTTCCCGAAGTGGGAACAGGCCGCCTGGTTGGCATAGGCCATGCGGAATCCGTCCGCCGGATCAAGCACATAGACCGGGTCGCGCGTGTACTCGATCAGGGTCTTGAAAAAAGAGGCTTCCTGCTCGACTTTTTTCCGTTCCTCCACCTCCCGGGCCAGTTTCAGGTTGTTCAGGCCCTGTTCGGCCATTACCTGAACCAGATTGCGTGAATATTCCATTATGTTTCTGATCTGTTCGCGGCTGCGTAGGGGAATCATGCCCATGGCCCGGATATAGTCGTTTTCGTTAAAGCCGAATTCCCTGGCCTGGGCACGAAAATAGTCCGGGTCCGGCTTGTCGTCGTCGTAGAAAAACTGCCCGGTAAAGAATGTGGCCACATGCTCTCCGTTGATCCTGATCGGCATGGCGACATCCCGCAGGCCGTTCTTGCACGTGTAGTCCAGATATTCTCCGTCAAAAGAATGCAGATGGGACTTGATGTACCTGTCACTCTCACGGCAACGGACACAGCTGTCCGGATGTACGCGGTGGAAGCGGACGCAGAGATCCTGCCAGCCGACTGCCACCAGGATGTTTTCATCCTCATCCATGATGGCGGATGGTGTGCCGTTGATTCTGTACTGGGCTTCCAGCAGCTGCTGTAGTTGATTGATATTGACGAGTCGGGAAAAGGGGGGGGAGTTGGCCACGCTAACCTCAATGCCTTTGTGTTCATATGCCGCCGAATCCGATAACGCCCGCGGGCGGATCGGATGAAGGGCCACAAAATATACCGTTGCTGAATGATCGATGTCAAAGAGCAATTGCCGGATTTCCGCGGTATGTTATTATTTTCGCGCTGATTGGGCGGACATCCGTTTCGCCGTCACCTCACGCCCCCTCCGCTTCACGCCGGATTCCTTGCGTCATGGGGGGATGGCGCTAGAGTTGATGGCAGGGGTGTGAACCGGGGCGCTGGCAACGTGGAGAGTCGATACTTCCCCCCGGGGCGGGGGAGGCGGCTTTCAGCATGCCGGGCGGCCCGGATATCGGCGCACACCTACCATCATTTCTGAACAAGGAGGAGAGCATGCCGCAGACCAGCGAACTGAAACGTTGCCGCTGTTTCGAGATATTTTCCCAGTCAGCCGGGGTCGAGATCCGCGAGGCGTTCAAGGCGCATGAGGAGAACGGGCTGGTGACGGAGCGCGCCGGCAGGATACAGCTGCGCTTCTTCAGGTTGACCCCAAAGACGAAACCGGATGAGATCACCCAGATCCGCTTCATCTGCGAGCCGGACGAGGCCTACGGGTTGTCGCTGATGATCGCCCAGGTAGCCGGTTCCTCGGTGCCCTGCAGGGAGAAACTCAGCCCGCACAAGTTCTCGGCCGGTGAGCAGAGGGATGAGATCGTGACCACACTTACCGTGGAAAAATGGGAGCGGGGCGGCAAGGGAGGGTACGCCCTGACCGTGGGGCGCGGCAAGGAGTTCATCAGCGTACCGGTGACGCTGTCCAAGTTCCTCTTCGCGGGAGAATTCCTGCGTTTTCTCTCCACCGTGCAGTGCTGGGTGGAAAGGGCGGATAAGAGGGGTGGCGCCGGCAAGGAGTGACTTTCCCGCTGAACAAGTTGCTGGCGCTCCTGGGGCACCGGCGGGGTCATGGCGTTGCATATAATTGAAGCAGGCGTTCTCGGGCCAGCACACTTTTTTTGTGACACTATTTTTGATAACAACCGAGGACACACACCAAAGAAAACATGACCCATGAACGATGCGTTCCCTCACCCACCATTATCCGCACCAACGGCATCCGCATGGCCGTGTACCAAGAGGGGGCGGCTTTCCGCTGGTGCTCTGCCACGGCTTCCCCGAGCTGGCCTTCTCATGGCGTCACCAACTCCCGGCCTTGGCCCGTGCGGGGTTTTGGGCCATCGCCCCTGACCAGCGCGGCTACGGAAGGAGCGACAAACCGGCTGCCGTGGAGGAGTACGACCGAATAGACTCGGTTGAAAAATTCCCGATGCCCCTGGTAGACCTCCAGCAGCTCGCCAACGGTCATGTCGGCAACCGACCGCTCCACGACCCGGCGCACCAGGCCATCCAGGAAGAGCCCGTTGCTCTCAGCGATGCCGCCCAGTGCTATGATCTCCAGCAGGCTGTCAATGGTGGTCCTGGTGTGCCCTCCTGTTTTAGTCGCTTTTTTGATTTCTTTCGCTCGTGGCCTTCCAGTGCGGCGTTGACCCTGGCCACATACGAGTCCGGCGGAGCGGGTAAATTAGGGCGCTGCTCTGCTCTCAGCGCTTCCCGTACCGCTTCAGTGATGAGCCGCTTCAAGTCGGCTATGTCGATCGTGACGGCGGGCATGATTATATGTTGTAGGTCCTCGGCCGAACCATGTTGGTGAAGGCGGCCCTTACGAGCTTGGAAAGATCCATGCTCCTCCGCACGGCCAAGTCGTTCAACATCTGCTTAACTACGTGATCCACTCGCACGTTGATTGTTGCGACTTGGGTATTTGCCGCTGATTTGCCCATAGTGAACTCCTTTCTTGAAAAATTCGTGATGTATGATATTGTGGTGGTGTGCAATAAATGATGTTTAGCTATGAAATAATATGCAGGTAAAATTGCATGGAGAACGAATTTGTTTCAAGGATTAAAGCTGCGTTTAACGCAATGGGCGTTGCGAAACGCGGTGTTGTTAAGGAAGTTGCTGTAAAGACAGGTTATTCGGAGGGAATGGTTAGCAGAATACTGGCGGGAAAAAATGAACCTTCTGAAAAGTTCCTCCTTTCTGTCGCCGCAGCTTACGGCATCCGCCCTGATTGGGTCTTGAAGGGTGAAGAGCCGATACTATCCCCCGGCAAAGGTTTCACCATCGCGAGCATAGACCGGCAAATATTCATGGAGGTGGCCCGGTCAATAGCTGGTGATCCCCAGCCGTCCACCTGCGACCAAGAGCGGATTGATAGAGAGGTTTTCGGACATGTATCTGACGAGAGGAGGGACCAGGAGCGAACCATCATTACTGTGCTGCAAAAACGATGGTTGACAGATGATGAATTGGCCCAAGTCGAAAAGCTGGTCTCCGACATGATGAACCGTAAGCAAGGGGGGAGGTGACGGGCCTTTTTTGTGGTACATTTGGGGGTATACTGTGTTCTTGTTGCTCGAGATAGTTTAGTAATTACGGCAGGTCGAAGCTGGTGTTCGATCCCGGCTCCGACGAAGTCACAGCAAAAAACCCGCTAGAAATAGTGGGTTTTTTGCTGTGACGATTTGCAAATATCAGGTCTGGCGTTCGCTTTGCGCACACGGACCAGCCAGGAGAGGATATGACTCAGAACGATATACTGCGCAGGCTCCGCTACGCCCTTGATATACCTGATGGCGTGATGCTGGAGATATTCAGGCAGTCAAACCACGAAATTGACCAGACCACCCTGCGTAATCTGTTGAAGAAGGAAGATGACCCGGCTTGGCTGGAGTGCAGCGAAGAACTGCTGGGGCTGTTTCTGGATGGCTTGATCCTTCTTAAAAGAGGACCCCGCGAGTGCGCGGATTGTAGCCCCGCCCGCTCCGTCGCGGCGCTTACAAATAACGACATCTTGAAAAAAATACGCATCGCCCTTGAGTTGCGGGAAGATGAGTTGATCGCCACCATGAGACTGGCCAAGGTCAGTATTTCAAAGTCTGAGTTGAGTGCACTGTTTCGGAGCAGGGGACAGAAGAATTACAAGACGTGCGGGGACCAGTTTTTGAGACAGTTCCTGCAGGGGTTGACGATCCGTTGCCGGGGAACCGCTGGTGTGGAAGGACAATAGCCGGCAGGATGAGACGCTCACGGCTGCTGCGGCTGCAGCTTGTGGCAGAAAAGACAACGGTTTTTCGGGGGGTGGTTGGGCGGAAAACGAACGTTGCGCGCCTTGTGGCATGGCTCGCAGTAGGTTTCCGCCCCCTTTTTGTCCGGTTTGAAGAACATTCTTCTGACAAACGATGCATTTGCGTCCGGAGCCCCGGCGTAGGCAGCCTGATAAACGATGTGGTGGTTTTCGTCCTGGGGCACCGTCTTGGTCTTCTCCTTGCCGGTGAGGGAGATGACGACACCCAGCACCACGGCGATCAGCGCCACAAACGCCATGTCCCGTTTATCCATCTTCATGGGTAGGGGGGGGCCCTGCGCTAATCGGATTTGACCAGCGAGAAGTAGATGATGACCCCGCCGATAACCCCTCCGATGACCACAAAGGGTACAATCGAGCCCAGCGACAGCTCTTCGCTCGTGGAGGACGCGGGTATGGCGAAACGCACGAGAACGATCAGGCCGATCAGGCCGAACAGCGATAGCAGGACGGTTTTCGAGCGCTTGATGACGCCGAGAAACAACACGATGGCGATAACCCCCAGCACCACCGGGTTGGTGAAGATCTGCTTCATCGTCAGGGTCTGCATGGTGTGCATCAGGTTCGCTGTTTCAAGCGGTCGCAGAGCCTCGGTGGTTTTTTCGATGAGCTGCTGTTTTTCCATGTGATCTCCACTCTGTTTCGCTGTTCGACTGCGGAATACTATGACAAACCGGCGGTTATGGCAATGGAAATGGAAAAGACGCCGGGGGGTGCGCTCCTCGTGCTCAACTCAGGAAATCCATCACCTTGTCAAGAAAGCCCTTCTTCATGGGGTGGCTCTCGTCCGTGCTGTGTCTGGCGAATTCTTCCAGCAGCTCCTTCTGTTTGCGGGTCAGATTGGTGGGGGTCTCAACCCGAATGACCACCAGTTGGTCGCCGCGGCCGTATCCCTGCAGCGAGGGGAAACCCTTGCCCCTCAAGCGGTAGACCTTGCCCGACTGAGTGCCTTCGGCGATCTTCATGCTTACCTTGCCGTCCAGGGTGGGCACCTCTATCTCGCACCCCAGTGCGGCCTGGATGAAGCTGATGGGGAACTCGCAGATGACGTTGTTGTCCTCGCGCTGGAAGAGCGGGTGCTCCTTGACGGATAGGGCAACGTACAGGTCGCCGTTGGGGCCTCCCTTGAGCCCCTGTCCGCCGTCACCGGCCGATTTGAGGCGCAGGCCGGTTTCCACTCCCGCCGGGATCTTGATGGAGAGGGTTTTGGTGTCCTTGACGCTCCCCTTGCCGCGACAGTCGGGGCAGGGGTCAGTGACGATCTTTCCTTCTCCGTTGCACTGTCCGCAGGTCTTGCTGACACTGAAGATCCCCTGCTGATAGCGGACTTGGCCAGCTCCGCGGCAGGTGGGACAGACCTTTGGCTCGGAGCCCGGACGGGAGCCGGAGCCGTTGCAGCTGCCGCAGCGTTTCGCGAAGGGTACCTCGATCTTCTTTTCAACGCCGAAGGCCGCCTCTTCGAAGCTTATCTCCAGGTTGTAGAGCAGATCGTCGCCCCGTCTCCCCTGGCTGCGGCCGCGTCCACCGCCTCCGCCGAAGATGTCGCCGAAGATGTCGCCGAAGATATCACCGAAGGGGGTGCCGGCGCCAAACCCGCCGAAGCCTCCGCCGGAGAATCCGTTGGAACCTGATACTCCCGCATGGCCGAACTGGTCATACTGGGCGCGCTTCTGGGCATCGGAGAGCACCTCGTACGCCTCGGAGAGTTCCTTGAATTTTTCCTCGGCAGCCTTGTCGTTGGGATTCTTGTCGGGGTGGTACTGCAGGGCCTGCTTGCGGAAGGACTTCTTTATTTCCGTATCCGAGGCGTTTCTGTGGACGCCCAGCACCTCGTAGTAGTCTCTCTTTTCGCCGTTTGCCAAAATGATTTCCTTGTAATGCAAAGAGCAGCGCCCTCAGGTGAGGCGCTGCCCGTTGCAGGTAATGAGATACACCCCGTGGCGTTCGATCTTCGACGCCTTCCGGCGCCACGCCACTGGGGCTGGTTACTTCTTGACCTCTTCGAAGTCGGCGTCGACGACGTTTTCGTCCTTGCCCGATTCTTTCCTGGCCTGTTCGCCAGACCCGGTCTCACCGTGCTCACCCGGCTGTTCCTTGGCGGCGTACATGGCTTCCGCCAGTTTGTGGGCAGCCTGTGCCAGTTCGTCGGTGGCTTTTTTGATGGCCTCGGCATCTTCGCCGTCCATTACCTTCTTCAGTTCGACGATCTTGTTTTCGATGTTTCCCTTCTCTACGGCGTCGATCTTGTCGCCGAACTCCTTCAGCGACTTCTCGGTGCTGTAGACCATGCTGTCGGCATGGTTGCGGGCCTCGATGGCGTCGCGCTTCTTCTTGTCCTCGTCGGCATGGGATTCGGCGTCACGCACCATCTTGTCGATCTCCTCCTTGGAGAGGCCGCTGGAGGCGGTGATGCGGATGGACTGCTCCTTGCCGGTGCCCAGATCCTTGGCGGAGACGTGTACGATGCCGTTGGCGTCGATGTCGAAGGTGACCTCGACCTGGGGGATGCCGCGCGGTGCCGGCGGAATGCCGGTCAGTTCGAAGTTGCCCAGGGTCTTGTTGTCACGGGACATCTCGCGCTCACCCTGAAGGACATGGATGGAGACGGCCGGCTGGTTGTCGGCCGCGGTGGAGAACACCTGGCTCTTGCGGCAGGGGATGGTGGTGTTCTTTTCGATCAGCTTGGTCATGACACCGCCCAGGGTCTCGATGCCCAAGGAGAGCGGGGTTACGTCCAGCAGCAGGACGTCCTTGACGTCGCCCTTCAGGACGCCCCCCTGGATGCCTGCGCCGATGGCCACCACCTCGTCAGGGTTCACGCCGCGGTTGGGGGTCTTGCCGAAGATGGCCTCGACCTTCTTCTGCACGGCCGGCATGCGGGTCATGCCACCCACCAGGATGACCTCATCGATATCGGAAGCGGAGAGGCCGGCATCCTTCATGGCGGTGCGGCAGGGACCCTCCAGTTTGGCCAGCAGTTCGCCGCAGATGGTTTCCAGTTTGGCGCGGGAGAGCTTCATGGTCAGATGCTTGGGACCGGAGGCATCGGCGGTGATGAAGGGGAGGTTGATGTCGGTCTCCATGGAGCTGGACAGCTCGCACTTGGCCTTTTCCGCGGCCTCTTTCAGGCGCTGCAAGGCCATTTTGTCACCCCGCAGGTTGATGCCCTGATCCTTATGGAACTCGTCGGCGATCCAGTCGATCACCAGCTGGTCGAAGTCCTCGCCCCCCAGGAATGTGTCGCCGTTGGTTGACTTGACCTCGAAGACGCCGTCGCCCAGTTCCAGGATGGAGATGTCGAACGTGCCGCCACCAAGGTCGAAAACAGCGACCTTTTCCTCTTTCTTCTTGTCCAGGCCGTAGGCCAGGGCAGCGGCGGTCGGCTCGTTGATGATGCGCAGCACGTTGAGGCCGGCGATCTTGCCGGCGTCCTTGGTTGCCTGGCGCTGGGAGTCGTCGAAGTAGGCCGGCACGGTGATCACGGCGTCGGTGACGGTCTGCCCCAGATAATCCTCGGCGGTCTGTTTCATCTTCTGCAACACGAAGGCGGAAATCTCGGGGGGGGAGTAGCGTTTGCCGCGCGCCTCGACCCAGGCGTCGTTGTTGTCGGCCTTGACGATCTTGAAGGGGGAGATGGCGATGTCCCTCTTGACCGCCTCGGTGTCGAATTTCCGGCCGATCAGGCGCTTGATGGCGTACAGGGTGTTCTCCGGGTTGGTAACCGCCTGGCGCTTTGCCTGCTGTCCCACGAGGCGCTCACCATTGTCGGCAAAGGCAACTATCGATGGTGTGGTGCGGCTCCCTTCGGAGTTGGCGATAACAATTGGTTCACCACCCTCCATGATCGCGACGCAGGAGTTGGTGGTTCCAAGGTCGATTCCTATTACTTTACTCATAACGCTCTATCCTCCTTGTCAATTCTTTCTGCTCTCAAAAGTAGTCATCGTTGGGGTGAAAAACAAGGGCGCCGGGAAAAATAAGTTCGCCGCTTACCCTCCGCGGAGAGGAACGGGGCTTACTTGGGCGCCGTGGCCACCGAAACCATGGCGGGACGCAGCAGGCGCTCCTTGAGCAGGTAGCCCTTCTGGAACTCCTCCACCACCGTATTGGGTGGGTGCTCATCGGTGGGGATCTGGGTCATTGCCTGGTGGAAGGAGGGGTCGAACGGGGCGCCGGACGTTTCCAGGGGGGTGACTCCGAACTTCTTCATGGCGTTGAGCAGCAAGCCGTGGATCATCTGGACCCCTTCCGTCAGGCCTGTCGAACCGTTTTCGTTGGCATGGGAAAGCGCTCGCTCCAGGTTGTCCACCACCGGCAGTATCTCTTCAAGTAGTGATTTTGTACCGTAGTTGAGCAGCTCTTCCTTTTCCCGGTTGGACCGTTTGCGGAAGTTCTCCAGATCGGCGCGTTCACGCACGAAACGGTCCCAGTTCTCGCGACACTCGGCCTCTTTGGCGGCCAGTTGCTCCTCGAGCCGCGAGATGCGTTCTTCCGGGGTGGCAGCCTCGGCAGCGCTGCTTTCGGGAGATGCCTGTTCCGCCTCGGGTGCGGCGGAAGTTTTCTGTTCTTCTGTTACATGCTTTTTCATGGTTCAGTGAGTCCTTTTTGTGCGTTTCATTTTTGATGCGAATGTCCTGGCGGTCAGTCGTTGTTCAGGAAACGGCTCAACAGGCGGGCTGTATAGTCGACGATGGGGATGACGCTGGAATAACCCATGCGGGTGGGGCCGATGATTCCCAGCATCCCCACGGCGTTGCTGCTGGTGACGAATCGCGAGGTGATCAAGCTGACGCCGGCGGTCTGGCTGAGCGGGGCTTCGGATCCGATGAAAATGCGCACACCCTCGGCGGACATGCAGCGGCCGAGCAGCTGCAGCAGGCGCCCCTTTTCCTCGAAGGCCCGGAAAATGTCCCTCATTCTGGTTACATCGCTGAACTCCGGTTGGTCCAGGATGCGGGCCTGCCCCTCCAGGAATATTTCGTCTCGTTCCACGCTCACCGCCTGCTTGCTGATGCGCAGTGCCTGGGAGAGCAGGTGGTCGTACTGGGTCTTTTCCTTTTTCATTTCTTCCAGGATCCGTTCCCTGGCCTGGGAGATGGTCAGCCCCTGCATCAGTTCGTTCAGGTAGTTGCCCATTTTTACCAGGTCGTCCGGAGAAATTTCCTCATCCGTTTCCACCAGCCTGTTTTGCACCGATCCGTTCCTGGAGACAAGGATGGCCAGCACCCGGCGGGGTCCCAGGTGGATGAATTCGATGTAGCGGAACACGTCGGAGGTTATGCTGGGGGCCACCACGATGCCCATGTAGTTGGACAGGGACGAGAGGGCGCGGCTGGTTTCCTTAAGGATCTCGGTCAGTCCCGCGCCGGACCGGCGACAGCTGTGGATGATCTGTTTCTTCTCTTCGCGGGTCACCTTGCGCAACGCCACCAGTGAATCTACGTAGAAACGGTAGGCCTTTTCGGTGGGGATTCTTCCCGCGGAGGTGTGGGGCGAGGTCAACAGCCCGAGTTCCTCCAGATTGGCCATGACGTTGCGGACCGTTGCCGGTGAGAGCGTCATGGCGTGTCGGCGGGCCACGGCGCTGCTGCCCACCGGTTCGGCTGTCGCGATATAGTCTTCGACGATGGCCTCGAGTATCTGTCTGCTTCTTGGTGAGAGCTTCACATCCATTCCATGACCTCAAAAAAATAGCACTCATGACTGGAGAGTGCTAATTTCCTTCTGAATTTAATCAGTGACCTATGATTTGTCAAGGGGATTTGCCGGTCTGATCCGTTATCGGAAACCTGTCCGCCTGTTTCGCATGCCCTGCCCGGAATGTCGGGTCGAATGGAGAAGCGTCACCGTGTGTTGCCTCTCCAATGTATGTGATTTCGATCACGAACACCCGATTCTTTTTTTCACATGTGGCTTTCCAAGGGATTGTAATGTTTTGATTTTATGCTACTGTAGGACGCTGTGGGGTGGTGTGCGCAACGGTTGGACCGTTTCACCCCCGGCATGGGCGGTAGGGTCCGGAGGTGATCGGCTGAAAACGGCGGAGAAGCCCGCGACGCCTCCCAGCCACTAGTTGCAGAGGAGAAACGGCAATGTCTGTCCCCCCCCCCGACTGTCCCCAGGACGTCCCGCAGGGCCGGGAAGCGAGCAACGGCAAAAGCGTTAACAGGCGGCAGTTGGTCAACAAGCTGAATTTTATTAATTTTCAGGATGAAACCATCATCGCCCATTTCAGACACGCGAAGTATGACAGCAGCCTCGGCCTGAAGATCAAGCCGCTTCCCTGCGCCGGGGAGCAGCTCGACTGCTGCTGGGTGGATACAGCAGCGCTTCCCCAGGTCATGAGGAATTACCAGTTCGACCACCTGCTGATTCCCGACGGGAAAAAACCGCTCCTGGCGCGGCCCAAACTGATCAACAGCAGCGCGGAGGGGATCAGTTTTCTGCTTCCGCTTACCTGCCGCGAGTTCAAGTTGAGAAAGATAAAGCGCCATCCCGTCGCGGGGATCAGGGCCCAGTTCACCCAGAACAGTGCGCCCTTCCACGGCGTTTTGATGGATTTCACGCCGGTCGCCCTGCGGGTGGAGGGGGACCAGGATGCACCCCAGACATTCAGCTGGATCAACCCCGATATCCCCGTTGACCTGCACCTCTATGACGGGGATCAACTGATCTATTCCGGTGAGTGCAGCATCATCCGCTCCAGCACCAGGCAGTCAACGCGAACCTTTGTGCTCAGCCCGGTCAACAGCTCCATCCGCAGGTTTCCGCCGAAACAGTACCGTACCCGGCGACACCAGTTGGTGCCCGCGCCCAACGTCGTATTCAGGCACCCTTTAATCGCATCGACGATCAACCTGAAGGCGGTTGACCTGTCCGGTGCCGGTGTGGCGGTGATGGAGAACGAAGAGGATTCGGTGCTGATGCCGGGCATGATCATACCGGAACTTGAGCTGGCCCTTGCCCACGGCTTCAGTATTGCCTGCAAGGCCCAGGTGCTCTCCCGCAATGTCATCGACAAGGGGGATGGGGAGAGGGATGTCAGGTGCGGCCTGACGATCCTGGACATGGATATCCACCAACATGTGCGGCTCCTGTCCCTTCTGCACCAGGCCGGCAACAGTCACTCCTATGTCTGCAACAACGTGGATATGGACGCCCTGTGGGACTTCTTCTTCGAAACCGGATTCATCTATCCGGAAAAGTATGCCTTCTTTCAGGCCCGCAAGGAGGAGATCAAGAAGACCTATATCAGGTTGTACGAAGAGACGCCCCACATCGCGCGGCACTTCATCTACCAGGACCGGGGGGCGATCCTGGGGCACATGGCTATGGTGCGCTTCTATGAGAACTCCTGGCTGATCCACCACCATGCCGCGCGCAAGACCGTTTCGCTGAAGGCCGGGCTGACGGTGCTCAATCAGATCACCCAGTACGTGAATGAGCTGCATAACCTCTATTTTGCCCATCTGCACTATGTCTACTGCTATTTCAGGCCGGCCAACAAGTTCCCCAACCGGGTGTTCGGAGGCTTTGCACGCCAACTCGCCAATCCCCGGGGCTGTTCGCTGGACGAGTTCGCCTATGCCCATTACCTGAAGAAGGAGGGCGAGGAGCGCCGCGGGATGCCTGGCGGCTGGGAACTGGTCGAGACCAATGGCGCCTCCGACTTGACCGAGCTGGGAAACTTCTATGGCTATGTGTCCGGCGGTCTGATGATCGATGCCTTTGACCTGCGACCCGAAACGTCCTGCCTCGATGACCTGGAAGAAGAGTACCGGCGTCTGGGGTTCGTCAAGAAGCGGCGCTTCTACTCGCTGTTTCACGAAGGAACCTTGAAGGCCCTGGCGATTACCACGATCACCGATGCCGGTTTCAATATGGCTAATCTCACCAACTGCGCTACGCTGATGGTGTTGGATGAAACCATCCCCCGCCAGGTAGTGGATATATCCCTTGAAAAACTGTCGAGCCAGTATGAGGGCGAGGAGATGCCGGTGCTGATCTATCCCCGCGCCTATGTCGAACAGCAGTCCATACCCTATGAAAAGATGTACATGCTCTGGATTCTGAACCTGCGCTACCTGGACGACTTCTTCAAATATTGCGACGACCTGTTCGGGGGGGACGAGAAAGGTGCCCGTACTGGCGACACGCGGTGATGCCATGGATCCTGCCGATCTGTCACAAAGCCAGCTCTACAACAGCCGGATAATCGACTCCTACCTACGTCTGATCCGCTTCCGCTACGGCTACGTTAACGTGGGTGAACTGCTCGAGTATGCGGGAATGAAGGAGTATGAGGTTGCCGACCAGGGGCACTGGTTCAACCAGGAGCAGGTGGACCGTTTTTACGAGAAGCTGGTCCAGATGACCGGGAATCCGGGCATCGCCCGCGAGGCCGGCCGTTATGCGGCATCCCCCGATGCCCTGGGCGCCATGAGAAAGTATGTCCTCGGTCTGGTGGGCGCGGCCCACACCTTCGAGCTGATCGACAAGACCGCCGCCAACTTTGCCAGATCATCCCACTACAAATCGCGCAGGATCGCCGCCAACAGGGTCGAGGTGGTGGTGAGCCCTGTCGTGGAAGGGTTGGAAAAACCGTTCCAGTGCGAGAACAGGATCGGTTTTTTCGAGACCATTGTGCTGATGTTCAACTACAAGAACCCCGTTATCCGTCATCCGGAGTGCGCCTTCAAGGGGGGGCGGGTCTGCCGCTATATCATCTCCTGGGAGAGAACCCTTGCCGACGTATTCAAGAAGGTAAGAAACATCGTGGCCCTGTTGCTGGCCCTCTGCAATCTGGGTTTGCTGCTGACGGGGCAGGTGGCACTCCTGAAGAACAGCCTGCCGCTTTCGCTGTTGCTGCTGCTGGTCGTGGTTATTGCCGCCGCGGAAAGCGAGAAGCGGGAGCTCGTCGCGAGCCTCAACAACACCAGGGATTCCAGTGAAAACCTGCTGGAACAGATCAATATCAATTACAGCAACGCCCTGATGACCAACGAGGTGGGGCAGGCGCTGAGCATGTACATGACGACCGGTGAGGTGCTCGCCAGTGTTGCCCGGATCATGGAGAATCGGCTCAACTACGACCGGGGTGTCATTCTCCTGGCCAATGCGGAAAAAACCAGGCTGGAGATACATGCCGGCTACGGCTACTCTTCCGACCAGTTGCTCGTTTTCGACAATCTCTCCTTCAGTCTGGACAATCCCGAATCCACGGGGATTTTTTTCAGTTGTTTCCGGGAGCGGCGGCCGCTGCTGGTCAATGATCTGAAGGACGTGGAGGGAAGTCTCTCCCCCCGCAGCCTGAACATTGTCCGGCAGATCGGCACACGCTCGTTCATCTGCTGTCCCATTGTCTGCGAGGGGGACACCATCGGCGTACTGGCCGTGGACAACGTGAATACCAAGAAACCGCTGGTCCAGAGCGACATCAGCCTGCTGATGGGGATCTCGTCGGTTATCGCCATCAGTATCCGCAACAGCGAACTGATCGAGGCCCGTTTGCGCCAGTTCCATTCTGTTCTGCACGTGCTGGCGGCCAGCATCGATGCCCGCGACTCACTCACCGCCGGTCATTCGGAAAAGGTCACTGAATACGCCCTGGACATCTGCCGGGAGCTGGAACTGCCCTCTGATTTCTGCGAGGTGATCCGGGTTGCCGCGCTGCTCCATGACTACGGCAAGATCGGCGTTCCGGACACGATACTGAAGAAGCCGGACCGGCTGACCGACGAAGAGTACGAGATCGTCAAGACCCATGTGAACAAGACGACCGAGATTCTCTCCCAGGTTAGTTTCGAGGGGATCTACCGCGAGGTGCCGGATATCGTCGCGGCGCACCACGAAAAACTGGACGGCAGCGGTTATCCGCTGGGACTTAAGGGGGAGGCCATTCCCCTGGGCTCCAGGATCATTTCGGTTGCGGACTACTTCGAAGCCATCACTTCCAAGCGCCATTACCGCGACCCCATGCCGGCGCAGGAGGCCTTCGACATCCTGCGCAAGGAGAGTGTTAACCACCTGGATAGACGCCTGGTGGAGGCCTTTATCTCCACCTATGAGAAAAACGCTTCCCGGGAAGCGGGCGAAGGCAGGTTGCCCGAAGAGCGGGACCTCGGGCACTAGCCTGCCTCACACCCCTCAGGAAAGCGGCTTGCAGCCCCGGCAGGCGATCAGCGGGGTGTAGGTGAAGCGCCGCGGGTCGGCGAAAAAGACCTTGAATTCCTCCAGAAACTCCTCGAATCCCCCCTCGTACTCGGCGAACGGGTAGCCTGAATTCCGGGCCGCCACCTCCAGCTTCTTTGTCCAGTTGTAGCCGTCCATGTCCGTCAGGGGGCCGTAGATCAGATGGTGGTGGTCCATGTGGACGCTGATGTCCGTGAACTGCATGTCGTAGAGGAACGAATAAAGTTTCCGGCCGATATGGGGGTCGAAGTCGTGCCTGGTCTCCAGTTCGGCCATAACCCCCTGGATGGCGTCTTCCAGGCGAGGTGAGAGGCCGTAGTGGTTCAGGCAGTTGTGATCAAGGTCGATCAGGCAGAGTATGCCTCCCGGATTGAGCAGTTCCGACAGGTTGCGAACAATCTCGACGCTTTTGGCGCGGTGGTACTCCAGCACAAAGCGCACCCAGATGAAGTCGAATCCACCCAGCCCGTCCAGGGGGTGGTAAAAATCACGCTGTACGAAGCTTAAGCCCTCTGTGCCGTAATGCTCGGTTGCATGCCTGATTCTGGACTCCGAGGCGTCTATGCCGACAGCCTCGCCCCCGGGCTGGATCAGGCTGTGCAGAAAAGCGGTGGTCTTGCCCGAGCCGCAACCCACGTCGGCCACCCGCATGCCGGGACGTATGCCGGCCCAGCCTGCCTGTCTGGCAATCGCCTCGCCACCGGTCTTGATGTCGAGGCGGAGCGCCTCGTCCTGGTGCTCCATGATATAGCCTGTCGTACCCATGTTCCCCCCCTTTGGAAAAATCAGACCCGCCCCTTGGGTTCCGCAGCCGCGGGTCGGAAGAAATCGTTGCGTTTGTCGCCGATACAACGTACTACAACATTTGTCGTCGATGGGGCTGCCGGGCCTGAGGTTCGCATCTCCTGGATGCGTGGTCAGGGCTGGCGAATTGCCGGATTCAGCTCGATTCGCCATTGAGGTCTCACGGCTTCTGGTATATCAGACCGCTTGCCGTTGCAAAAGCAATAAATTGAATAATACTGGACGGTATGCTCGGGGGAGATCTCTTTGCCTTCCCGGCGGTCAAGGTACGGAGGGGACAATGGACAGCATGGGAAGGCGTGTGGTTGTGGCGGCGCTGCTCTGCGCGGCAACCGTTACAGGAGGCGTACATCCGGCCCTGGGGTCGGGATTCGGCATCTTCACCCAGGGCGCATCGGCCCTTGGTCAGGCCGATGCGGTTGTCGCCCACGGGGATGGGCCTTCGGCGCTCTTTTTTAATCCGGCCCAGATCAACGGCTTAGCCGGGACCCAGCTTGAGTTCGGTACCACCCTGATCTTCCCCCACCGGGAGTATAAAGACTCCAGCGGCGATGTTTCGCACACCAAGGATTCGGTCTTCTACCCCAGCAGTTTCTATCTGACCCATGCATTCAACGACAGCATCAGCGCCGGCCTGGCCGTCTTCAACCCCTTCGGGCTGGGAACCGACTGGGGCGGGGACTGGCCGGGGCGCTACATCGCCACCACGTCCAAGATAACCACCTACAACATCAACCCGGTGGTCTCCTGGCGCATCGCTCCCTTTCTCTCCATCGCCGCCGGTCTGGATATCGTGCAGCTGGATGCGACGTTTAAGAACAAGATCTTTACTCCTTCCGGCGATGTGAAGCAGAAATTCACCGGCGACGGCACGGGCCTGGGCTACAACCTGGGGCTGTTCATCGATGCCGGAAAGGGGATCACTATAGGCGCCTCCTACCGCAGCGAGGTGAAGATCGATATCGACGGAAAAGACGAGTTCAGCCCAGCGGTCTATCCTGATATGGACGGAAAAACCTCTCTGAAATTGCCCCAGCAGGTTTTAGCCGGTGTGGCCTGGCAGGCCAGCGACCGGTTGGTAGTGGAGACCGGCATGCGCTGGGAGGACTGGAGATCCTTCAAGCAACTGCGCATCAGCTTGGACCAACCGGGGGGGGGCTCCACCGTCGCAACCTATCCCCGCAATTGGCACTCCACCTTTGCCGTGAACGCCGGTGGGAAATACCGGTTTAACGATAGCCTGTCAATCATGGCCGGCTACCTGTACGGCTGGAACCCGGTGCCGGACAGCACCTTTGAGCCGGCCATCCCCGACTCCGACAGCCATCTCTTCTGTCTGGGTGGGGAGCTGCGCCGGGGGAGCATGACCCTCAGTCTGGGGTACGGCTACCAGCTCCAGAAGGGGCGCAGTAAGTCCACCAACCAGTACGGCTCTGTCGCCAACGGCGACTATGACTCCGACCTGCATCTCCTGGCCCTCAGCCTGGGGTACCGCTTCTGAATTTCTCCGACCGGGGAGGCCATGGATTGCGGAAGATCGGGACAGGGGCGCACAGGCGCGGCAAATGGCTTGCCTCAGCCGTAAGAATAGGTTTATAGTTCGCATTTACGTTGTATCCCACCACAGTGAAAAAGGAATACCCATACCCGTGTCCTGGCGCTCCATTGGCATATTCGATTCAGGGGTCGGCGGCCTGACGGTCCTGCGTGAGATCATCAAGGCCATGCCCCAGGAGGACACCATCTATTTCGGCGATACCGCCCGGGTGCCCTACGGCACCAAATCGCCGGAGACGGTGATCCGCTACGCCCATGAAATCACTTCCTTCCTGGTCAGGCGCGACATAAAGCTGCTGGTTGTGGCCTGCAATACGGTGTCTGCGGTCGCCCTGAACGGACTGAAGCGCCACTTCCCCATCCCGGTGGTGGGGGTGATCGAGCCGGGCGCCAAGCGGGCGGTTGAGGTGAGCCGCAGCGGCCGCATCGGCGTCATCGGCACTGCCGGCACCATCAAGAGCAGCGCCTACAGCCGCGCCATCAAACGACTCAATGCCCAGGCCGAGGTGCTGACCCGCGCCTGTCCGCTCTTCGTGCCGCTGGCCGAGGAAGGGTGGATCGACAACCAGGTGGCGCGCCTGACGGCCCAGAGCTACCTCCAGGATCTCAAGGAGGCCGGCGTGGACACCCTGGTGCTCGGCTGCACCCACTACCCGCTGCTGAAGCCGCTTATCTGCGAGACCATGGGGCCCGATGTCACCCTGGTGGATTCGGCCGAAGAGACCGCCCGCAGCGTGGCCGAGATCCTCTCCCGGAAGAAGCTTCTGCGCCCCCCCTCGGAAAAGGGGAACCACCACTACTTTGTCAGCGACGTCCCGGCCGCCTTCATCAGGGTGGGGAACCGCTTCCTGGGCGGACGTCTGGGCGATGTGTACCAGGTGAATCTTGATGACGAGCGGGAGGAAGGGTAGCCATGGCGCCGGTACGACGCAAGAAGAGTACGATAAACCTGCTGGTCCCCTTCCTGATCATCGCCCTGGTGTTCGGTTTCCTGATCTGGAACAAGTACCGCGCCAGCCGCATGCCCAACCCCCGGCCCCATGTGCAGCACCCCTCGGGTAGCCGCAGGGTGGTGCTGTTCTTCGTGGCCGACGGGACCCGTCTTGCCCGGGAGGCCCGGGAGCTGGAGTCGTGCGCGGATACCGCCTCCTGTGTCAGGGAAACCCTGAATGAGCTCTTCAACGGCCCGCTGGGGGAGCTGGACAAGGCTCTGCCTGAGGGGGCCCTGCTGAATAACGTGCGGGTGGAGGGGGATACGGCGCTGGTAGACCTGAGCCGCACCTTCGTGGATGCCATGCCATCGGGCAGTTCGGCCGAGATGATGGCGGTCTACTCCATCGTCAACACGGTCTGCGTCAATTTTCCCGCTATTACCAAGGTGCGGCTGACGGTGGCAGGGGAGGGGAACCTCATCCTGAAACACCTGGACCTGTCCGCACCGCTGACCGCCGACTATGGGCTGGAGGGGCCGCCCTCCGATGCCGCGAAACCATCACATACAGACACCACAGGGGGTACACCATGACACCATTTCTCGAGGCGATCCAGGAGAGGGTGCTGATTCTGGACGGGGCCATGGGTACCATGCTTCAGGAGCGGGGGCTTCGGCCGGGCCAGTCTCCCGAAGAACTCAACCTGACCATGCCCGATGTGGTGGCGTCGGTCCACCGTGAGTATATCGAGGCTGGCGCCGACATCATCATCACCAACAGCTTCGGCGGATCGCGCTTCAAGCTGGCCCACTTTGGGCTGGAAGGGCGCCTGGCCGAGATCAACGCCCGCGCCGTGGAGATTGCCCGTGGCGAGGCGCGGGGCAGGGCCTATGTGGGCGGCTCCATGGGTCCCACCGGTCAGTTCGTGGAGCCCTTGGGTGAGGTTTCCTTCGACCGTATGAAAGAATCCTTCCGTGAGCAGGCCGAGGCGCTGGTCTCGGCCGGGGTCGATCTGATCAGCCTGGAGACCTTCCTGGACATCAAGGAGTGCCGCGCAGCGGTGATCGCCATCCGCGAGGTCTCGCCGACCATCCCGATCATCGCCATGATGACTTTCGATGACAACGGCCGTTCCGTATTGGGAACGCCGCCCGAGGCCGCCGCCATCACCCTGGCCGCTGCTGGCGTCGATATCGTCGGCTCCAACTGCGGGCTGGGGGTGGAGGGGATCCACGACATCCTGGTGCGCATGCGCCGGGTGACCTCCCTGCCGCTCATCTCCCAGGCCAACGCGGGGCTGCCGATCCTGAAAGACGGAATCACCGTCTTCCCCGGAACCCCACGGGAGATGACCGACTACCACGACCGGCTGATCAGCCTGGGGGTGCGGGTGATCGGCGGCTGCTGCGGCACCACGCCGGCACATATCAGGGCCATGAAGGAGGCCCTTGCCGGCCGCCAGCAGGTTTGGCAGGAACCGACTCACCTGGAAGGAATGACCCTGCTCTCCTGCCGGGGCGGGTGGACCGCCGTGGGGCCCGGCCAGAAGACCGCCATCATCGGCGAACGTATCAACCCCACCGGCAAGAAGCTCTACTCCAAGGAACTGCAGGAGGGAAAGGTCTCCTACATCCGCCGCGAGGCCATGGAGCAGGCGCAGTTGGGGGCCACGTTGCTGGACCTGAACGTGGGGGCGCCGGGGATCGACGAGCCGGTTGCCATGGAGCGGGCCGTGTTCTGCGCCAGCGGGGCAGTCGGCGTGCCGCTGGTGCTGGATTCCTCCAGCCCTGCCGCCCTGGAGGCGGGGCTCAAGGCGGCCGACGGCAAGGTGCTGATCAACTCCGTCTCCGGCGAGGCCAAGAGCCTCTCCCGGGTGCTGCCACTGGCCAAGAAGTACGGTGCAGCCCTGATCGGCCTGACCCTGGATGCCAAGGGGATACCGGACAGCGCCGAGGGGAGGCTGGCCATCGCCCGCAGGATCCGCAACGCCGCCCGGCGGCAGGGGATTCCTGACCAGGACATCATCATCGACTGCCTGACCCTGACGGTCAGCGCCGAGCAGAAACGGGCGGCCGAGACCCTGCGCACCATCCGTCTGGTCAAGGAGAAGCTGGGGCTCTCCACGGTGCTGGGGGTCAGCAACATCTCTTTTGGCCTGCCCCAGCGGCCGCTGATCTCGTCCTCGTTCTTCTCCATGGCCATGGCCGCCGGTCTGGATGCGGCCATCATCAACCCAAGGGAAAAGGCCATGATGGATGCCTGGCGTTCGGCCATGGTGCTGCTCAACCGCGACCCACGGGCCGAAGCATTCATCCAGACCTATCGGGACGAACAGGCGGTTGCCACGCCCGCCGCCCCTGTTTCGGACGCGCCCCAGGAGATCCGGCAGCGGCTGGGCCAGGCGGTGATCAACGGCGACAGGGACGGCATCATCGGGCTGGTGGAAGAGGCTCTGGCCCAGGGGCTGGCCCCGCTGCAGATCAGCAACGAAGGATTCCTCCCCGGCCTGGAGGAGGTGGGGCGGCGTTTCGAGAAGAACATCTTCTTCCTCCCCCAGGTGATGCAGTCGGCCGATACCATGCACGCCGGTTTCGCCCGCCTCAAGGAGGAGATGAAGGGGCAGCCTCTGGAGAGCCGCGGCCGAATCCTGATGGCCACCGTGGAGGGGGACATCCACGATATCGGCAAGAACATCGTCTGCACCCTGCTGGAGAATCACGGCTTTGAGGTGTTCGACATCGGCAAGAACGTGTCTGCCGCCACCATCGTCGCCAAGGCCAGGGAGTTCGGGGTGGATGCTGTGGGTCTCTCGGCGCTGATGACCACCACCATGGCCGAGATGGACACGGTCCTCAAGAAGCTCAAGGCGGTGGGGATCAAGGCATTCACCATGATCGGCGGAGCTGTGGTGACCCAGGAGTACGCCGACCGCATCGGCGCCGATATCTACGCCCGTGACGCCATGGAGGCGGTGGCCAAGGTCAAGAAACTGCTCCAGATAGCCGATTAGCTCTCTGTTGCCTGCCGGGAAGGTTTTTTCCCGCTTACCAGGTTCCTGCTGCGCTACAGTAAACAAACAACGGTGACTCGTACCTGGTCTCCAGTCGCCAGTTCAACGGACAACGACATGGTTCTCGGATTCAATCACAACATCATGTACAGGGGAGAGGTCTTCCACGTCCAGACCGAGGACAGCGGTGTGGAGATCCCCAACATCGTCACCCTGCTCTACAAGGGAGGGGTGATTCTCTGCTCAATGAAGACCAGCTATGCCGACATCCTCAAGATGGAAAACCTGGAGGATGTGGTGGAAGAGCTGATGAAGGAGCAGCACAAGGCGGTGATGCGTCGGCTCAAGTCGGGGGAGTTCGACGAACGCGCCTTTCCCGTGGAACCGGACTCCGGCGGGGAGCCTGCGGCGGAAGAGTTCTCGCCTCTGGCCGCTCCCGATTCCCCAACGTCCGAGGAGCCCTCAGCGCCCGTGGGGGGCGCTGAACAATCTTCCGACGGGGCTGCCGGGGGAAAAGGGGGCACGATAGGCGCGAGCAGGAGCCTGAACGATGAGATTCTCCGCTTCTTCGGCATCCTTGAAACCTAGGTTGGATAACGGCGGTTTCACCTATCTGTTGGCACTGATGATCGTCGTGATCATGGGGATCATGCTGGGGGCCGCAGGGCAGTCCTGGAAGACCATTATGCAGCGGGAACGGGAGGAGGAACTGCTCTTCCGCGGCAGCCAGATCAAGGATGCCATTACCCGCTGGTACACCCCCCAGGGCAAACAGCCCGCTGCCACGCCGCTCAGGGACCTGCGGGACCTGCTGCGCGACCCCCGCTCGGCGACTCCCTTGCGCTATCTGCGCCGTCTCTACAGCGACCCCATCACCGGTAAGGAGTGGACGATCATCAGCGATGCCAACAAGGGGATCATCGGCGTGGCCAGCAGCAGCCCGCTCACGCCACTCAAGGTGGACAACTTCCCCGACGACCTCAAAGACTTCGCCGGAAAGCAGCAGTACAGCGACTGGAAATTCATGTATGTGAAAAAATAGCCGCGTTCACTCCCCCTGGCGCAGGTAGTCAGGCTTGAGAAGCGCAAACGGCCGGCCCGGATTGTTCCGGGCCGGCCGTTTGCGTTTTCATGGGCTGGGCGGGTGCGCTACTTCAGGTACGTCTCGATCTTGGAGGTTTTGCGCGCATCGTCCAGATAGGCGGTGATCGCCGAATTTACCTTCTGATTTTTCAGGTAGTCGACGATACGTGCCTTGGCGTCGGCGTAGGAAACGGTCTCGGCGTTCTTGTGGCCCATCTGCTTGATGATGTGGTATCCGAACTGGGTTTCCACCACGTCGCTGACCTCACCCTGCTTGAGGCTGAAGGCTGCCTGCTCGAAGGGGGGGACCATCTGCCCTCTGGGGAAGAAGCCCAGATCCCCTCCCTGCTGGCTGCTGGGGCAGGTGGAATTCTCCCGTGCCAGGGTGGCGAAGTCCGCCCCTCCCGCCAGTTCCTTGCGCAGCTTTTCCGCCTTCTCCCGTGCCTTCTTCCTGATCTCGGGATCGGCCTTGGGGTCCACGCCGATCAGGATGTGGCTGGCCCTGACCGACTCGCTCTGCTTGAATTTGTCCTGGTTCTCGTCGTAGAACTTCCTGCTCTCCTCGTCGCTGACCGTCACCTTGGAAGCAAAGGTCTGCTGGACGAAATTGGCGATGACGGCGTCGCGGCGCGTGTATTCGCGCAGGTCGCTCTCGTTCATGCCCAGTCCGGCGATGGCCTTCTGGAACTCCTCGGTCGTGGCGAACCTGGCCTTGCCCTGGCTCATCTTGGCCTCAACCTGTTTGTCGATATCCTTGGTGTCCAACTTCTCGCCCGCCTGGTAGAGCAGTTCGGCCGAGGTCAGTTGGTTGAGCGCCATTTTGTCGAACTCCTTCTGGTGCTCGCTGGGGATCTGCTGGTTCGGCCGGCCGGCAAGGAGCGCCTTCTTGACCCGTTCCAGTTCACGGGCATAGACCGGTTTCCCATTCACCCGCGCCACCACGTCTTTCTGTTGTTGCGCGCTGGCTGCGGGAGTCTTTGCCGGCTTGGCGTCGGCTGCCGATGATGGGGTGCTGAAACCGAAAAGCGCCGCCATCAGGGCGAGACGCAGGGCGATTGTTCGTCTGTTCATGGAGATCTCCTTTGGGGAAAGAATAGGGGAGCTATAGCACACTTTTGCGGGCATGCAAAGGGAAAGGGGCGCCGAAGCCACTCAGGGCGTTTCCCCCAGTATGCGGCCGGCTTCGGCCGTGTACGCTCCGTCCTGGCGACGTACCAGCAGCGGCGGGAGCACCATGGTTGTCCCCTTGCGCCCCTTGGCCAGCTCGGCCAGAAATATCCTGGCCGGCGAGCCCTGGTCGGGGTGGACCATGCGCAGTCGCAGCAGTGACAGGTTGAGCCCCGCTGCCACATGGATGAACTCGGCCAGCCGCTCGGGGAGATGGACGAACCAGATCCTGCCCCCCGGCTTGACCAGGTATTTGGCCGTTGCCAGAAAATCGGACAAGCCGGCGCTTGACTCGTGGCGCGCCGTGTCCCGGCCGGCCCGGGGACTGATCCTGCCGCTCTGGGGGGTGCGGAAGGGGGGGTTGGCGGTGACTCCGTCGAAGCTGGAGACCGGGTAGTGACGCCGCAGCTCCAGGATATCCCGCTCAACAAACGCCGCCCGCTGCTCCAGCCCGTTACGCCGGGCGTTTTCCGCGGCAAGCCGGGCCATGGAACCGTTGCTCTCGAATCCCACCGCCGTTGCCGACCCGAAGCGGCGGCAGAGGAGCAGCGGGATCACGCCGCAGCCGGTTCCCAGGTCGGCCAGGCGGGCATCATCGGCGCAGGCGACGAAATCCGCCAGAAGCAGCGCATCCAGGGAGAAACGGTACCCCTGGCGCGGCTGGGCGATAGCCAGGTCGAAGCGCCGCAGCGAGTCCAGCGTCAGCTCATCACTACTCGCTGGTGACTGGTGATCGGTGACTGGTATCAGGTGGTCTGTGACCAGGCGCGGCGTTTTCTTCTCACTCCTCACTGTCCGCTCCTCACTGTCCGCTGTTCACTGCCGTTCTCCTGTGCATCAGCCACTCCCGTCCCAGCATACCGGCGAAGAACGCGAAGGAGGCCAGGGTCAGCCATTTGCCGATCCTGAAGGGGAGCGGGTCGAAGACAAACTCAACCCTATGCCTTCCCGGCGTCAGGTAGACCCCGCGCAGGACGTGGTTGACCGGATGGATAGTGGCGGTTTGACCATCCACCCGCACCCGCCATCCATGGAAGTACTTTTCACCCAGTACCAGCAGGCTGTTCACGTGGGAGATCGCCATGAGCTCGATCCGTTCCCTCCCGTACTGGTTGATGGCGACCGTTCCGGGAGGGGATGGGGGCGTTTGGACTGTCGTGGCCAGGGGGATGGGGGGCGGGCTCTCCACCAGGGCGGTGGCCGTGGGATCGAAGCCGGGATCCTGGAGCATGCGCAGGGTCTGCTCTCCCTCCCGGACAACCCGTGCCGTGGAAACCAGCCACGCCTTGGGAAGCACGTCCCGGTTTTCCAGCACCAGCTCCCGGTGGTCGGGAGACAGGAATACCGGCTGGAATTTGCGGGGGATGCGTTTCTTTTCGCGGGCGTACTGTCCGGCATCCAGCACCAGGTACCTGAGGTTCATCTGGTCCGGCATGGACGAGTTCAGGGTGAAGGCATCCAGGTACTCCTGCCAGCGCACCTGCTGGACCGGGTTGGAGGTATACAGGACCGGAATCCCGTTGCTGGCGTAGAGCATCGGGTCGTCGTTGTTCATGGGCAGGGTCCGGTACTCCCCTGGCGAGCGGCTGAGGAAGTCGATCACCGCCGTGCGGCTGTTACTGCTCTTCTCCGGGACATCCACCAGGAACAGGAATTTGTCGTTGATCCTGGTCACGTCTCCCAGGAAGAGCAGCAGCAGCGCGCAGGGGAGCAGTCGGGAGGAAAGCCAGCCCCGTGTCAGGGCGTACAGGCTGGCAACGCAGGTGGATGCCAGCGCCGCGGCAATGGCGGTTTCCATCACCAGGTTATTCCAGCGCTGCATGACCAGCTGGGGCCCCTGTTCGTAACGGGTCGGTTGGGCCAAAAGGGGAGAGATGGTGGAGAGCCAGAACTCCCTGCCCACCGCTTCGATGGCCAGCAGCAGGAACAGTGACAGGGCAAGCCCCCCCGCCCCCAGCAGATAGCGTTGGAAGGCGATGCTCCGCCGCACCCGTTCCTCCCGCAGCAGGTCCACTCCCCTGGCGGCAAGCAGTGCCAGGCCCATGACCGGGATGAACATGATCATCTTGGGAACCCGGAAGCGGTTGATGCCGGGGAAGATGTCGAACAGCAGGTTGTAGAAGGGGGTGTACTTGCCCATGGCAAACAGCACCCCTCCCCCAATGGCCAGGAGCGCAAGCCAGGTGTAGCGATCGCGGCGGAACAGGAGCGGCAGCGGCAGCAGCAGCCAGGGTATGAGCCCCATGTAGCTTGCGGTCTGGGTAAACACCATGCGGCCCCAGTAGTAACTGCGGATGGAGGCGGGGTTCGGGCCTGCCTCCTGGCGGGAGAGGCCGAAGAAGCCGGGGATGACGAAGCCGGCCAGCTCTTCCGGCGGCAGAGACCAGGACATGGCCTCATCCCGCTCTAGTCCCCCCTTGCCCTGGTTCGCGCCGCTCTGGACGCCGCGGTTGGTGTCCTTGGACCAGTCCGCCAGCGGGAGCAGGGAGATGGATACGCTGGTCAGGAAGAACAGCAGCACCACCAGGTTACATGCCAGCAGGCGGAGCAACGGGAAAGGTGGCTTCCCCTCTGTGGCGCACAGGATGCCCAGGGAGCGGAGCAGGCCGTACAGCCCCAGGCAGAGACAGGTGTAGAAGGCGATCTGCCAGTGGGTGTTGAAGAACTGAAAGGCCAGGGTCAGGCCACAGCCCATGAAGAAGATCAGGCGACGGCTCTGGAAACCCCGCTCCAGCAGGTAGAATGCCCAGGGAGCGAAACTGATCGTGGCGATCTTCATCACATGGCCGGCGTTGATCAGCGAGACGTTTTCCGGCGCCAGGGCGAAGATGGCGCCACCCAGGAGGGCTCCCCAGGCACTGCACCCCACCAGGCGGCAGCAGAAGAAGACTCCCGCGCCCCCCAGAAACAGGTGCAGCACCATGAACCAGGCAACGCTTGCCGGGGGAGGGATGAAATGCAGGATCAGCCGCTGGTACAGCAGAAACTGCTGGGAGACCATGCCGCCGTTGGTGGTGTGGCCGCTGTTGATCAGCGGATTCCAGTCGGCTGTCAGGTTGAAGCGGAAGAGATCGGCCAGGCCCATGTCGGCGTAGCTCTTCAGCCACCAGTAGGATTCGTTGAGGATGTCCGGCGCGCGGACGATTCTGTCGGTGAAGAGGATCCGCGAAAAGAGCAGGATCATCAATCCCAGCAGTGCTGTCAGACAGAGCAGGTTTTTCCTGCGTTCGGTCATGGAGATCTCCGTGGGTGTGTTTGGGGACGGCCGGGGGAATTCCGGCGTCAACGTTTGTGAACTAGGCAGCGCAGCAGCTGCTCCAGCGGCTCGGCCAGTCTGCTCCAGCTGAACTGCATCTGCAGATGGGCGTACTGCTCATCCGCCAGGTTCCGGCGCAGGCAGGGCTCCTCCAACAGTCGCACGACCTGTGCCGCCATGCGCCGCCACTCCCCCGGGGAGCAGAGCGTGTCGCGGCTTTCGGGCAGGTACTCGCACAGCTGGCCGACCCGGTCGCCTACCACCGCCACCCCGGCATTAACCAGCTCGGTCAGCTTGGCCGGGCACTTGGTGCGGTTGATCAGGGTGTCGTCGAACAGGTAGGGGGCCACGTCTCCGGCGGCCAGGAGGTCGGCCAGGTTTTCCGGTTCGACCCAACCGGCCATGACCAGGGCCTGGTCAAAGCCCCGCTGCCGGGCGGCCCGGAGCAGCAGCTCTTCCTCCCCATCTCTGCCTGCGCCCACCACCAGGAAGCGCACCCCCGCCACCCTGGCGTGGATCTCGGCGAACAGGTCGTGCAGCCGCTGCTGTTGAAACTCGAAGAAACGGCTGTAGAGCAGCACCAGCGGCGCATCGGCCGGGATGCCGAACCGCTGCCGTGTTAACGCTCCATCGCCGCGCCGGCCGGGCGTGACGCCATTGGGGAGGTAGAGCACGGTCTGCCTCCCCCCGGTCATGTCGGTCACCCGGCGCTGCAGCTCCCGACTGGCAACGGTGACGGCATCGGCCCGGCGCAGCAGCCACTGCTCCTGGATCTGGAACACCAGGCGTTGGGCAGGGGAGTAGGGGAGCAGGTCGTTCATGCCGCCCTTGCCCTCCCAGTCGTCGCTGTCCACGAGAAGCGGCGGGAGGTCGGGCCGCAGGCGGCGCATCAGGGCCAGGTACATGGCTGCCAGCCCGCCGTACCCCTTGGGCTTGAAGAGCTGGATCAGGTCGGGTTGCTCAGCCATGGCGGCCCGGTACATGCGCAGGCTGAGCAGCAGGGTAGTCGCGGCGGGGGGCGCCTCCAAGGGGATGTTCCTCAGCCTGATCCCCTGGACCGTTTCCTCTTTCCCCGCGTCTTCGGGGTTGGTGTAGGGGGGGGCGATGATCATTACTTCGTGGCCGGCTTTTTTCAGGGCCATTGCCAACGGAAGCATGCGTGCCAGAAGGGTTCCCTTGGGGCGGATGCCGAAGGGGGCCAGGAATACGATCTTCATGGCTCAGCGTCCCCCACTTCGTTTGATGCGCCGATAGATTCCGCTCCCTGCCATGCGGTAATAGATCTCCAGCAGGGGCTGTGGCGTACGGGAAAGGAGGCCGAAGAAGTCAGGGTGTTTATGCATCAGCTGTCGGTGCAGGTTTGCCTTCAGCACGGGATCCATGGAGCTGGCCATGGAGCTTTCGCTCTTGCGGTAGTGGAATCCGACGTATGGCAGGCAGTGCACGGTGAGCCCCAGCTCCAGGAGCGCCAGCCAGAAGTCCCAGTCCTCCCACCCCCGTTGCAGGTTTTCGTCGTACCCCCCCACCCTCTGCCAGTCGCTCTTCTGGTAGAGCGCGGAACAGAAGATCACATTACCCAGCCCCATGCGGAGCCTGCTGAAAGGGGGGAGCCGCCAGGTCCCCTGCTCGGCCCCGAACTTTTCGGCCCGGCAGTAGACGATGCCGCACAGCGGGTCGGATTCAAATGCAGCTAGGGCCTGCCTGATGTAATCCGGAGCGATGCGGTCGTCGCAGTCCAGGGGGAGGATGTAGCGTCCATGTGCCGCATTGATGCCGCTGTTACGAGCCGCGGCCAGGCCGCCGTTTTTACGCCGCAGCAGTCTGGTGGCCGTTCGATTCAGGGCGTCCAGGACCTCCCGGGTCGCCGGATCACTGGAGCCGTCATCTACCACGATGATTTCCAGGTCGCTGAAGGTCTGCCCCAGCACCGAGTCAATCGCCTCGTGCAGGTACTGTCCCTGGTTGTAGCAGGGTATGATCACGCTGACCTCAGGCATGGGCATCATATCCGCCAGGCGCCAGAATCCGGCGGTATGCTTCACAGAAACGGGCCGATGAAAAATGGGCGGCGGCATACTCATGTGCGGCCTGGGACATCGTTTCAAGCCGCTGTGGATCGGAGCATGCCTGGGCAATGAGTGAACAGGCGCTCTCCACAATCAGCTCCTGGTCATCATGGTTCCCGATCAGCCAGCCGTTTTCTCCATGATGCAGATGTTCCGGGATCCCGCCCACTGCCGTTGAAAGGGGAACCACGCCATGGGCCATGGCCTCCATGATCACCAGGGGGAAACCTTCCCGGCTGGAGGTGAGCAGCAGCAGGTCGGCTGTGGCATAGAGTCTGTCCATTTTTTCCCGGTCATGGATCTCACCGCTAAAGATGCACGATCGGGCCGCCCCTTCGCCCAGCGTCTCCGGGGCAATGTCACCGACCAGGGTAACGCTGACCGCTAGGCCGCGCTGAGAGCAGGCGGCGGCAATGCTGCCCACCAGATGAACTCTCTTTTCTTCGGAGGCGCGACCGACGTACAGAATGCGCAGTTTCCCCTCCCGCTTTCTGCGGGGCGGGGAGGGGGGGACTTCAACGCCGTTCGGTATCAGTACAACCCGCTCCAGCAGATTCGGATCAATCCCCCTGTCGCGGTACTGGGTTGCCAGATCCTCTCTCGTCCGGGAGGTTATCAGGACCCGGGCATCCAGTACAGGCACTGCCGGCAGGCTGAATTCTTCCGTTCCCCCCCCGAAGGCGTGCAGCAGGTCCAGACGCCGCACCCCCTGCCGCAGATGGGGCAGCAGCAGGTAGTAGAACAGGCTGTTGCTGCCAAACACCACCGGACGTTTGTGACGGTTGATCAGGCCGGCCATGATGCCGATGCTGAAGGGATAGCCGTGTTTAAGCAGGAACCAGATGTTGAACAGCCTGGCCCGGGCCGAGAACAGCGGGCGGAAGCGTTGGTTGTCCGAGCGTTTGGTGAAGAAGACCCAGGGGCGTTTGTCGGCTACGCAGCCAATCAGGGCGGCGTGCACCCGCTCTGCCCCCCCCACATGCAGGAAGGGGAAAAAGAAGAACAGGGCAGAACGGTTACGGAACGGCAGCAGCCAGCCCAGCGGCATGGCCAGCCGTACGAGCAGGCGGATGAAGGGCGTGCGGCTGAGTTTGGTGATGAGCATGTCGTCGAGAAGTGGCATGAAGCGTCCGGTTTGCGGCTGTTATCGTGGGGTTTCCAACGCAGCCAGGGCGCTGGCGATGAGCTGGCAGGAGGCGCTGAACATCTGTTCCTGACTGAACAGGCTGACGGCCCGCTGGCGCAGGATCGAGCCGTACTCGTTTCGCAAAGGCGCGTTTTCCAGCAGCAGGCAGATTTTTTCCGCCATGGCGGCATGGTTGCCCACCGGCGCCAGGAATGCCGCTCCCTCCGCTCCCACTGCCTCCAGAATGCCGGGTATGGCGGTGCCCACAACCGGCAGGCCGGCTGCCATGGCCTCCAGAACCGCGTTGGGGATCCCCTCGCTCCGCGAGCTGTAGGCGAACAGGTCCACCGCATGCAGCAGACCGGACACATCTGCCACAGGACCCAGCAGCCTGATGGAATCGGCGAGATTCAGTTCAGCGGCCAGTGCGCGCAAACGCTGGGCGGCGTCGTCAAACCTGCCTGCCAGCAGCAGCACGGGGGAGGCACCGTATCGGGCCTCGGTGACCAGCCGCCAGGCACGCAGCAGTGTCTCGTGATCCTTGTAGCGGCTTAAGTTGGCCACCATGCAGGCAACGGGCGCGTTGTCGGGCAGGCCGAGCTCTGCCCGCCATTGGTCGCGCTGTTGCAGGGGCGCGCTGAGGGTGATGCCGTTGCGGATCAGGTGGACCTTCTGTTCCGGAATACCGTAGGTGTCGACGAGAAAACGTCTGCCGCCCGAGGAGTTGGATATGAAGCAGTGCGGCTGTCGTACGGCCCAGCGATGCAGCGGCAGGCGGTTCATGAGCAACCCCTCGTCCTCCTGACGCCAGACGCTGAGTTTCGCGTTCACCAGCCGCCGGCCGATGGCGGAGACCAGGTTGGGCACGCAGGTGGAGGAGATGAGCACATCGGCCTTCTCGGCCCGCAGGGCGGCGATGGCCTGGGGCAGATAGTACCAGCGGCGGCTGAGCCCCCAGTGGAAGGGGATACCCTTCCAGGGGATCCCCCGCTGATCGCACAAGTGCGACAGCCTGCCGGGTCGCGGGTCCAGGGCCAGGACCTTGACGTCGGCGCCATGGGTGGCGTGGAGGTGATCCGCCAGCAGCAGCCCCTGCTGCTCGGCGCCACCCAGGTCGAAGCTGCCGAACAGAAAGACGATGTTACGTCCCCCCAGGGAAAGCTCCGTCATGATCCGTCCCGTCCCCGCCGGACGTTCTCTTGACTGGCAGGAACTCCGGGATCGTTTTTGACGCCGCTGGCAACGATGAAGGGGGCGAGCCAGGGGAGCCCGCCGGTAATCGGCAGGCGCTTCATGATCATCTGGAAGAGGATGTTCGCTCCCTGGGCCAGGGGGGCCACCAGGCCGTCCAGGCGTCTGAAACGGGGCTGGACGCCCCGGGATACGATGCCCACCGATGCGAGCCCGGCATGGCCCGTGCGTATGCCACTCAGGCCGAGCCTCTGGTAGGTCTGGGCAAGCTCATCCCTGGTGACGACGCGGTGTTTTTTTAGCACCTCCGGCTGGTAGAGCCACATCCCCAGGCCGTGCAGGGAGCGCAGGTTCGGCACGGAGGTGAACAGCACCCCGCCGGGGCGGACGAAGCGCAACAGGCGGGAGAGCACGTTGTTCAGGTCGGCGAAATGCTCCACCACCCCCAGGGAGTAGACCAGGTCAAAGGTTCCGGTCTCCTCGGGGGAAAGAGTGAACAGATCGCGGCAATACACCGTGCCCCGGGTGGACGACTGCCGCAAACGATGGCGGGCAAGCTCGCATCCCCTTTCGGAATAGTCGATTCCGGCTATCTCAAGGCGGTACTCCCTGGCCAGATAGGGGAGCCAGGGGGAGTCGCCGCAGCCGACCTCAAGCGCCGAGGCGGGACGGAAGTGGCGCAGCACCCGGTCCAGCTCGTGACCGAGTACTCGCTCCTCATAGCCCCGCGGACTCCAGTCCGCCCCGTTCGTATCGGACAGGGCCCCGTACACGTCGTCCCAGTATTGTTTTTTCGCCAGGCCTGACTGTTTCATGGATAGTTACCAAAATTTCGGCATCAGGAGTGCGCGGGTCAGCATCCGGCCGGTTCTGAACAGTGATGGATGGAGAAAGGAGATGCCGTGGGCGGCGGCCCAGTAGGAAACTAGCGATGCGACAACCGCCCCCATGCCGCCATAACGTGGGATCAGCAGGACGTTGAGCAACACGTTTGTGATCGCGCCCAGGGTTACCGCCACCAGCAGCACCCGCGACCAGTTCATGGCGAACAGAAAGGCGTTCCTCGCCACGGTGAGATTCGCGAACAGTCCTGCCCAGACCAGCAAAGTAAGCATCGGGCCGG
This sequence comes from Pelobacter propionicus DSM 2379, assembly GCF_000015045.1. Classification (GTDB taxonomy): domain Bacteria; phylum Desulfobacterota; class Desulfuromonadia; order Geobacterales; family Pseudopelobacteraceae; genus Pseudopelobacter; species Pseudopelobacter propionicus. The sequence continues at coordinate 1,521,592 of NC_008609.1, forward strand.
CGGCGGCATATTTCGGGCCGAACAGCAGGTTGATGATAAATCCACCGCAGAAGGTGAGGGGGATTGCGACCATATATCCCATAAAGGCCATGAGGTTGTAAAGCCTCTGCAGTCGCCGGTAAAACTCGTCCTCATCGGACTCCCTTGCCTTGATGATGGTGGGAAAGACCGATGATACGACAGCGGTGGGGATAAAATACCAGATCTCGGCCACACGCACGGCAGCCGCGTAGATTCCCACTTCTCCGTCGCCGGCCATCTGTCCCAGCAGTACCTGATCCACCCTCAGGTAGACCATGAAAACGATTCCGGAAAGGACCAAGGGAAGGCTTTCCGACAGTAGTTGCTTGATCCTGGTCGTCCGTACCCGCCAGCGTGACATGAACTGCCCATCGTGGCGGTAGACAACCATCAGTCCCAGGGCGCCCAGGACTATCTCCAAGGCATTGGCCAGGGCGAAGGCGAAAAGAGGCGCCCTGCCCAGTATGAGCGCCACCTTCACTGCCGTGCTGCAGAGGAACGCGCCGTTCTTGGCAATGACCACGTAGCGGGACTTGACCTCGGACTGGAACCAGAGGTCAATCACGTCGAAGGCCTGAAAGATCAGCATGGAACATGCCAGCGCCACCAGCAGCCGGGTCAGCGGTTCCCCGGGTCTGATGATGACGATGGTGAGCATTGCCAACGCAAAGGAGATACCACCGGAGAGAAGGCGGAGGAAAAAAGTGGTGCCGAGCAGGTCTTCCCGCCCCGTGGGGGTTCGCACCAGCTCCCGGACGATGATGGCTTCCAGCCCCAGGAGCGCCGGAGCGGAAAACAGGGTGGCAAATGAGCCGGCAAAGCTCAGCAGGCCAAACTGGACAGGACCCAGGTATCTGGCCAGCCAGACGCCGACTAGGAGTCCCGCTCCCATTCTGAGCAGCTTGTCGGCAAAGAGCCAGCCGGTGTTGTCGATGGCGCGCTGAAGTTCATGGCGATTCTCAAGCCGTCTGCTGATGAATGACGGCAGGAATCGCATCCAGGTTTTATGCATAGCGCCCCGTCACCGACCGCTCCCGTTCTCCAGGAACCACTGGTATGCTGCCGCGATCCCCTCCTTGAGCCCGGTCCTGTGGCGCCAGCCAAGTGTGTGGATGCGGGAGAGGTCGGCCAGTTTGCGCGGGGTTCCGTCCGGTTTGTCCCGGTCGAAGAGCAGTTCGCCGTCAAAACCGGTGATCTCCTTCACCAGCAGCGCCAGGTCGCGGATGGAAAGTTCCTCCCCCGAGCCGACGTTGATCAGAGCCGGGGCCACCGGGTCGTTCAGCAGCGTATCGAAGCGGTCGTCGTCCAGGTTCATCAGGAACAGACAAGCCTCGGCCAGGTCGTCCACCTGCAGGAATTCGCGTAGTGGGGAGCCGCTCCCCCAGACGGTCACGGTTGAGGCCTCGCTCTCCTTCGCCTCGTGGAACTTGCGGATCAGGGCCGGCAGGACGTGGGATGTCTCCAGGTCGAAGTTGTCGCCCGGGCCATAGAGGTTGTTGGGCATGATGGCCAGGTAGTTCGTGCCGTACTGGCGGTTGTAGGAGCGGCACTGGTAGATGCCGGCGATCTTGGCCACCGCATAGGCGTCGTTGGTCGGCTCCAGGGGGCCGCTCATCAGGTACTCTTCCTTGAGCGGTTGGGGGGCCAGTCGGGGGTAGATGCAGGTGCTGCCCAAAAAGAGCAGCCGTTTTACGCCGTTTTTCCAGGAATTGTGGATGATGTTCTCCTGGATCAGCAGGTTGTTGTGGATGAACTCCGCCGGATAGCTGCTGTTGGCAACGATGCCGCCTACCCTGGCGGCTGTCAGGAAGACGTACTCCGGCCGCTCCTCCGCCAGGAAACGGGCCGTGGTCTGCTGGTCGCGCAGGTCCAGTTCCTTGCTGGTGCGCAGGATGAGGTTCTCATACCCGCTGGCCCGCAGCTGGCGGACGATGGCGGAACCGACCATGCCGCGGTGGCCTGCCACATATATTCTCGCATCCCTGTTCACCGCCACCTCCCTGTGCCGAAAAGCTGTTTTTTGCAACCGGAGCCGTCCGCCATCTGCGCTTGACCCCCGATCAGCCACGCCCCGCAGGCGCCCTGATCCGCCGGATTGGAAACCGGGCCGCCGGACAACCGGGAAACCTAGCATACTTCAGGCCCCAAGCTCCATGTTTTTTCTCCGGGAGGCTTGCGGCGACGCTCATTCTCCGCTGGTAATCCTTTTGCTGCGGCCCGAGGAGATGCCGTCGAAGGCCAGCCTGCCCAGGTATTCGCCGTTGCGGTAGAGCGCGGCCTCGCCTGGCGGCAGATAGTTTGATCCCGTATTTGTCAGCAGGGCGGAGAAGGAACTGCGCAGGCCGCTGTCGAAGCTCACCTCCTCCGCCGGCAGGGTCAATTCCATCAGACGGGAGAGCGTGCCGGCCGAAGCGGGTAGTGCGCCGGCCAGGGCGGAGTCGTTCATGGCGCCCGGCGAGGCGCGCAGCAGATAGCCGGCCGGCACGGGTGGCAGCTGGCCATAGAGAGTCAGGCCCGCCGTGCCGTTGGTGTGCATGCGCAGGTCGTAGCGAGGTGCCCAGGAGCGTCCGGCCAGGGCGTAGCGGGCCCTGACGCGGCCGTTGGCGGGTGTCACCTCCAGCCGGGCCGCGGATCCCCCGGCGCTCTTCCTCTCGCGCAGGTCAGCGATGCGGGCGTCGATGCGGCGCATCTCACCCATGGTCCCGCGCCGCGCTGTAGTGACCGCTTCCAGTTGTGCCATGGCGAAATCCGTTCCCTGGCGTAGGGTGAGCAGGGGGTCGGGGTTGTTCTTGGTTTTGCGCGGCGCCTTGCTGCTCTGGGCCTTGACGGCCGACGTGAAGATCTCCTCGCGGGTCGCCAGGGCCTGGATGCGGTCCTCCAGGCGGCTTCTGCGCTCCAGGAGCGTTTTTATCTCCCGCTCCCTGGCCGCGTCCGGCCGCAGGGGCACGACCCGGACCTGCCGGATGCGTGCGCTCCCCAGCGGTCTGATGCGCAGGCTGTTGTCGATCATGCCGGCCTGGAGAGGGATTTCCGCCCTTCCCCGTGTGGCGGTTGCCTCGATTTCCACGATCGCTCCGTCCGAGAAGCAGGTGATGACCCTGGTAGCTGCCAGGGCGTTGCCGGTGGTGAGCATCGACAGGATCAGGGTGAGTACGACATGTCTCATGCTGAGCTCCTTCCGTGACCGTACGATCCGGTCTTCGGTTTTATGTCGCCCGCGGTTGCGCCGGGCGGGGGTTCGGGCTATAATCTCGCACGTTTCGCACAGTTCCGGGAGGGGAGCACCCATGGATTACGATGATGAGGTATCGGTCAAGGACATAGTCAATTTTCACATAAAAATCAATAACGCAGCCAAGGCCAAGCGGGCCCTGGCGCGGCTCTCCTCCAAGGACAAGGTGGCGGCATTCGATATCATTGATATTTCCACAGCCAGCCGGGAATTCAAGATCGAGGTGGCCAAGTACTTCGTCTACGACCTTGACATGCGCGTGCGCCGCAAGGCCGAGGTGATACTTGAGACTCTGATTCCGGGTTGGGTGGCGGATCCGGGCGAGAGCATCCTGGCGCTGCTCAAATCAGCCGGAGGAAAGGGGGCGGCCAAGCGTAACGCAGCGGTCCGGTTCCTTTTCGGCATCATCGACGCCAACAGTTTGCGGGATACCTTGCTGACCCTGCTCAACAGCCGCAACAGGGAGCATATGGTGGAGATCATCGCCATCCTGGAGGAGTACATCGATTCGTCCAGCGACGAGGCCGAACAGGTCAAGATCTTCGACGGTTGCCTTGATATCGTGCTCTCCGATGAGGCCGAGCATTCCGTCAAACACCATGCTTGTAACCTGCTGAGCGTCTTCTTCAAGAAGGTCGCCTCGACCCAGTTGGGCGAGATTCTGCACCAGAAATACATCGAGCGCCAGGTGGAGAAGGCCGACAGTGTTCACCGCTACCTCTGCAGTGGCGCCGCGGGTCTCAACTCCTACTTCCTGGAGGACCTGATCAGGCCGCTCAGCGAGGGAGGCAAGACCTATCAGCTGAAGATGGTCGGCTATTTCGCCTATGTGATCGAAAAGATCAAGGATCCGGCCACGGTGGATGCGATCCTTGATACCTATCCCGACTCCTGGAGTGTGAACGAGCCTCCCAAGGAGGAAAAAGTCGGCATCATCTGCCGTCGTATCATGCAGGCGCTGGAAGAACTCTGGGAGGCGACGGACGACGGTGATGTGCGCGGCATGATCATGGGCATCAAGTACGATGAATACCCCAACAAACGGGAACTTCTGGAGCAGATCAAGAACAGGCTTGATGACCGGAATCTGAGCGCCGCGGGCCGGCAAAAGGTCGTCCTGATGCTGCGCTGCTTCCTGCGGCCGGGGGAGGATGAGGCGCTCAGGCTCCAGGCGGCGCAGCTTATGCTGTTCAGGGCCGGGGACACGACGAGCAGGCGGGCTGGCCTGGAGTATCTCGTCTCCTCTGTGGAGCGCAGGAACCTGAATACGGCTGAAAAGGGAAGCGTGGCTGCGGCCATGGAATCGCTTCTGGGAGATGATGGGCTGGCCGATGTTCTGCGACCCATGGCCCGTTACCTGCTCTTTGTGGTGGCTCCCGAGCGCATCACCGCCGCGGCAGAGCAGACGGCGCTGTTGGAGTACCTGCTGGAACTCCTGGAGGGGAGCGGCCTTGGCAGTGAACGTGCCGAGGAGCGGGTGCAGTGCTCCCTGTCGATTCTCATGCCTCTGCTGGCGTCGGACGATCTGTGTGATGTTGCCCGCTACCTGGAGTCAAAGATGAGCAGGCAGTCTGCCGCCGAGACGGAAAAAACGACCTGAGGGGAGCATGGCCGGGGTTGTCCCTGCCGGTTTTGTGGTGTTCGTGCTGTCGAGGGGCTTGACAGAAACCGGCCTGTCTGGTATCAAGATGCTTCCGGGCGCTTAGCTCAGCGGGAGAGCACTGCCTTCACACGGCAGGGGTCACTGGTTCGATCCCAGTAGCGCCCACCACAAAATCAAGGGGTTAGCTGAAAAGCTAGCCCCTTTTGTTGTTTATATGGAACACATATGGAGCGCACAGTGACCTGCAGCGCACACGCAACAAAGCCGCCTCCCTGATGGGAAAGCGGCTTTCTCTTTGCCGGTTAACCAGGGCGGTTTCTTCGTGTGGGCAATGCAGCCCGTAGGGAGACGATCCCCTTGAACTGTGACTACTCGACACTATTGGCTTGATGCCTTTGTGGCACAAGGCTTTTGGTGCAGAAATGTCGAGTAGTCTTGTTTCGGGTGATCCGATGAGGTGCTGGCGGTCTGCAGTCGGGGATGATCGTCAGGTGGGAGCGTCTTGGGTAAACAGTTCCTCCAGCACCCTGATCAGATCCTGCATGCTGTAGGGTTTGGATAGAATGGTGCAGAACCCGTGACTGCGGAAATCGGGCAGTGCCATGTCACTGGCATAGCCGCTGGAGACTATCCCCTTTACCTCCGGGTCGATTTCCCGCAGGCGCGCCATGGTTTCCCTGCCCCCCATTCCTCCCGGGACCGTCAAATCAAGAATGACCGCATCGAAGGGGTCTCTACTGTCTCGAGCCCGCTGGTAACGGGTCAGAGTCTCTTTTCCGTCGCAGGCTGTTTCAACCCGGTGCCCCAGCATATTCAGCATGGAGGTGATGACGTCCCGCAGCATTTCCTCATCATCCATAACCAGGATTTTGCAAGGGCGTGTCAGGATCTGATGGGGTTCGACCGAGGGAGGGAGTACAGTGGCCACCGTGGCCGGGAGAAAGATGCTGAAGATGGCTCCCTTACCGGGCGGCGAATTAACTTCGATGTAACCGCCATGATTTCTGATAATGGAGTAGGAGGATGCCAGTCCTAGGCCACTACCTTGCCGCTTTGTGGTGAAGTAGGGATCGAAGATGCGGGGCAGGACCTCGGGCGTAATCCCTTCTCCCTGATCTTCTATGTCGATCCTGACAAGGTCTGCCTCCCCCTCCGTGACAGCGGCAACGTTGCTGCAGGTGATGGTGATGACTCCACCGTGTGGCATGGCCTGCACCGCGTTGATCACCAGGTTGTGGATCACTTGGCTGATCTGTCCCTCGTCTATTTCCGCCTGCCAGAGTCCGTTGGCTACGTGGAAGTTGCAGAAGGTTCCGCTTCCTCGTACGACAAAGGAGGCGCTCTCCCTCACGATCTGCTCGACGGAGGCAAGCCTCCTGACCGGAGCGCCCCCTTTGGAGAAGGTCAGTAGCTGGAGGGTCAGGTCGCGGGCGCGCAAACAAGCCTTTTCGCTTTCGGCCAGTAGAGAAACCGAACGGGAGCCAGGCTGGAGTAACATGGAGGCAAGCGAGATATTGCCCATGATGGCGGCCAGCAGGTTGTTGAAGTCGTGGGCGATACCGCCGGCAAGAAGGCCGATGGATTCCATCTTCTGGTTCTTGAAGAGGTCCTGTTCCATCTTCTTGGTATCGGTAATGTCGCGGCAGATGGTGTGCAGTAGGGGGCGCCCGGCTGTTGTCATCATCCTCATGGTCACCAGCACATCGCGGAACTCCCCACCTTTGGCGCACAATCTGGCCTCGAAGGTGTGGTCCCCACGCTCCAAAGCAATTCGGACGCGCCGAGCAACCTCATTCCGATCATCCTGCGCCGCAACGTCCGGTATCGCCAGGGCCGCGAACTCGTCGAGGGAATAGCCCAGCATCCGGTGGGCGGCATGGTTGCAACGGAGTGTTCTCAAGGATTCGGGGTCGATCAGCATGATGCCGTCAGGGGACTGCTCGAAGAGCATGCGGTACAGTTTCTCCGCCTCCTGGCGAGCAGTCGTTTCTCGTTCCAGGGCTTGATGTGTCTGGAGCAGTTGTTGGTGGGTCTGTTCCAGCACACTGTAGTTGGAGATCTCGTTGCCGAGCATCAAGGCTGCGTAGACGAAGAATGGCTGCAGTTGGATGCGGATGGAGTCGTGAGCGATGATCATCCCCTCCATCACCACGACTCCCACCAGACGCTGCTGCACCAGCAGGGGAAAGGCCCAGTTCTCCGGGCGACTGTCACCGGGGAGAAACTCCCGCGCATCCTGCTGTTCCCGCTGGAAGATACGCTCCCGTACGCAGGCTGCTACCAGGGGGGTGTCGGGCGACTCCATCTCACGGGCGCTTCCGAAGAGATCGCGGCAGTGCCAACGGCCATCGACGAGGTAGTAAACCAGCAGATTGAACGCGCCGATGGTTTCCATCAGGGTTCGAAGGATCTGCTCAACAACGTTTTCCAGGCCACTGGCCGAAGTGAGGCTGAGCAGCATGCGGTTGATCAGTTTCAGGTGGGCATTATCCCGGGCAAGGTCGGTCACCCTGCCGCGCAGCGTTTCCAGTTCTCCCGGCGGTGTAATGGATTCTTCGTTCACGTAGCGTCCTTGAACGCGGCCCGGATGGTTGCCTTCAGGGTCCGTTCCAGTTCCTCAAGCCCGACATCGATCCAGCGCAGGTCCAGAGTGGTGCTGCGGGAGATTTCTTTGGCTTGGAGCGTGAAGTCACCCGAGCAGGGGGTGCGGATGGCCAGCAGGTACTGGTGGGCCGACCGGAAGATGTCGGCCACAACCGAAGGGGACATCCCTTGGCTGCCGCCGATGATACTGTCCCAGTGCAGAGCCCACTCCTCGAACAGGAAGAAGGCGCCAGCGGCCAGTTCACGATCAAATAACTCGCGCCCCAGGTATATCTCCACGCAGTTCTGGCCGGGCGTGCGGATGCAATGGGCGTCCTCGAGTATCCGCTCCATAAGGGGGTGACAGGCGCCGTAGAACAGCATGGCCGACCGGTCGTGGCGTCTGAGACACTCCTCCAGGGCGTGCCTGAGTTTTTCAAAATCCACATGCAACCCTGAGGGAAGAAACAGGGGGGTGATCGCCCAGTGGTTTTTCCTGATCAGGAAGTCGATCTCCTTTCGCAGGATTCCGCAGGCGATCATAGTCAGGGGGGCGCCCATATCAGGCCCCCCTCTTGTAGCTTCCGTACCGATAGGCTGACTCCAGCATGGCGCGGATATTCTCCTCCGGGATGACGTATGGCATCATCAGCGTGCCAAAGGCAAAACCGGTCACCCTTTTGCCCTGTTCCATGATGCCCTTAACCTGATCATCGATCTCCTCTTTGCTGCCGTTGATCAAGCGGATGTCGTTGATCGTGCCCACCAGCAGTGCCTGGCCGTTCAGCATCCCGGCTGCCTCGCCGATATCGTCGAAGGGGTTGATGTAGAATGCCCGCAGAGGGGTCTGCTCCACGAGTGTCTTCAGCTGGGGATTGATCTGGCCGCCACCGTTGAAATAGACCAGATCACCTGTTCCTATCCCCTCCAGATCCCGCAGCACCGAGGGGAGTACCAGATCATGGAACTGGCGGGATGTGACGAACGTGGCCGTGCCGACCGAATTGGTGTAGACAATCAGGTCGGCTCCGGCTTGGCGAAGCGCCAGGATTTGGCGACGGCAGAACTGGGAACATTTCTCCAAGAGCAGCGAACGGAGTTCGGTCGGCCCGCTGAGAAAGAGATTCAGCCATCCGGAGATGCCCATCAGCATGGCGGGCAGGGTGAAGGACGCGGTCACCACACCGATCACCGGGAAGCGTCCCGCCGCCTCCCGTTTGAGGATGCGGATGCAGGCGGACAGTTCCCTGAAACGAGGCAGCTCTTCCATGTCATCCGGTATCTGGAGCCTCCTGATATCCTCCGGCTCGCTGATGATCAGCTGTCCCACGTTGGGTGGGCCGTCCTCGGCGTAGATGATTGAGCGGCAGCCGAGCATCTCCGCCTCCATGGCTACATAGAACAGCCCAAGTAGACTATCGTAGCCGTACTTCTTCCGCATGTGCAGTTGCCCTTCAGCCACGTTCTCGCCGCGCCGGTAGTACTCCTTGATGCTCATACCGAGCTCACGGGCTCCCTGGTCCAGCAGATTGCACAGGACTGGTACCCGATCGGGGAGCTGGCCGGCCATGATTGCCTGGAACCGCTGCATTCCGGTCATTGCGCACGTACCTCCTTGATCAGGCGGGAGATGATCTCCGCCCCCTCCACTGCCGTTGCCGCCCAGGCATCTGCCCCCGCCTGGAGGTAGAGTTGCTCATCGTAGCGGTAGGGGGCGCCTCCCACTATCAGCTTGATCCGCTCTTCCAGCCCCCCCTCACGGAGCAGCTGCCGTACTCGTCTGGAACCCATATCCCCCAGGGCGGTGTGGACCATCATGGAGGATACGCTGATCACCTGGGCCCCACCGTTCACCGCCGCCTCCACGAAACGCTCAGGGCGGACATTGATTCCCAGGTCGGTCACCTGAAACATCTTGGCTCTCAGGCAGCCCCCCACGATCTTCTTCCCAAGACCATGGAAATCGCCGAAACTGCTGCCGATTATCACATGCCCCTGCATCTCCGGCGCGGTTGCAAAGCGGGGAATCAGCATGTCGGTGACCTCTTCGGCAATCTGGGACGCCAGGAAGTGCTGGGAGAGGGTAACCAGCGAATCGGTCACCATACCGCCGATCATCTTCTCCATGGAGGGGACGATGATCCCGAAAATGACCTCTTCGGGGGTAACGCCACCATCCAAGGCCTGCCGGATAACTTCTAAAGCCCGATCACGGTCGGTATCGAAAACGGCGTCGAAATAGTCGTTCAGATATCTGTTTTCCATTATAAATTCCTGCATAGGCGAATAAAGCCGGCATGTAACCGGAGTATCAGGAGTATAGCTAAAATCGGCCGACAAGCCAAACCGGCGCCTTATTCCCGTTGCCTGACGCATACCATGCCGACCGGAACTGCACAGGCCGCGGACAGAGTGCTGCTCTTTCCTGCAAGGAACCACTAACAACGCTCATGGGCAGGTTCGTTGTCTCTTCCTTAGTTGCCTGATGCCTGGCCTTCCGATAGCCCCTCCGCTATTCCCTGCTTTTGGACTTTTGAACGAAGCAGGGTATGATGACGAAAGGGCCTTGCTGGTTATGAACGAACAACGATGGTACAGAATCCTGGTTACGCAATCAAGCCCTAGGCGGGAGGCGATGTATGAAGCGGATACTGTTGATGCTGGTTGGAGCGCTGATGACACTACTGTGGGTTGGAACGGTTTTGGCGGGTGGCAATCGCTTTGTCGTATCCGGCAAGACAGTGGAGGATACGCACACTGGTCTGACGTGGACACGGGATGCTGATCTGGCCAAGCTGAGCTGGTCAGGCGCCACCGATCTCGTCAAACAGATGAACGAGGAAGGATACGCCGATGCAAAGAATTGGAAACTTCCAAGCCGGGAAGAGTTGATGACCCTTGCGGATTATGCCATGCGTGCTGGCTACATTGGCGGAACGTATTTTGCTCCTCCCTACGAACTGTTTAACAGAACAGGATTCCATGGTGTTCAACCCAACTTTTACTGGTCGTCGACTTCTTACGAAGACAATACCGCCTACGCGGACGTCATCAACATGTGTAATGGCGTGCCACGCAGCGAAAATAAGGAAAAGGAATTCTATGTGTGGCCCGTTCATGATGTCCAATTGGGGGAACAGTCACCAGAGAGCAAATAGGTGTCTGCAAGGAAACAAGGAGTCTTTCACGGGAGCGAACGTGTTGGTTGATCATGCTTCAGCTGTCCTGATCCGACTCGCATTCCGAATCAACGAAAGGCCAGAAGCGTAATACTTCTGGCCTTTCGTTAAGGAGGCAGGAATGACCGAGCGAGACGTGTGATTCCTGAAAGCTCCGTAACCATCCAACAGGGTATGCCCGTACCTGTGGCGGTTACGGATTGATCCTGGTGATCTTCGATCCCTGAATGCCCAGACCGGCCATCAACCCCTTCTGGCTGAATATGAAGGCGTACACGTCATCCTTAGCGGTGGTAGTTGTCAATGATTTGGCAACACCGGCGTCCACGACGACGATGCTCGGGCCGACACCGATCTCCCAGCCGCCGCTCTTGTCGATAGAGGCCCGTGCCGAGTCGGTCATTAGGAACATGGCATAGCCGAACTCCTGGGCACCGGCCTGGAGGCCGTAGGATGCCGCTGCAATGTTGTAATAAGCCACGATTTTATTGTTCTCAAACAGTGCACCATTGCCGCCCTGCGCGCCGATGATGAAACCGGCCTTAAGGATGCCGGGAAAGACCAGGACGGCCTTTGCCTTTTTCTCAAGTGTTTTGGCCAAAGGGGTCGTTTGGTACAGTTCCTGGAGGACGGCTCTCGACTCGCGGTCGATTGCCGCCGCATCGGCTGCCATGGCCGGACGGGGGGCGGTCAGGATTGCTGTTGTCATGAACGTGATAAGCAGGGCCACGATGGTTCTGATCTTTATTTCCATGTGTTTGTTCCTCCTGTCGTGTGCTGGGTGGATCGAACGGTGCGCTGGATACTGGGGGACGGCATAGGGGGCAGAGAACACAATTTGTGATGAGTGTGACATCGTTGCTTGTAATTTCAACTGAATAGAGGCTGTTTGAAGCCATGCGCTCGATATGGAAAAACCGCCCGGTCGGATAACCGGGGCGGTTTCCTTGCATGCGCAATGCGGTCCCCGGGAAGGAGGGCCATTGTGGTGAAGTTGCTTCATCCTCCGCTCGTGGCGGATCTGTGCCCATCCCTTCGGCTACGGAGCAGTAATATCGTCGGGGGTGACCATCCATTTTCCCGTGCAGTTGTCATGCGCGAAATGGGCGCATTCCTTGTAGCAGGCGCCGAAGGTGGTCAGCATGGCCGCGGTCCAGAGAACGGCGCTCGTGGCGCAGAGAATCGCCTTGCCGGGAACGTAAATCGTATTGCTCAGCGCCGCGGCGACCGCTGCACCCCCATGTGTCTCTGGTTGCGCCTCTATCTGCGCTGCCGGTTCGTCCGCGGCCCATGCGCGGGGAATGCAGCCAACCGTCAGTACTAGCGCCATAATCAGTGCAATCAACCGGTTCGCAATCATATCCGTCTCCTTTGATCACATTCATGGACAAGGCGTTACCTGTCTTTTGTTTGAACATTTTTCAGCAATAACTCTATAAGAGAAGCGCTGTTTGTCAACAGGAGAGCATGTGGCCGCTTTGGCGGTGAGGCGATCACGTGCCGGAGAGGAGCGCTTGGGCGATGGTCAGGCGCTGGGGGAAATCGGGAGGCGCCTCTATCTGCCTGAGGTAGAGGGAGTTGACGGCGACCAGCACGCTGTTCAGCCGGTCCAGGTCGATGATGCTGGAGCCGGAGAGGGATTCCCGACTGGCCAGGTTGAGCGGACAGCAGTCCAGGCGCTGTGCATCTCCTTCGGTGAAGAGGATCGGCAGGCCGTGGGTGCGGCAGATAATGGGGCGTGCCCGGTAGAGCAGGCAGCGCCGGTCGCGGAGTAGAGGGCAGCGTTCCCCTCCGGCGTGCTCCGTCACATGATCGCGGATGGCCGTCTGCTGCTCTTCCGTCTGGTCCGCCAGGGCCTGTTTCAGGGCAGCGGCTTCCACCGGGAAGACGGTGATGGAGGTGCAGCAGTCGCTGCATCCCTCGGAGCAGGTGATCTGCTCCGCCAGCGCGTCCTGGATTCCGGCGCAGAGCCCATCCACGCGGGCCAGCAACTGGCGGTAGTTGTCGAGAACATTTTCCATGGTGATTACTCCCTTGTTTCTATGGTATCAGAGAAGCATGGCTGGTGCCGCAGGAGCGATGCTCCGTGGTCGGCAGTGGCCCCTGTCAGCAGGACGGAGGAGGGAGGTTGGCTGTGGAGGGGAGAGAACGGTTGTGCCCGCAAGCTGCGCGTGTGCCGTTGCCGGAGCGGGGCGTGAGCGGGAAAGTTCTGCTGCTAATCGTGGCAGTTGCTCTTTTGGTCGTTACGCCGCGGTTCTGCCAGGCCGGTACTCCGGTCAGGCTGCGCATCAATACCCTGCATGGAATCGAGAATGCCAGGGGAGCTGTGCTGGATGCCGGTCTGGGACCTGCCCAGGTGTCGGTCACCGCGTCGTCGGAGCACAACGGCCGTCCCTATCTAGTGCCCGACGCCCTGCTGGCCGACGGCCTGGCCCATGGCGCGACGATCTTAAGTTCCAGTTTCAGCGGTTGGAACTACCTCTATGATTCGGTCGGTTACCGCAAGCTGGTCGACAGCGGCGTGGTCCACGTGTATGCCTATGAACCACGCCGGACACAGCCGCTGCAGGCTCCGCCGCCGGCGGCGTTCGTGACGGTCAACCGGCTGGGGGGGGAAAGCGGCGGCGGCATCGAGTTCGGGGTTGCGTCCGATTATATGCGCGGGAGGGGAGGGAGCGGGACCGCATCGGGAGTTACCTCCCAGGTCGCCGGCCTGATGGCTTGTCTGAAATACCGCCACCCATCCTGGAACTGGTTCGACGTCAAGGCTGCCCTGCGTGCCACCGCATCCAATTACGCCACGGGATATGATCCGGCCAGGCATGGCTACGGCAGCATCGAGTACCACGCCGCCGATGCCCTTGTGGATGCGGAAAAGCTGCCGCTCTTCGGCCCGGCGGCCGTTGTCCGCCGTCTGCCGGGGGGCCGGTTTGTCTTTCTGGTCAATGCCTTCAGGCAGAAGCGTCGCTTCTCGGATGTACTCTTCCTGTTTCCGTCCCGCCCCAGGCCGTTGCTGAAGGAGCTGACCCTGGCGGAGATAGGCGCCATGGGGGGCAGGCACCTGTTTTCAAGCTACTTGAGGCGTCAGTCCGGCGTCTTTACCTACCGCCTCTCCCCCGGTGAGAGCGCGTGCTTCGTCTGGTTCACCCAGGACGGCAACGGAAGGTACTCCCGCATGGAGGCCTATTCCATCCTCGGCCCCTTTACGGCGCCCATGACCGGGGGATAGGGCTGCCGGCCCTTCCTGCTCAGCGGCACCAGCGGTTGAGCAGCGCCTGGAGCTGGATCGGGGTGAAGGGCTTGGAGGCGTAGTCATCCATGCCGGCGCTCAGGCAGGTTTCCCGGTCCCCGTCCATGGCGTGGGCGGTCAGAGCGATGACGGGAATGTGCCGCGTTTGCTCGCCCGTTTCAGCCTCACGCTGCCTGATGCTCCTGGTCGCCTCGTATCCGTCGACCTCGGGCATCTGGCAGTCCATGAACACCAGGTCGTACTCCCTGTCGGAAACAGCCTCCACCGCCTGACGGCCATTCCCCACCACATCCACCTTGCATCCCAGGGATTCCAGAACCAGCCTGCCCAGCTCCTGGTTGACCGGGTTGTCCTCGGCCAGCAGCACCAAGGGGGTGCGCTGCGTTGCCGGGCGCTCGCTATTCTCCTCCATGGCGTCGTCGGCCGGCAGCAGGGCGGGGATGGATTGGGCGTGTCGCAAACAGAGGGTGAACCAGAACAGGGAACCGGTGCCCGGCTCGCTCCGCACGCCGATCGTTCCTCCCATGGCCTCCACCAGTTCCCGGGAGATGGCCAAGCCGAGGCCGGTTCCCTCGTGGCGTCGCGCCATGGAGTTGTCCGCCTGGGAAAAGGCATCGAAGATATACGGCTGGGCGTCCAGCGGTATGCCGGTGCCGGTGTCCCGCACCTCGAAGCGCAGCTGCGTGTTTTCGGCCGTCGTCTCCATCAGGCTGACCCCCAGGAATATCTGGCCGTTTTCGGTGAATTTTACCGCATTGCCCACCAGGTTGATCAGTACCTGTCGCAGGCGGACCCCATCTCCCCTGACGGTGTTGGGTACGCTGTCATCGATCTGGCAGATCAGCCTGATGTTTTTGTCCTGGGCCTTTACCCAGAACATGTCGGCCACCTCGCGCACCGTCTCACGCAGTGCGAAATCGGCCATGTGCAGCTGGAAGCGGCCCGCCTCGATCTTGGAGAAATCCAGGATGTCGTTGATGATCTCCAGCAGTTTGTCGGCCGAGCCGTGGGCCATGCTGGCCAGCCTGAGCTGGTTTTCGTCCAGGCGGGAGTCCATCAGCAGGTCCAGCATCCCCAGCACGCCGTTCATGGGGGTGCGGATCTCGTGACTCATGTTGGCCAGGAACTGGGACTTGGCCCGGTTGGCGGCCTCGGCATTTTCCTTGGCGATGCGCAGCGCCTCCTCGGCCTGCTTTCGTTCGGTGATGTCCAGGGCGACGCAGACGATGCCCTGAGCGCTTTTTCCCGCGCCATGCATGACCGATGCGGAGAAAATCACCGGGATCAGGCGGCCGTCCCTGGCCCGGTAGAAGGTTTCCACCTTGTTGATAAACCCCCGGGGGATCAACCCGGCCAGATCGGGGACAGGCGCTGCCCCCTCGCCCGTTGCCGCGTCTGACGCCAGAATCTTGTCGATGTTGGACCCGATCAGCTCCCTTTCGTCATAGCCCAGCAGGTTGAGTGTGGCCGTGTTGACCCGATCGATGATGCCTTCGGGGGAAACCACGATCATGGCGTCGTTCATGGATCTGATGATGTTGTCGGTGTACTCGCGGGCGGCACTCATATCGCCCTGGGTTTGCTGCAGCTGTTCCGTCATGATGTTGAAGGAGCGCCCCAGGTGCTCCAGTTCGTCGCCGGTTCCGATGTCGGCGCGCGCGGTCAGGTTCCCCAGGGCAACCTGTCTCGTGGTGTCCACCAGGCTTGAGATCGGTTTGGTGATCTTGCGGGCAAAATAGAGCGCCACGACGATGCCCACCGAGAGGCAGAGCAGGGTCAAAAGGCCGGTGCGCAGGTACAGTGCCCTGATGTCGCTGTGGAACTTGTTCAGGGAAAGTCCGATGTGGATCCATCCCCAGTCGATGCCGGAGTACTGGAAGGGGTGCGAGTAGTGGTACACCTCATGGGGGGCAAAGTCGCTTTTCAGGAAACGGCTGCCGGCGACGCGCTCACCGGTGGGTAACCATACTCCCTTGAGGCTGTTCTGGCTCCAGCCGGTCTTGGTGATCACCAGGGAAAAACCGTCGTTGCGGGTCACCACCACATAGCTGATGGAGGGGCTTTCCCTGACCACCCGCAGGCAGTGCTCCACCACCGTGCCGAAATCCTCGGTGATGATGGCGCTGGCGGTGACCTGGTCGATGGAGGTGACCGTGCTCCTTGCCTCGGACTCCATGGCCTCCAGGGTCGCCCTGCGCTGGAAGGGCATGTTGACCAGGATGAACAGTCCCAGGGTGATCACGATCAGGGCCGAAAAGGTCAGCGTTAGGCGCAGCACGATCCGTTTCGGCTTGAAGTGACCGATCCGTCTCCTTGTGGTTGGTGCGGTAAGCGCTGTCTGCCGTGTTTCCTGCATATCCGCTTATTTCCTCTTGGATGTTTTTTTCTGATATCTTGGGCGACGCTTTGACCTGGCGAAAGAAACCGGCACGCCCACCCTTGCCGGTTTTCATCAGCAGGGTTTCCAGCCAGAGGTGGCCCAGGTCATGTGTGGCGCCGGAGGATGGACGTGGAGCGCTTTCGCTGCGGCGCCGCTTGTCGTGGTATGAATTCTGGGTTCATCGGTTTTGTCGTCTCTTGATTGGCCTGGCCTGCAGACGTTTGCGCTCCCTGACCAGTTCCTCAACTCCGGCAAGCTGTGAGGGGTGGAACAGCATGGTCCGCTCCAACTGGAACAGGGTCAGGATCTGTTTGCCGACGGTGTTTTCATGGAGGTGCAGGGCCGCCTGCTGGAATGCGGCCGCATATCGGGCGCTGGAGTTGCGGGGGATGCAGGTCACGCCATCCAGCAGGTAGTCGGATTCGGCGATGACGTTCAGCTGGCTGCCCATCTGGGGATTCAGCGCCGTGCTGGTTTCCAGGGCGTCGCGGCTGACGATGACCGCGTCGGCCTGCCGGAAAAAAACGGCCATGATGGCCTGGGAAGCCCTGGTCCCCTCCCGCACCTGGCGGAAAAAACCGTTGCGGTCCCGTTTGCCCTCCCTGAGCATCAGCACGTCCAGCCAGAGGTGGCTGGCCCGGTTTCTGCTGGGGGGGAGGATGATCGATTTGCCGCCCAGCTGTTTCAGCGATGATATGCCGCTGCTACGGTGGGTGAGCAGGACGAAGCTCTTGCCCCTGCCGTTGTTGCTGGAGGAGACGATCAGCGGTATGAGCGGGGCGGTTTCGCGTACCTGCAGATACTCCAATGCCGGAAGGCTGATCACGCTCAGTTCGCCCCGGTTGACCGCCTCCAGCATCTCCGCGGGCCTGGTGAAGATGACCGGCTGCATCTGGCTTTCCACACCGATCCTGCGGGCAACCTCCCTGGTCCAGAGGCCCATGGCGATGCGCACGTCGTTGTGGTCCAGGTCGGGGAAGAGCTGCGACGAGATCCCCACCCGCAGGATGGCAGGAATGCCGTCGTTGCCGTCAGCGCTTGCAAAGAGGGGCAGCAGGAGTATGCACACCAGCGCCAAGAGCGGGACCAGCCGGAGAGCGGTCAGGCGAAGCCGGCGCGAAATCGACGCCCGTTCAGGAGCATCTCTCCTACTCATGTCCCGCCTCGTTGGGCGCCGTTTTTCAGGCTGTAATATTTTTTGAGAAAAGCCACGCTCGACTCCAGGAATGAGGGCTGATAGGGGATCAGTCCGCTCATGCGGAACAGGGTCAGCAGCTGCTTTCCCTCCACGCTGCGGTCAAGGGTTTCCAGGATGTCCTTCAGCTGTTCCCGCTGACGCTGGTCGCAGCTCCTGCGTATGCAGATCACTCCCGTTGCCATGGGCGCGGTTTCTTCGATGATGCGCATCTGTTTCTTGAGCTGGGGGTTCAGTTCAGCCATGACATTGAAGCTGTTGCGCGAGATGATGCAGGCGTCGGCACGCTTGAAGAAGACCGGCATCAGGGCCTGGGAGGCAGTGATTACCTCCTTCATGGAGGAGAAGTACCGTTTCGGCTCCCGGACCCCCTGCCTTAAGGTCAGGGTTTCAAGCCACAGGCGGTGCACCGAGTTTGCTGCCCCCCGGGGATGTATCAGGTTTTTGCCCTTCAGCTGATGCATGGCGGTGATGCCGCTGTCGTTGCGGGTGATCAGGAGAAGGGCGTCGTATAGTTCGTTGGTTCGCTTTGAAAGGTAGAGAGGCTCCAACAACGTCCGGTTCCTGAGACTGAGATATTCGTTGGGAAGCAGCACCACCAGGTCCAGTTTTCCCGCTTGCAGTTCGTGCTCCAGCTCCGCCTGGTTCTGGAAGACCCTGGTTTCCGCGGCTCCGTTTTTTCCGCGCATCACCAGGTTTACCCACAGTCGTGCCGCCGCCTGAGAGTTCTCTCGGTCGAGATAACAGAAAACGCTGGAGGAATAGCCGACCGTGGCGGAGAAGTGGGCGGCCTCTCTCCCCTGTTGCGAGAATGACTCTCCTGGTATGGCGCAGACGATCAGGATTGCAAGCAGTGCGGCCATGGAGCCGGGGCGTTGCGTCATGGTCCGTAACCATGTAATCAGCCTTATCAACGCTTCACCGTTCGTACCCAGGGGTCCTGGCGGGGATGCGCTCCACGATGCGCCCCTTGGTTCTGGTCATCTATCCCTCTCCTCATCGCTTCATGTCTGCGGGAGCCATGCGGCTCGGGAATGGGCCGCGCTCGACGGACATCAGCAGCCGCGGGCTGGAGGATGACATGCC
The DNA here is from genome assembly GCF_000015045.1 of Pelobacter propionicus DSM 2379. Taxonomy (GTDB): domain Bacteria; phylum Desulfobacterota; class Desulfuromonadia; order Geobacterales; family Pseudopelobacteraceae; genus Pseudopelobacter; species Pseudopelobacter propionicus. The sequence goes on from NC_008609.1 coordinate 1,540,121, forward strand.
GGAGTCGGTCATTCGTGGGGAATACATACCACAGCTGACGCATTTCGTCACCTTTGTTGCCATGGCCGAACATGCCGGGTCGGGGTGTTCCGGGGAGGGATGTCCGGACGCGGTCGCGGTTCCTGCCCGGCTCATCTCTGGCCGCCGATGATGTCCGTCACCTGTTTTCCCACCACATAGTCCAGGTTTGCCCGGGCCTCGATGTGGTCGTAGAGCGCCTTGCAATACTGGGCCTTCATCAGCGACTCCACCAGCTGGGCCTCGATCACATCCTTGGTCTCCACCAGCTCCTCCTGGTAGGCGCGCTCGTTCAGTGCCCGGTTTTCCTCGGACGATGCGGCTGCTGCCTGGGAAGCCGCCTTCTGCTGCTGGCTGCTCATCAGCTGGATGAAGATGTGCTTCACCTGCAGGGCGATCCCCTCCTTGAGCAGGAACTGCTGCTGTTTCATCTTTTCCAGGCGCGCCCGGGCCTCGCGCACCTGGCCGGTGGTGCGCATGCCGTTGAACAAGGGGAGCTCCAGCCCGATGCCGATGGCCCATGAGGTCCTGTTGTCGGGAGTCACCATTCCCTTGCTGTAGGAATTTTCGATGCGGTTCAGGTTGCCGAACAGCCCGATCTTGGGTAGGTGGCCGCTCTTGGTCTCATCGATCTTGGCGGCGGCAGCCTCAAGGCCCGCCTCCAGGCGTGCCCAGTCCGGGTTGAAGCTGTAGGCGTTGCTGACCAGTTCCTTTAGTTCGACCCTGGTCGGTAGGTAGGGGAGCTCCTGGGGGGCCGGTTCCACCGGGTTTTGCCACTCCATTCCCATGGAGTTGGTCAGCGCTGCCCGGGCCAGCTGCTCGTTGGCCTCCAGGATCGCGATCGTGCTGCGCAGCCACTCCACCACGGTCTTGTTGCGTAGATAGTCGGTCTTCTTGACCTTTCCGGATCCCTTGGTGTAGAGGCTCTCGGTCAGCTCCAGGGTCACTTCCATGCGGGTGAGGGCGTCCCTGCCGATCTGGAGTAGCTCCCTGGCAAGCACGGCGCCGTAGTAGTAGCGGGTGGTGTCGTAGACCACCTGCAGGTCGCTGCGGCGCGCCTCTTCCCTGGCAGCCTTCATCCCCTGCTCGGCCTGGCGGACAACGGCGCTGACCTGGCCGCCGGTGTACAGCGGCAGGGTGGCGTTCAGACTGACAACGAAGTTCTCCCTGTCCATCAGCTTGACCTTCTGTTCGGGTATCTTGTAGCTGCTTGCCGGTATGGAGATCGGCATCGGTCCCAATGGCGTTGTTGCGGTCATGGTGGATGCCGGCATCTGGAACGTTTTTGCGGGAAAGATGAAGTTGGGATCCTCGTCCATGATGCTGTAGTTGGCTTTGGCGTTGATCTGGGGCCAGTAGCCCGACAGGGCCTGGCGGTGCTGGGCCTCGGCGATCTCGATGCCGTAGCGGGAGGCCAGCCTGGAGTGATTCTTTTCCAGGGCCAGATCGATGCACTGCCCCAGAGTCAGGGCGCCGGTGCCCGGTGTGGCTGTCGTGGGGGCTGGAGTTTGCGCGTCTCCGCTGGCCTCCTGCGCCCAGGCCGTGGCAGCGCCAAACAGCCAGCAGACAAGGGTGCAGAGGAACAGCGGCCGCAGTATCCGGGCCGGTGTCATTTTCGCCTTCATGGGGACTCCTTCTCGCGGGACAGAGCCTGGCTGGCGGGATCCGTCATCTCGATGGCAAACAGGTTGTGGAGGTGCGTGTTGCTGGAAGAAATGTCGACTGGCTGGAGTGTTGGCGGATCTTGCCGACGGGCGTCTACGGGACATCCACGTCAAGGGCCTGGCGGAAGGCGGAGCAGACGGCGGCGAATTCGGTCTCGGCCCGATCCAGCAGGGCCGGCGCGTTGTCAAGGGTCTTGGCCCGTCCGAGCTGTTCAAGGGAGGAACACTGTTCGGAGAGCGTCGTTGCGCCAAGGCTCATGCTGCTGGATTTGAGGGCATGGGCCGCGTGCATGAGCGCCTGCCCGTCCAGCGTGGCGACAGAGTTCCTGATTCCCTGCATGAGTTCCGGCGATGAGCTGAGGTAGAGGGACATCAACTGCTTCCGCAGGTCCGGTTTTCCCGGTTGCTGGAACATCTTCATGCTGTCGAGCACGCTCCAGTCGATGGCTCCCGGCTGGGTGGAAACTTCCGGATCATCATGCTGCATGGCGGTCGCTCCTTTCACGGATGTTCCTTTCCTGCAAAATATAGTAGTTATTCGGTTCTGAAGGCGGATACTTTAGAGCAAATCCGCCCCTGCCGGAGGTTAGCGTGCCTGACGCTTCCTGACGAAACCGAGGCGTCGGCCTCTTTTCGGTCCCGAAAGCGGCTGTGGCGCAATGAATCCGTGGTACCATCTGGGGGACCGGGCGTCGTTGCCGCCACAGGCTCCCATGCTGGGTACATCCATTCAGGGAAAGGAAGAACCGACCATGATCAGAGGAAGCGAGACACGTAAAGCGGATTATCCCATTGACCCCCTGTTTCTTGACCGCTGGTCGCCGCGCGCCATGTCCGGCGAGGAGATCCCTGAGCAGGAGCTGATGCTGCTCTTCGAGGCGGCGCGTTGGGCGCCATCGGCATACAACAACCAGCCCTGGCGGTTTCTGTACGGCAGGTGGGGGAGTGAGCAGTGGCCGCTGTTCTTCGACCTGCTGGTTCCGGGGAACAGGGTCTGGGCAAAAAACGCAGCGGCACTGGTGCTGATCGTGTCCAAGACCACCTTTGACCACAACGGCAAGCCCTCCATCACCCACTCCTTTGACTGCGGCGCAGCCTGGGGGGGTCTGGCCCTTCAGGGCACACTCAGGGGCTATGTGGTGCACGGCATGCAAGGGTTCGATTACGAGCGTGCCAGGGTGACACTCGCTATTCCCGACGACTTCCGTGTGGAGGCCATGGTTGCCGTGGGCAGGCCGGCTCCCCGGGAAACGCTGCCCGACGAGCTTCAGCAGCGCGAGGCTCCCAGCGACCGCAAGAAACTGGCGGAGACGGTCTGTGAGGGCAAATTTCGTTTCTGAATGCCATGCTCCCGCCCGCTCGGGGGGGAGCATGGTTTTCGCTGCCAGTATGGACGGACGGCGCCGTAACTACGGCGCCGTCCGTCCGCTGCCAATGAATAAATATACCCTCCCTGCCGGCAACAGGGCTTGAGCCTTTTCATGATTTGCGCTATTGCTTGTGGGTAATGCAGATCCTCCGGCGAAAACCTGAACCATGAACGACCTCTCCCTTTCTCCCTCCGCAACCGGCCTGGGCCAGATCAAGAGCGGCAGCGGAACCTACCACCGCGCCAACCTGGCCTTCTTTGCCGCCGGCTTTGTCACCTTCGTGACTCTCTACGACATGCAGCCGCTGCTGCCGGAGTTTGCCCGCGAGTTCAGGGTCTCTCCTGCCCTGAGCAGCCTGCCGCTCTCCGTGGCCACCGCCACGCTCTCCATCGCCATGCTGTTCGCCGGCACCCTGTCGGAGACCCTGGGCCGCAAGCAGGTGATGACCGCCGCGCTTTTCTTGAGTTCCCTGCTGACGATGCTGACCTCCGTCTGCCACGATTTCGGCGCCCTGCTTGGGCTACGGCTCTTGCAGGGGGCGGTGCTGGCCGGGCTGCCGGCCGTGGCCATGGCCTACCTGAGCGAAGAGATGGAGACCTCGGCGCTGGGGGCTGCCATGGGACTCTACATCAGCGGCAATGCCGTGGGAGGCATGGCCGGTCGGCTCTACACCGCGGCGGCCACCGACCTGTGGAACTGGCAATCGGCACTGGCCAGCATCGGCGTCTTTTGCCTCGCCCTGAGCTGCTTCTTCGTCAAGAGCCTGCCCCCTTCCCACCTGCGTAAGCGCCCCTTCGAGTTCCGCTACCTGTTCAGCTCTCTTGCCAGGCACCTGGGGGACCCGCTGCTGCTCTGCCTCTACGGCATAGCATTCATGGTGATGGGCAGTTTCGTGACCCTGTTCAACTACCTCACCTTCCGGCTGCTGGCTCCCCCCCATGGCCTCAGCCAGAGCCAGGTCAGCCTGGTCTTCCTGGTCTATCTGCTGGGCTCCCTGAGCGCCTCCCTGGCGGGGCGGATGGTGAACCGCTTCGGCCGCCGGGCCATTATCCGTGTTTCCCTGCTGGCCATGGCCGCCGGTGTGCTGGTGACCCTGGCCGGCTCGCTGTTGGGGATCGTTAGCGGGGTGGGCATATTCACCATCGGTTTCTTTGGCGTCCATTCGGTGGCTTCCAGTTGGGTGGGGAGACGCGCCTCAACGGCCAAGGCCCAGGCCTCGGCCCTGTACCTCTTCTTCTATTATCTGGGATCGAGTATTTCCGGGACAGCTGGCGGGATATTCTGGCTGCATTGGGGCTGGTGGGGCGTGGTGGGGCTGATTGTCCTCCTGGTGCTGCTGGCTATGATTCTGTTGGTGCCGCTCTCCCGGTTGCAGGGGAGGGGTGGGGCGGGGGCCGAGAAGTGCTCTCCAATTTGAAAGAGGGGGGGTGACGACTAACGGAGCCCCAGCAGAAACCGCTCCAAAAGCCCCAGGGCCACGTCTCTGCGGTACTCCCGGGTGGAGCGCTGGTCGTCGATAGGGGTGATCAGGGGGGCGTAGCAGGCCTTCACCTGTTCCACTCGCCCGGGTAGGTGTGCCGCCTCTGTCCTGGCCAACAGGGCCTCGGCCTCCCGGTTCCTGACCACGGTGGGAGCCACCGCACCGAAGGCAACCCGTACCTCCTCAACCCTGGGGCCGCTTATCCTGGCCACGACATACAGGGAGAGCTTGGCAATGCTGTTGGCGCGGCGGCCGGCCACCTTTTCGAACAGCAGGTGGGTGAACTGTGCCAGGGGGATATGGATGCGGGTGAGGATCTGGTCGTCCTCAAGTATCGTCCTGCCCGGCCCGCCGATGAAGTCTGCCACATCCACCTCTTCCGTGTGGGAGCATGATCGCAGCTCCAGGCGGGCGTCCAGGGCGTAGAGCATGGGCAGGCTGTCGCCGGCCGGCGAGGCGTTGGCGATATTGCCCCCCAGGGTGGCGATGGCGCGGATGGATGGGGAGGCCATGCGGCTTAAGGGGAGCCTGACGTAGTCCGGGACGGCGGGATGGCCGAGTATCTCCCCCAGGGTGGCGCAGGCGCCGATGCGGAGCGTGTCACCATCGGCACTGATGTTCCGCAACTCCTCAATATGGCCGATCATCAGCGCCGGAGCGGGCAGGGCAGGGGGGATGCCGCTCCAGCTGCGGTGCCTGACCATCAGGTCGCTGCCGCCGGCAAAGAGGGTCGTCATGCGGCTGCCCCGAATGTCCAGCGCCTGCTGCAGGGTCTGTGGTCTGAATGCTCCTACCATAATCCGTCCCCCTCTTGTGCCGCCAGCATGATTCCATCCACGATCATGTTATACCCGGTGCAGCGGCAGAGATTCCCCGTCAACCCCTCCCGCACCTGTTCTTCCGTGGGATGGGGAGTGCGTCGCAGCAGGGCCTCGGCGGCCATGACCATGCCCGGCGTGCAGAAGCCGCACTGCACGCTCCCGGCCCGGGCAAAAGCCTTGCTCAAGACTGCGAAACGCTCCGTCTCCCGGTACCCCTCGATGGTCAGCACGCTCTTTCCCTCCAGGGAAGCCGCCGCTATCAGGCAGGCGTTGACCAAGTGCCGGTCCAGCAGCACGGCGCAGGCCCCGCACTCCCCTTCGCCGCACCCCTCCTTGGTTCCGGTGAGCCGCAGGTCATCCCGCAAGATGTCCAGCAGACGCCGCAGGGGATGGGTGGTGATGGTGACGGTTTTGCCATTCAGCTCAAAGGTAACATCAATCAGCACGTTGCATTGCCTCCCGTATCAGTTCCGGCGTGACCGGCAGCTGGCGTAGGTCGCGGCCGATGGCGTTTTGCACCGCCAAGGCCAGGGCCGGCGCTGCCCCGATCAGGGTCAGTTCACCCAGGCCGCGGGCGCCGAAGGGGCCGTCGTCAAAGGGGTTGTCGATCAGCCTGCTCTCGATCCTGGGGACGTCAAGGGCTGTGGGGATGAGATAGTCGGCCAGACTGGTCTGCTGCAGCGCGCCGTCTCTCGTGGTAAGCCGCTCCATGCCGCCGTAGGCCAGCCCCTGCACGAGGCCCCCCTGGATCTGGCCTCGCACGATGGTGTCGTCGATGGGCGTTCCGATGTCGTACGTCGCCCAGGCCCCCAGCACCTCGACCTGGCCGGTGACCGGGTCCACCTCCACCTCCACCAGGTTGCCCCCCCAGGAATACTCCGGATAGGCGTTGCCCCTGAACGTGTCGTTGTCCCAGCTCAGGTGGTCGGGGAAGTGGAAGACCCGCTGGATATCGCAGGTCTCCTCATGCCACCTCTCCTTCATCTCCCTGGCCGCATCCTGGAGCAGTTTGCCCACGATCACGACCGTGCGTGAAGCCACCGTGGGGCCGGAGTTGGGGCAGTGGTCGCTGTCGGGATAGTCGTGCCGGATCCGCTCAATGGGGATCTCCAGGGTGTGGGCCACGATCTTGCGCAGGGTAGTCAGCACTCCCTGGCCGATCTCGGCGCTGGAAACGAAGATCTGCACGCTGTCGTCGGCGTATTTCTTCAGCCGTACCCTGGCCCTGATCAGCAGATCCTCGCCACTGCCGGTGAATCCGCAGCCGTGGTAGAAGAAGGAGCAGCCGATGCCCCGCAGCATGCCTGGCCTCCCCTCTGCCCGGTGGCTCCGTTTCTCGCCATATGAGGAGATGCGCTCCAGGGTTTCGGCGATCTCATCCAGCCGTATGTCGTAGTGGAACTCTCCAGCGGTGGAGGAGCTGTCCCCCCGGTGCAGGAAGTGGCTGCGCCTGAAGGCTATGGAATCAAGCTTCAGGTTGCGGGCGATGTTCTCCATGTGCATCTCCACGGCGAAGAAGGCCTGTGGCCCGCCGAAGCCGCGGAAGGCGCCGCTGACGATGTTGTTGGTGGCATATGCCGTTCCGCTGATCTTCAGGTGGGGAACATCGTAGACGCCGTTGCTGGAGAACATCATCCGCTGCAGCACCACGCTGGAGAGCCCGGCATAGGCGCCGCCATCGGTCTTGACATCGATTTCCCGGCCGATGATGCGGTTGCGTGCATCAAGGTAGCTTTTGATCCTGATGATGGCCGGGTGCCGCTTGGTGGTGCAGAGCATGTCCTCATGGCGATCGAAGACCAGCTGCACCGGGCGTCGCGACTTGATGGCGGCCAGGCCGGCATGGACGCCGGGTAGGGATGGGTACTCCTCCTTGCCGCCGAAGCCGCCACCGGTGGGGAGCTGGATGACCCGCACCCGCTCATCCGGCCACCCCAGGGCCTGCATGAGCGCCTCCTTAACATAGTAGGGGCACTGCATGGAACCGGAGACCGTGATGCGTCCCTCCTCGTAGACGCCGATAAAGCCCTGGGTTTCCAGATACACGTGCTCCTGGTAGCCGGTGCGGAATTCGTCCTCGAAGACCCGTGCGGCCCGGGTTATGGTCTGGGAGATGTCTCCCTTGCCGCATTCGTAGGAGACGAAGAAGGGTTTGTCGCCGCAGATGAAGTTGTCCGTGGCCTGTTCCGCCTCGGCGATGCTCAGGATGGGCGGCAGATCCTCGTAGCTGACGCTGATGCGGCTGAGCAGTTCCAGGATGGTTCCCTTGTCGGGACCCACCACCAGCAGGATCGGCTCGCCGATGTAGTTGACCAGATCCCGGGCGAAGAATGGCTGGTCGTCGTACACGATGGGGACCAGGTTCCTGCCGGGTATGTCGCCGGCATCCACGGTATAGTACCCCTCGGGAAGGGGGGGGACGTGGATGGAGAGTATCCTGGCTCTGGCCCTGGTTGAACGGAGGGTTTTGGCGTACAGCAGGCCGTCGTATCTCCTGTCAGCGCAGAAGTCCGCCCTGCCGGAGATCTTCTCGTTGAAATCAAAACGCCTGATGGGGCGGCTTATCGGTTCCAATGGCATCACCTCCTGATCTGTGCCGAAGGGCACTGGATGTGGTGGATCGCTGTGCATGGGGCTTTTTTTGGAGAAGGGTGCGTGATTGCCTGATTCAGGCACCATAGCAGAAAGCTCTTCCCCCGTCATCCGCAAAGGATTTCTCCTGGCGCGCCCGTTCGGCGGCCTATTTGTCCGGCAGGCGGAACATAGCGCGCTGCTTTGGCCGGAACTGAAACGGGAAGCGGGAATGTGCGTCGGACAGGCGTTACCTTCGTTTTTTTTGTGTCATTTTACCGCGTTGAATGTATAGTCACACAACTGTGCGGGAGGTGGGCTGGATATGGGACAAATCATACAGAATCTGCTCATGTTTTACGCGTTGATGGAGTACTCCTCCGACTCCATCGTGTTCAAGGAATACTTCAGGGATGAAAAGGGCGGCTTTACGGGGGGGCAGTTCGTCTCTGTCAGCAACGAAAAGGCCAGACACTACGGATTGACCGCTGCCCAGATGAAGGGGAAGACCGACCGGGACCTGCTTCCGCCCAAGGAAGCGGCCAAATCGCTGTGCGACGACTTGTGGGTCATGACCAACAGGCGTGCCATCCGCGATATCCGCGAAACGATCACCCATCCCGACGGCAAGAGCGTGTCGGTGTCCGTCACCAAATTCCCCTGGTTTGACCAGGGTGGAGACATTTTTGGCGTGATCTGCGTTGCGCGCGATATTTCCAGGCGTGTCGAGGCTGAACAGCAGTCGGACCAGTTGAGCGAATTCATGGTACGAGACCTGTTCAAACCGCTGGCAGCCCTTGGCCGACGCATGGAAAAACTCGAATCATCCGCGGAGAATGACCGGATCAAAAAGGAGTTTTCGCGTATTCTGGCTAAACTGAAGCAGAAGGTCGGCAGCTCGTAATGGCGCCGGCCCACACACCGCTTCCCGATTTCATCCCGCTCCTCGGCCGCCAAGGCGGATGGGGGGCGCGACTCCGTCATAAGCCGGCCACCGGTTCCGCGGCCAGCATGGCCGGGAACGGTCTGTTCCATACCCCGCATGAAAGAGGTCTGCCCTATGCATGATCGACCCCGTGAAACCGTTTCGACACTGCAAACGAACGATGTGGAGGAACTTCAGGCGGTGCTTACGATCAAGAATCAGTTGATACAGTCGCTGACCTACGAGCGCGATGACCTGGAGCAACGGTTCAAGGAGATCGGTCAGAAATATCTGGACCTGCTGGGGCGCCACGAGGCTCTGCGCCAGGAAGTGGCGCGCATGCCCAGCCTGGAGGAACTGGTGAAACTGCAGACGACGATCATGAATCTGGAACAGCAACTCAAGCTGTGCAGACGCAGGGCAGGCGCGCAGCCGGTCTGCGACAACCGGAGTGTGGGGTGCGATACCCCGCAGATGGAGAGTACGGACAAGGCCTGAGCCGGGCCATTACCAGGGCCGGAGACGGGATACATGCCGGAGGATGAACGCTTTTATAGAAAAAATCGTAAAGGACAGACAACGGAACCATGGACATAGCCGGAAACAGTCAAACGTCCCCCCCCTACGAGAACAATAATCTGCTGCCGGCTGAGCGGCATCTGCGCATCCGGGAACTGCTGCGGGAGCGGGTCACCATACGGGTTACGGAATTAAGTGAAAAGCTGGGCGTGTCGGAGATGACCATCCGCCGCGACCTGGAGGCGCTGGAGCGACAGGGGGCTCTGGAGCGCACCCATGGCGGCGCGGTGTATCGCCATGAGCGCGTGAGCTACGAAAACGGCTATGAGAGCCGCCTGAAGGAATTTGTGGATCTGCTGGACCTGGTCGGTCGCAAGGCCGCCTCCCTGATCGCACCCAACGATTCGATCCTGCTCCATTGCGGCACCACGGCACTGCATCTCCTGCGCTACCTGGATCCGGAGATGCCGGTCAGGATCTACACCAACAACATCGGCGCCATCGACGAGGTGCGGGGTAAAAAGGCGGAACTTGTGCTGCTGGGGGGAGAACTCCGGCGGGACTCCAACTCCCTGGAGGGGCCGCTGACAATGCAGATGATCCGCCAGATCCACCCCACCAGGGCCTTTCTTGCCGCGGACGGGATCAGCATGGCTGAGGGCATTACCAGCTCCTGCTTTGCCGAGGCTGACTTTCAGCGGGCCATGATCGAGCAGACCAGGGGGCAGGTCGTTGTCATGGCCGGCAACGGCGCATTCGGTCGGGTTGCCGAGGTACAGGTCGCTCCCCTGGAGCGGGCCGACATCCTGATCCTTGACCGCACCCTGCCCAGGGAACCCCTGCGCGACCTGGAGTTGCTGGGAGTCCAGGTGCTGGTTGCCTGACAGTTGCCTTGTCGCCTGAAATGCTGCCCGTCTCCCTCTGGGCCCAGCACAGGCCGTTGAATGATCGGGGGGCGTTTTTCGCTAGAACCCGTTTTTGAAGACCGTCCCACCGGAAGGGGGAGTGGATATTCAAAATGACAAAGCTCCGTGATCCAGGAGAAGGGGGATCATGGGACTTTGTTCGTTTTGTTTCCATTTGTTGGCCCAGCCCGCCATGACACCCCTTTTTTTGCCGGGACGCTTTCCTGACCGCTCTTTTCCGCTATACTCTTTCCGGCTGTCTCTCCCAACTCCGTGTCGCTGTCGCATGCCGTACAATCGGACATGGCTCGTTCCGCCAGGGTGGTGAGAGCTCCGCGAAATTGCTGACGAAAGGAACCTTGTGTGAAACAATTCAGGATGCTGTTCCGCTTGATCACATTCACGGTAGCACTGGCCCTTGGCGGGCTTTTGTCCACGGCTCTGGCCTCACCCCCGGGCCTGCTGCTGGCTACCACCACCAGCCTCCAGGACTCCGGGCTGCTGGATGTTCTTATCCCGCTTTTCGAGAAGGAGAGCGGCTATGTCGTCAAAACCGTTGCGTTTGGTTCGGGGCAGGCCATGAAAATGGCGCGGAAGGGTGAGGTGGATGTGCTCTTGGTGCACTCCCCTGAGGCGGTGAATAGATTCATGGCGGAGGGGGGCGGCAGTGCCAGTCAGCCGGTCATGCATAACGAATTCGTGGTGGTCGGCCCTGCGTCTGACCCGGCGAGGGTGCGCGGTTCCCGAAACGGTATCGAGGCATTCCGGAAGATCGCGGCCGGCAAGGCGCCCTTCCTCTCCCGTCACGACGACTCAGGTACCCATGTCAGGGAGATGGAGCTCTGGAAGGCCGCGGGCGTATCACCCCATGACCGGAAGTGGTATCAGCGAACCACCGGACTCGGCATGGGGCAGACCCTCTTCGTCGCTGACGAGAGGAAAGCCTATACCTTGAGCGATCGAGCCACCTACCTGGCGCTGAAAAAGAAACTGGAACTTGTCATTCTTCTGGAAGGAAATCCCGGCCTACTGAACAGCTATCAGGTGGTCCAGGTCAATGCCGCCAGGTGGCCCCGGGTGAACGCGGCCGGCGCCAAGGCCTTTGCCGATTTCATGGCATCTCAAAAAACACAGAGAGTCATTGCCGGTTTTGGTATGGAGAGATTCGGCCAGCCGCTTTTTGTACCGGATGCGGGGGAGAAACAAGGGGAAGGCAACTGACGGGGATTGGCGGGAAGGGGTGAAACCGCCTCCCGAATAGGCTCCGGGAGGCGGTAAGGAGCGCTATTCTTTCACGCCAATGATGACGCTGGGCGCCTTGAACATGGCGCTGACGGTGCTGCCCACCGTGAGTCCCAGGTTTGTAGCGCTCTCGTTGGTGATGACGGCGGTCAGGACCGTGCCGTTGCCCACGTCCACGCCCACTTCGGCGCTTACCGGGCCCTCGACCAGTTTGGTTACCTTGCCGCAGAGCAGGTTGCGCGCGCTGATCTTGACGCCCTGCATATCCCCACAGATGATGACGTTGCTGGCCTTGATGATGGCGAAAGCCTCTTTACCCTCTTTCAAGCCGAGGCTTTCGGCGCTTGAATTGGTGATAACCGACGCGATGGAGGAACCGCCCTTCAGGTTGAGGATTACTTCGCTGTTGACCGCGCCCTTTTTTACGCCTGCCACAATTCCTGCCAGACAGTTTCTCGCACTGATTTTCATGTTCTCTCCCGCAACGTAATAAAATAGTTGATGATGTGTGCCATCACAGACGGAATACCGTACGGCTCTTTCCTTGAAAAAGCAATGGTTTTAATAATTGTGTCAAAAATGAACGATTTTGATGGCAGAGCTGTTGTCTGGTGCCCCTTGGGGCCATGTGTTACAGAGAAACGTCAAAGCGCCTACCACTGGCCGGCGATCTCCCCCATGTGGCTGGTGTCGTAGCCGGGCAGTTCGGCAACGGCCCGGCGCAGTTCCTGGCCGTTGATCAGCTCCAGCAGCGGACGGAGCAGGTCGCTTTCATAGTGGATGCGGGGGATCACCAGGTCGTAGCGCTCCATCTCCAGGGGGATGAAGTCCAGCTCCAGCGCCCGTGCGGCGGCTGCAATGCCGAGGCCGCAGTCGGCCAACCCCGACTGGACCGCCACGGCAACCGCCATGTGGGTGTACTCCTCCCGTTTGTACCCCAGTATCTGCTGGGGAGCGATTCCCAGCTTGCCCAGGTGGTAGTCCAGAAGCACCCGCGTGCCTGCACCGCGCTGGCGGTTGACGAAACGCAGTCCCTCCCGCGTCAGATCCGCCAGCCCTCCGATCCCCTTGGGGTTGCCCGGCGGGACGATCAGCCCCTGCTGGCGGTGCATGAAGGTCAGCAGCACCACCGGCAGACCGGGCAGGTACTGCTGTATGTAGGAGACGTTGTAGTCCCCCGTGGCCGGGTCCAGCAGGTGGGCGCCCGCCAGATGGGCGTCCCCGCGTTTCAGCGCCATCAGGCCTCCCAGGCTGCCGGCGTTGGCACTGGTGAAGCGGCGGCCGGAATCGGCCAGGTACTGGGCCAACAGGTCCAGGCAGAGGTCGTGGCTGCCGATGTGCACCAGGGTGCGTTCGACCTCGGCCGGAGTGCGGTAGAGTTCCACCGTAACCTCCTGACCCGCCTCCACCCCTTCGGAAAAGCGCGGTATGCGCACGATCCCGTCGGCGCGAACCAAGGAGGTGATCACGCCGGCCCCGCGCGACAGTGGTGCTGCCACGGCCCGCTCGCCCACCCGCCCCACGGTAACGCGCACCGTTTCGTCTTCGCCGATGGGGGAGAGCAGCTTGCGGGTGATGGAGGCCTGCATCCGGGGCTGCTCCCGTGGCGGCAACCCGAGCCAGTGGGAGATGAGCGGCTCCACAAAGGTCTCTCCGGTCAGCGCGCAGGAAACCGGATAGCCGGGAATGCCGATCACCGGCCTGTTGAAGCCGGCGATCATGCCGAGAATGACCGGGTGGCCGGGGCGTACCGCAACTCCGTGAACCAGCAGTTTTCCCAGCTCCACCACGATACTGGAGGTGAAATCCTCGCTCCCCGCCGACGAGCCGGCATTGACCAGCACCAGGTCGTGCTCGGCGGCCGCCTCCAGCACCGTTGCCTTGATCAGCTCGTAATCGTCCGGCACCACCGGGTAGCGGGTCGGAATGCCGCCCCACTGGCGCACCTGGGAGGAGAGCACCAGCGAGTTGTATTCGATGATGTCCCCCGACTTCAGGCCACAGCGGCGGGCCTGCTCCACCGTCACCAGTTCGGTGCCGGTGGGGATGACCGCCACCCGCGGCTTGCGGCGCACGTTGACGAAGGCGTGACCGCATCCCGCCAGGGCGCCCAGGTCCACCGGTTTCAGCAGATGGTTGGCCGGCAGCACCAGTTCGGTGGCCACCATGTCCTCGCCCATGGGCCTGACTGCCGTCCAGGGGGCGACGCCGGCGTGGATCTCGATTGATTCGCCGCCGTCAGGTTCGTCGATGTGCTGGGTCTGCTCGATCATGATCACGGCATCGGCCCAGGCCGGAATCGGGTCGCCGGTATCCACGTAGGTTGCCGGGCCGGCCGGGCCGATCGCCAGGCGTTTGGGCGCCGTCTCCATGGCGCCGATGGTATCGGTGGAACGCACGGCATAGCCGTCCATGGCGCTGGCGTGGTAGGCGGGAGAGGAAAGCTCCGCCCAGACCGGTTTGGCGGTCACGCGGCCCAGGGCCTCGTCGACGGCTACCTCCTCGCCGGGCATCTCGTCCCATGCCCAGACCTCCTCCATGGCCGTGATGAAGCGGCTCCAGGCCTCGTCCAGCGGTATGTTTTCCAGAAAAAAATTTCTGCTCTTGCTCATTGCCGTCTCCTGCCATTGGATATCATGCCCATTGCACGTTTCTTCGCAGCGACGCGTTGCAATGCGTCGCTGCGGATCCGATCGTCAACGCATGGCTGAATTAGAACAGCTCAACCTCGACTGTTTCGTCCCGGTACAGTCCGCTGGAGTTGAGCGGTACGCATACCATGCCATCGGAGTTGATCATGGTGTAGATCAGGTTGGATTTGCCGAAGACCGGTTCGGCCCACAGCCGTCCGTCCCGGTCGGCCAGCCTGACCTGAACGTAGTCCTCGCGCCCCGGCGCCGAGGGGATGTTGTGGGTGAGCGTCGCTCCCACGCGCCGCCGCAGAGGCGCGTGGCCTACCCCCTGTATCCTGCGCAGCAGGGGACCCAGAAACAGGTCAGCCACAACCATGGCGCTGACCGGGTTGCCCGGCAGGCCGATCACCGGCTTGCCGTCGCAGACGCCCAGGATGGCCGGCTTGCCCGGCCGCAGGGCGATGCCGTGCACCAGCACGCCCGGTGCGCCCAGTCTGTTGATTACATCCGCCGTCAGGTCGCGGGTGGAAACCGATGAACCGGCCGAGACCACCAGGCAGTCTGCCTCTTCCAGTGCCGATCTGGCCGCAGAGAGCAGCGCATCGAAGTCGTCGGGGATGATCCCCCGTTGGAGCGGGATGCCGCCTGCCCGGGAAACCAGGGCCGAGATGGTGTAGCTGTTCACATCCCGTATCTGGCCGGGGGCGGGGCTCCGGTCGGGAGGGATGACCTCGTCGCCGGTGGAGATGATCGCCACCCGTGGACGGGCAGCCACCTTAAGGCTGGTGATGCCCAGGGCGGTCAGGCCGCCCAGGTCCTGGGGCCTGAGCAGGTGCCCGGCCTGGAACAGGGAATCTCCCTCCCTGACGTCCTCTCCCACCTCGACCAGGTTTTCGCCCGTTGCCACGGAGCGCAGCACCTCGATGGTGGCATCGTCCAGTTTCTGTGTCCGCTCCACCATCACCACCGCATCGGCGCCAGCCGGGAGCATGCCCCCGGTGTAGACGGCGACCGCCTGGCCGGAAGCCACCGTCAGGGGGCAGGCCCGGCCCATGGGCGCCTCGCCGATCAGGGTCAGGTATGCCGGCAGAGATTCGCTTGCGCCGAAGGTGTCTTCGGCGAGCACGGCATAGCCGTCCATGGTGCAGCGGGGAAAGGAAGGGAGGGATGAGGGGGCCAGCAGGTTCTCCGCCAGGGCCCGGTCGAGGGCCTCCAGAGTGGAAACCGTTTCCAGCCGGATCTCCGGGGGGAGTTGGTCGAACAAGAGTCTGAGCGCATCCGCGGGGGGAAGCACCGTAAACATTTCAGGCATCGGGACTCCTTGCTCCTCGTGTTCGGGATATCTGGTTCGGGCTGCGCCCCTCCCCGGGAGGCATGGGCGGTGGTTCCGGGTTTCCCGCCCCCTTGAAGCCGGGGGGAGAAGAGGGCGCCAGATTGTAGCACAGCTGCGTCTGATGCAAAGAATTTTCGTGCCGTAGAGCCGCCATTCCCCGCAGGGCTCATCTGCCGCTGCGCGGGGATCGTTGTTTCCCTGTCCGCCAAAGGCTTGACTCCGGCTGCCTTCTTTGCAAAAGTGCACGGGAACAACACCCTTCACGGCACATCGCCGCATAAGGAGCCAACCATGCCTTCCCTGAATTTTGAACGCGAAAAAGATGCTTTCGAAACATATTATGAAAGCAATCGGAAACTTTTGACTGATGCCAAGAACGCCTATATGCGCATCATCGGTTCACTGATCAAACGGTCCGATGTGGGCGAGGTTACAAAAATCGAAGGCCGGGTCAAGGACAGAGATGAGTGTATCAAGAAATTTCATCGCAAATACCAGAGCAGGCTGGAATCCGATGAGCAGCCCTATGAAATCAAGGATTTCATGTCAGACCTGATCGGCGTACGGATTGTCTGCCTCTATGAAGATCAGATTTCCGTGCTGACGGAACTGTTGCAACGGCATTTCAGGGTCCTCGATATCACCGACAAGATATCGGCCGTGGAGAGCACCGAGGACTACTTCGGCTACAAGGGGTTGCACATGGATCTGGCCCTGAACGATACAATGGCTGCAAAACCGAAATACCTTCCCTATGCGCGTCTTTCCTTTGAGGTGCAGATCAGGTCATTGATCCAGGATGCCTGGAGCGTGCTGGACCACAAGATCAAATACAAAAAATCGATCCCCATTGATCTCAAGCGCAGGATCAATGTCCTCTCCGCCCTGTTTGAACTGGCCGACCGGGAGTTCAAGGAGATACGCATCGCCACTGCGGAACTGATGCAGGAGGCGACGGTGGCGTTGATAAGCGATCAGGCTGACGGCTCCTCCGATGAGAGGGGAACGGCTGGGGCAACGTCAAGCCAGAAAGCCGTAAACGCCTTTAGTTTCATGCGTATCGTAGGGCACTTCTTCAGGGATTTCGAATTCGAGGAGCATAAGGTCGACGACTTCGTCCATGATATTCTGAAACTGGACAGCAGTTTTCAGAAATCGGATTTGCATACCTGTCTGACCGAGAACCTGAAAACCGTCAGGGAGTATCGCGACCATTTCATGACTGAGAACCCCGACAAAACCTTCAGCCACTACACCTCCATCAGGCACTGCCTGTATCTCTACGATCAGGAAACCTTCGTACGTATCCTGTCCAGGGGGGCGAGAGAACGCTTTTCAGTCTGGTTGGACGACATCCGGAGGAAACCGTAGATCACCTGTCGTTTCCGTTTTGTCTTTCTTGCCGCTGATCCCGCTCTTTGGCGGGAGATGGACGGGGCCTCCGCGGCTGCCGTCCTTTTACACAAAAATTACATTCACGGTGCAGTATTTCTTTCGGTACGGCTGTACACTTGATTCTGATAGGGCAGGCGGTGCTCCCTCCCATCACGCGGACAGGCTCGTTCCGCACTTCCCGGGCTTTAGTGCGCTCCAGCCGAAAACCCTGAAGGGCTTGGATGATACCGGCTGTTCACGCTTCGGTTTCGCCGGGAAGCGCGGCGAAAGAACCCTGATGCGTTCCCTCCACCCCCACCTGCCGCTTCAAAGTTTGTTACCGGTGACCCCTCGCGTTACCCTGTTACGGGAGTCCACATATGAAGATTCTCCTCGTGTATCCCCTCTATCCCGACACCTTCTGGAGCTTCCGCCACGCCCTGAGATTTATCGACAGGAAGGCAAGTTTTCCGCCGTTGGGGCTGCTGACGGTGGCTGCCATGCTCCCCGGAGCGTGGGAAAAGAGGCTCGTTGATATGAACGTCCGCCCACTTTGCGATGATGACCTGGCATGGGCGGATTGCGTCTTCATCAGCGCCATGTCCATCCAGCGCACATCGGCCCAGGAGGTAATCGAGCGCTGTCGGCAACGAGGGGTGAAAACCGTTGCCGGCGGCCCCCTCTTTACCGCTTGCCATGAGGATTTCCCCCATGTGGATCATCTTGTGCTGGGCGAGGCGGAGCTTAGCCTGCCACCCTTTCTGGATGATCTGTCGAGAGGAGAGCCGCGGCATATCTATGCCGACGAACGGCGGGCTGACGTGAGAGATACTCCCATCCCGCTCTGGAAGCTGGTCGATATCCGGGACTACGCCGCCATGAACGTCCAGTACTCGCGGGGTTGTCCCTTCGACTGCGAGTTCTGTGACATCACCGCCCTGCTGGGGCGCACGCCGCGCACCAAGCAGCTTCCGCAGTTGCTCGCGGAGCTGGAGAGCCTTTATGTGTGGGGGTGGCGCGGGGCGATCTTCTTTGTCGACGACAACTTCATCGGCGACCGGAAGAAACTGA
The DNA here is from genome assembly GCF_000015045.1 of Pelobacter propionicus DSM 2379. Lineage (GTDB taxonomy): Bacteria > Desulfobacterota > Desulfuromonadia > Geobacterales > Pseudopelobacteraceae > Pseudopelobacter > Pseudopelobacter propionicus. Next base: position 1,558,047 of record NC_008609.1, read on the forward strand.
AGCGGGAACTGCTCCCCGCCATGATCGACTGGATGGAGGAACGGGGTCGCCCGTTCTACTTCTATACCGAGGCGTCCATCGACCTTGCCGATGACGGACAGCTCATGGAACTGATGGTCAGAGCGGGGTTTCAGGAGGTCTTCATCGGCATCGAAACCCCCCTCGAAGAGGGCCTCGCCGAGAGCGGCAAAGTCCAGAACAGGAACCGCGACCTGCTGGCCTCGGTACAACATATCCAGCGGGCCGGCCTGCAGGTGCACGGCGGATTTATCGTCGGTTTCGATAGCGACCCGCCGTCGGTTTTCGACCGTCAGATTCGCTTCATCCAGGAGAGCGGCATCGTCACCGCCATGGTGGGAGTGCTGATCGCCCTGCGCGGCACCAGGCTCTACCAGCGCCTGCAGCGGGAGGGGCGCCTGCTGGGAGAAGCCACCGGCAACAACACGGCAGTCACCCTCAATTTCATTCCCCGGATGGAGGTAAAGAAACTCATCGCTGGCTACCGGACCATTCTCGACACCATCTACTCTCCCAGGAACTACTATCAGAGGGTAATCAGGCTCTTCAGGGAGTACCGGCCGTTGCCGGGAAAATTCAACCTCCAGCCGGGGTATGTGGGGGCGCTTTTCAAGTCGATCCTCTTGCTGGGGGTGATCGGCAAAGAAAGGTACTATTTCTGGAAACTCTTCTTCTGGTCTCTTTTCAGAAAGCCGCGGCTTTTCCCGCTGGCCATAACCTATGCCATTTACGGGTTCCACTTCAGGAAGGTCGCGGAAAAGATCAGAGGGGCGGAACGTTCGCTGGCGGTGGGACGGCCTGAATGATATGCCGGTCGTGCCGCGCATCGCAGATACCCGTGCATGGACGACGGCCAGGCATCAGTCACTATTCCGGCGTGACTCGCAAGAGGACAGTCGCCGGAAGGCCGATGCCTTGAAGGCGGCGTGCACGAGGCTCCCCTGTCGGATATCCAGCTCCCGGGCAGCCTCGGGAACGATTTCGGCCAGAAGCTTGCCCCCATCGCATTCCAGCTCGATCCCGATCTTGGCCCCGCTCTCGAACAGGGAGGATACGCGACATTCCAGCAGGTTGCGGGCGCTGATCGCCTCGGGGTGCCGCTTGAAGATGATGATGTCCTTTGACGACAGCTCGAACAGGCCGGCAGGGGTATCGCAGTTGCCGCCTGACAGGTATAACTCGCCCCCTGGCCAGCGATAGACGCACAGGCCGTCCCGCTCAACCATCCCCTCCAGTTCCAACAGGTTGATGAAGCCGACCGGACTCTGCCCCATGCGGTTGCGGGCCAGTTGTTCGCTGGAACTCTGCTCGGCTATGCGCCCCTTTTCCACCACCAGTACCGTCTCTGTCATCAGGCGCATCTCCACCATTGAGTGGGAGATGAACAGGTAGGGGATGTCGAAGCGCTCGCTGACGCTCTTCAGGTAGGGGATGATCTGGAAGCGGAGTGTGTCGTCCAGGGCAGACAGCGGCTCGTCCATCAGCAGCAGGCGCGGATTGGCCAGGATGGCCCGCCCCAGGGCCACCCGCTGCTTCTCTCCGCCGGACAGGTTGGTTACCCCGCGGTCCAGCAGTTTGTCGATCTTGAGCAGTTTCACCAAGTCGTGGAAGTCGATGGTGCGCAACTCGGACGGGCAGCGTTTGAAGCCGTAGAGCAGGTTCTTCCTGACGCTTAAGTGGGGGAACAGGCAGTGCTGCTGGAAGACCATGGCGATGCGCCGCCGTTCGGGAGGGAGGTTGATCTTCCGGGAGGCGCTGAACAGGCAGGTGCCGTCCAGAACGATCTCACCGTCGTCCGGCGTCAGCAGACCGGCCAGCAGATTGACCAGGGTCGATTTGCCCCCGCCCGATTTGCCGAAGATGCCGATGCGGTTACCCTCCACGCTGAAATCGGCCGCGAGGGTAAAATCGTTGAGACGCTTTGTTAGCATCATGCTCAGGTTCATGTCACGACTTCCAGGTCAGTTTTTTACGGATCAGCTCATGCAGGGCAAGGACCGCCAGGGAGAGGACGACTGATACCAGGCAGAGGGAGAGGGCCATGTCCTCGCTGCTGGGTGAGCTTGCGTATTCGTAGATGGCCAGTGGCAGGGTCTGGGTCACTCCGGGTATGTTGCCGGCCACGATGATGGTGGCGCCGAACTCCCCCAGGCTGCGGGCGAACATGAGCGACGAGCCGGCCAAAAGTCCCGGCAGCGACAGCGGCAGGATCACGGTCAGCAGGGTGTCGTACCAGCGTGCCCCCAGGGTTCGCGAGGCCCTGATCAGCTGTGGGTCGATGGACTCCATGCCGATGCGCAGGGAGCGCACCATCAGGGGGAAACCGACCACCGCCGAGGCGATCATGGCGGCCTTGAGGGTGAAGATGATCCGGATGCCCATAGTGTCCAGCAGGCTCCCCAGCCAGCCGTTTCTGCCCAGGAGCAGCAACAGCAGATAGCCCACCACCACCGGCGGAAGGGTAAGGGGGAGGTTGACCAGCACCTCCAGCAGCAGTTTTCCCCTGAATTTGACGAAGGTGATCAGGTAGGCGGCTACAAAAGCGAAGGGGAGTGAGAGAAGCGTCGCCGCCACGGCAACCTGGCTGGAGAGGCGGATGGCATCGATGTCCGCCGATGTCAGTGAAAACATGAAGTTCCTTTAGGCGAGGGGAGAAGCCGTGACCGGTCACCAGTCACGGCCTTTTTTCTTCGGTTTACTTTACGTCAAACCCGTACTTGGTCAGGACCGGCTTGGCGGCTTTGCTCCGCAGGAAATGCAAGAATCCGGCCGCATCTTTGTTCTTCGCGCCGGTCAGGGTCAGGGCCATGGGGTAGGTCACCCGCGGATAGAGATTCTGGGGGACCGTGAAGAGGATCTTGGCCTGTTTGGCCTGCAGTGCGTCGGTGCGGTAGACGAAGGCGCCGTCAACCTCGCCCCGCTCTGCGTACATCAGGCATTCGCGCACATCCTTGGCCATGACCAGTTTCTTCTCCAGTTGCTTGTCCAGACCGGCCTTTTTCAGCGCTTCCGTGGCATATTCGCCGGCAGGAACGCTCTTGGGGCTGCCGATGGCGATCCGGTTCAGTTTGGTTAGATCCTGCAGCGATGATGCCTGGTTCGTTGTTCCGGCGAAGACCAGAGAGTTGTAGGCAAAGGTGGTCTCACTGGCGCTGTCGACCGTCTGCTTGCCCTTCAGGTATTCCATCCACTTGATGTTGGCAGAGACGTAGAGATCGGCGGGTGCGCCGTTTTCAATCTGCTTGGCCAGGGCGCCGGAGGCGCCGTAATTCTTGAGAAACGTCACCCCGGGATGGCTCTTGGCGTAGGTGGCGGACAGTTCGTTGATAACATCCTTCATGCTGGCTGCCACGGAGAGGTGTACCTCACCGGCCAGGGCCGGAGCGGCCAGCGACAGCAGACAGAGCACAGTCAGACACAGCTTGAACACAGGTTTCATCTCTTTTTCTCCTCGTTTCTATGGTGTTGAATATGCCCAAGGGGCGACCATCCTGTCTCTGGCTACGGCTTTCGTTGCCGGTCCCCATTTTCCAGTCCCGGCCTTCAACTCAACTCTCCGGTTGATTTGACATCATACCCCGGCAGTTCTTTCAGCATGTTCTTCAGCGGCGAGGAGCGAACAACATCCACCAGGGCCCGCACACGGGGGTCGTCTGCCTGCGTCCCTGGGATGCACAGGTCAAAGGCCTCCTCCCGCAGGGAGATGAAGTCCAGTCCGGCCTCGTCCGACACCAGCCTCACCGAGATGCCAGCCTCTGCCCAGCCGGCGCGGATGGCCTCCACCACTCCCAGGTGATCCCTGGCCATCATGGTCGGGGAGATCTTTCCCCCCTGCAGCAGGTCATCCAGTACCTGGCGTGCGCCCGATCCGGTTTCACGCCCGATCCAGCGGATGTTGGCCTCCAGGATCTGACGCACGCTGCTCAGCCCCAGTCCCGGGGCAAGAACCAGTCCCTCCTCCCAGTCGGCCAGGCGCAGCAGGGTGAACGGAACATCCAGGATCTCCCGCGCCGCCTTGCTGTTCTCCTCCGGGCTGGTGCTTCGTGCCAGGTGCAGGCCGGCCACGTGCACCAGTCCGTCCCTGACCAGCTCCAGTGCAGTGCGGCTTGGCCGGGAGAGCACCAGCATCCGGTAGGGGGTGGAGCGGGCGTATTCCGCCGCCAGGAGGCCGGCCGCCGGGTCGCAGCTGGCCATGACCAGGGTGCGGTAGGGGTCGCTGAAGGGGTTTTCGAACAGCCTTCCTTCGCGGAAAACCCCGTCGTGGGGCACCATGCCAAGGGGGGAGTGCTCCACCGGGTAAAGCAGCAGCCTGTTGCTGACCATGGCGCGCCAGCAGCGGCAGGGCGCCTGCAGGGGAGGCCAGGCCCAGTGCAGTTCCGCCTGTCCGCCCACCTGAAAGAGCTCTTCCACCGGGCAGGCGAATACCTTGGCCAGGGCCAGGGCAGCCACGGTGGAGGGCACCAGCTTGCCGGTTTCTATGGCGCTGACTCCGGCGCGGGAGAGTCCGGCCCGTTCGGCCAGTTCCTGCTGTGACCAGCCCCGCTCTTCCCGGAACTTCTTGATGTGATTGCTGAGAGGAATTTCTTCTCTTGACATGATAATAGAGTGTGTGACAGTATTCTGTCGCTCCCTGGGTTTTTGTGACAGCATCGTGACGTGTCTTAGGTTTTTATGACAGTATTCTGTCTATTGCAAGAAAAAAAGAGGAGCGCATCAATGACGCTGCTTTCCCATGATGACGCGCAGTCGGGAAAATCGGGAGGAGGTGTGGGGGGACACGCGGTGAGCAGGGAATCAACGCTGCACATTTCTGAAGCCGGTCAGCGGGAAGATGGCACTGACCAGGTTGGAGCCGGAGATGAGGCAGACGCTCTCCGTACGACAAACCTTCTTCTGGGGAAAGAGCAGCTCAATCTGATGGTCAGGATTCATGAGCTTGGCTCCATCGGTATGGCTGCCCGGGAGCTCGGTATCAGCTTCAAGGATGCTTGGGACATGGTCATGGCGATCAATCGCCTCTCTGGTCCGCCGCTGGTGTACCGCCTGGGTATCGGCACGATGGGCGGTGTCACCCTTCTGAGCGAGGAGGGGAAGATGATCGTCTCCCGACTGATCACGGAAACGAGGGGCGCGGCCCGGATTACTGATAAAAACTGAATCCGATTAGCGCTCATCTTCAGCTTACTCGAAGCCAATGCTCCCCCCCTTTGAAAAAGGGGAACTTTGCACTGCACCGCTGCTGGCTGAAGATCAAGGCTAATCGAGAAACTGAATACGAACATCACATGTAATTGTTTGCTCCTGCTTCCCCGTGGCGATGAGGCCACGGGTGGCGGAGCCGGGGATTTCGCCGAAAACAACGGCATCCCCCCTGATCTGGAAGTTATGAATACCGAGGTTATCCAAGGCCAACGTGTGTCCGACTCCGTTGGCCATTTTTGTATCCACAACGTTTTCAATCGGCGCTCATTGCATGCCGGAGATTACTGCCGGCGAAGCGGGACGAATACCTTTTTCATCTCTCTCTTGCAATGCTTGACGTGGCTGCCGCCTTCCGCGGCGGCAGCCTTTTTTCCTCCCCTGGGGAAAACAGTAAACCTTTGTGGGACAGTCTTAGGTGCGAAGGACAACGGGAGACAATGCAAACCGTGAAAAATACACTCTGGATATCGGGACTCGTACTGTTGCTCTGCCTTACCGTGCTGGTGTCGCTGACCCTGGGCAAATACCCTGTGGGCCTTGCGGAACTGGGTGATTACCTGCTCTCCCTGTGCGGTGCCGGCTCCCTGGATGGCGAGAGAGCCGCCCTGTTGCGCAATATCCTGGTGGAGATCCGTCTGCCGCGCATCCTGGCCGCCCTGCTGATCGGTGCGGCCCTGTCCGTTTCCGGTGCCGCGTTCCAGTCAATGTTCATCAACCCCCTGGTCTCTCCCAGCCTGCTGGGCGTGCTCTCCGGCGCCTCCTTTGGCGCGGCCTTGGGCATGATCGTCTCCGGCGACTGGCTGGTGGTGCAGGTGTCTTCCTTCCTGTTCGGCCTGCTGGCGGTGCTGCTCTCCGTGGGGGTCGCCCGGCTGTACCATGGCGACCGCATGCTGATGCTGCTCCTGGGGGGCATCATCAGCGGCGCCCTGTTCACCTCTTTGCTCTCCGTCGTCAAATACCTGGCCGATCCCTACAACCAGCTTCCCGCCATCGTCTACTGGCTGATGGGAGGACTCAGCATGGTGGACATCAGGACGGTGCTGGTGGTCTCGATCCCCATCGGGCTGGGCATACTGGCCATTATCGTCCTCTCCCCCTATCTGAATATCCTCAGCATGGGGGATGACGAGGCCACGACCCTGGGTGTCAGGGTCAGCCTGATCCGCATGACCCTGATCTTCTTCGCCACCCTGATCAGCGCCCTGACCGTGGTGCTGGGGGGGATGATCGGCTGGGTCGGGCTGATCGTGCCGCACATCGCCCGCATGCTCACCGGCCCGGACAATCGCCTGCTGCTGCCGGTGGGGGCGCTTCTGGGCGCCATCTACCTGGTGGTGGTGGATGATGTCTCCCGGCTGATATTCAGCGTCGAAATCCCCCTGGGAATCGTCACCTCCCTGGTGGGCATTCCCTTCTTCGCGCTGGTGCTGAAAAACGCACGGAAAGGATGGGGCTAATCATGCTGCTTCAGGCTGACAACATCACCTTCAGCTATTCCACGAGGACGGTGCTTCACGACGTTTCCTTCTCAATCCGCAAAGGCGAGATCGTGTCGCTCCTGGGTCCCAACGGATGCGGCAAGACCACTCTGCTGAAACTCCTGCTGGGGCTGCACCACCCGAAGGAGGGCGGCGCGGTCCGTTTCGAGGGGAAGAAACTCTCCTCCATCAACCGCAAGACCCTGGCGCGCAGCATCGCCTATGTGCCCCAGTTCCACCGGGCTTCCTTTGCCTACCGGGTGATCGACGTGGTGCTGATGGGGAGGATGCCGCACAAGCCCTTTTTTGCCCGTTTCAGTCGGGATGACCTGCGCATGGCGAGGGAGGCGCTGGAGAAACTTTCCATCCTGCACCTGGAGGATCGGCCCTATACGGAGATCAGTGGCGGCGAACGGCAACTGGCGCTGATCGCCCGGGCCATGACCCAGGGGGCCCACACCTTCATCTTCGACGAGCCAGCCAACGGCCTGGATTACGGCAACCAGATCCGGCTTTTGGAGGAGTTGGTCAACCTGAGCAGCGAGGGGTACACCTTCATAAAATCGACCCATTTCCCCGACCACGCCCTCTGGGTGGCGGACCGGGTGCTGATGATGAAAGAGGGAAACATTATCGCCAACGGCAGTTCGGACGAGACCATTACCCGAGAGAACCTGTACTCCCTGTACGGCAGGGAGGTGGACATCCATAGCCTGAAAGAGAACTTCAGGGTATGCGTGCCCAGCAGGCTGGGAGCGGCCTCGAATACACACTGATTGGCCGACGAACGCGTCAGGCCACGGGAAGGAGAATCATTGATGGTTCAGATTACGGATGTTCATGAGGTGTTGGAGCGTTGTGTGGAATACCACGGCCACTTTTGCGCCGGCCAGTCCCTGGGGGTGCGCATCGCCAAGAAAGGGCTGGAGCTGATCGGGGCGGAGGATCAGAAGGATCTGATCGTCTTCGTTGAAAACGACCGCTGCATCGCCGATGCGGTGCTGATGGCCACCGGCACCCGCCTGGGAAGGCGCAGCCTGAAGTTTGTCGACTACGGCAAGATGGCGGCCACCTTCATCAACCTGAAGAAGGACCTTGCCTACCGGGTCGGACTTAAACCGGTGGACCATGAGGAGACACCCCCTGAGGGTGAACAGGATGACATGAAGGATCGGGTTCTGACCCTGGCCGATGAGGAACTGCTCTTCTGGAATCGGGTCAGGGTCAGCCTGAAGAAGGAACAGCTTCCGGGCAAGCCGGAACGGATCGTCCGCTGTGCGGTCTGCGGCGAGAAGGTGTTCGACGCCAAGGATATCATGGCTGAGGAGGAGAGCGCCGGTCCGCTCTGCGTCTCCTGTGCCCATGGCGCCTACTACCAGGCGGGGGAATAGGCTATGGATTGGCTCAAAAATCTCGTGGATTACGGCGTGATTTCGCTTTTGGCGCTGCTGAGCGTCGTTGCCGTCAGCTGTGCCATCGAACGCTATCTGACCTACCGGCGGATTGAACTGAACGATTATCAGGACAAGAAATCCCTGGAGCTGGAGCTGACCTCGCGGTTGCACCTGATCGCTACGGTGGGGAGCAACGCCCCCTATCTGGGGCTCTTGGGCACGGTGCTGGGGATCATGCTGACCTTCGCCACCATGGGCAGGGAGGGGTTCATGGACACCTCCAAGGTCATGGTCGGCCTGGCCCTGGCCATGAAGGCCACCGCGGCCGGGCTGTGCGTGGCCATCCCCTCCACGGTCCTCTACAACCTGCTGCTGCGGCGGGTCAAGGTGCTCATGTTCAGATGGGAGATCATGAATGGAAGAAAAGGAATTTGACTACATCAACATCATCCCGTTCGTGGACATCATGCTGGTGCTCCTGACCATCGTGCTGACCACCTCCACCTTCATCGCCAGCGGCGGCATCCCGGTCAATCTCCCCAAGGCCTCGCGCAGCAATCAGGAGGTCATCAAGACCAGGACCATCCAGGTGGACGTGAACGGTACCGTCATCTTCGACGGCCATATCCTGACCATGCCTGCGCTGGCTACGGTCTTGCGGCCGCTTGACCGGGCCACCCCCTTCCTGATCAGGGCCGACCGGGACATCTCCCTGCAGGGATTCGTGGATGTGCTGGACACGGTCAAGAGCTGCGGTTTCAGCCGGGTCAGCCTACAGACCGAGAGTCGGCAATGAACAGACAGCGGAAGTCTCTCTGCTTGTCGCTCCTGATCCATGGCGCGCTGCTCTCCTCCCTCTATGCGGTGAGCAGTTCCTCGGCCTGGCAGAGCGCTCCGGTGGTGATCGACTTTGACGTCTCATCGGGAGCTGCTCCTGTCGGTGCTCCTGGCCCATTGCCGGCAGGGCCAGCCGCGCCGCGGCCGGCCGCACGATCCAACCCGGCGCCCCGGCCCCGGGCAGTGGCGCCTCTGCCGCCTGCCCCTGTCGCACCGCGGTCCGCCCCCAGGACGGCCCTGGAGCAGAACGGCCCGGCGGCCATCGTCGCACCCCAGAAACGCGAGGCCGTTGCAACAGCCCAGGGCGAGGGGCAGACACGGGCGATCGTTCCCGACGGCCCCCCGGGCTCTCCGGGCGGGGTGGGGAGCGTTCCGCCCGGCGGCGGAAGCGGCGGTGGGGGCAATGGAGGCGGCGGTTCGGGGAGCGAAACCGGAGGGGGCAGCGGTGGCGGAGCAACGGCCGAGCAGTTGCGCAACCGCTACCTGAGGGAGCACTTCGCCTACATCAGGGACCTGATCCAGAAGAATATCTCCTATCCGGCGCGGGCGCGGAAATTCGGCTGGGCCGGCAAGGTGGTGGTGACCTTCATCATCCACGAATCCGGAAAAGTCAGTAACGAGCGGGTAGTCGCCAGTTCCGGCCATAACCTTCTGGACAATAACGTGATCGACACCATCAGGGATGTGTCCCCCTTCCCCAGGCCGCCGGTCAAGGCCGAACTGCGCATCCCCATCGTCTACCGGCTGGATTGAAATGCAAGAGCCGTTCGCACCTCATGCGGATTCTCGAATCGCACACATTTTACGAAAGGAATCAACCAATGCAGATGGACGTGAATTCATTCGATCAGCTGGCCCGGGAGGTGTTCGCTCCGGTCTATCCCGTTATTGCCTCCCAGGTTGTTCAACACACCGGCATCACCGAAGGGGTCTGCCTGGATATGGGCTGTGGCGGCGGCTACCTGGGGCTCGCCCTGGCGCGCGTCACCGACCTTCGTTTCCATTTTCTGGACCAGTCCCGGGAGATGCTGGAGATCGTACGGGCCAATCTGGCGGCCAACGGCCTGGAAAACAGGGGGGATGTTCTGGAGGGGAATGCGGAGTCAATCCCGCTTCCCGACCGCTCGGTCAACCTGGTCATCAGCCGCGGCTCGCTCTTCTTCTGGGACCGGGTACCGGCGTTCCGGGAGATATACCGGGTTCTGGCTCCCGGCGGCATGAGCTATATCGGCGGCGGCTTCGGATCGCCCGAGCTGAAGGACGAGATCACCCGGCGCATGGAGGCCAGGTCAGGGGATAACGGCCAGTGGCGCGAGAAGGTGGCCAGGAACCTGGGACCTCAGGCGCCCCGGGCCTTCGAGGATGAGTTGCGTTGTGCCGGGATACCCGATTTCAGGGTAGAACAGAGCGAGGCAGCCGGGCTCTGGATCATCGTGAGGAAATAGAATATGGAAAAGCTGCGTTGCGAAGTGTGCGAGAGGAGCTGTGTCATATCCACCGGCGGCCTGGGGGCGTGCGGGCGCTATGGGGAGCAAGATGGCGGTATCGTGGAGCGTTATCCAAACCAGTACCTGGTGGCCTGCCCCATCTCCATCGAAACCATGCCCATGCTCCACTTCCACCCCCGGTCAAAGTTCCTCCAGATCAGCAGCACCGGTTGCAACTTCGACTGTCCCGGTTGCATCTCCACCGTCATCGTCAAGGAGATGTCCCCTGCCAGCAGTGCCCTGCAACGGCTGACGCCGGAAGAGGTGGTCTGCAAGGCCCTGGACAACGACTGCGTGGGGATCGCCTTTCTGATGAACGACCCCCTGGCCGGCTTGCCCAGTTTTATCCAGGTGGCGGCCCTGGCTCGCTCCCACGGCCTGCTCATGGGGTGCTCGACCAACGCCTATTTTACCGAGTCGTCCCTGGCCGCGCTGCTGCCGCACCTGGATTTCATCAATATCGGCTTCAAGGGCTTTTCCGATCAGGCCTATGCCGCCTGTGGCGCGGCGAGCGTGCAGCCGGTCCTGCGTAACCTGAAAACTCTCCACGCGGGAGGAGTTCATGTGGAGGTCTCCTGCATCATGCACACCGGCAATATGGAGGAAGTGCGTGATCTGGCCCGCCATCTGGCTGGCATCTCGCCGACCATTCCCCTGCAGGTGATGCGCTTCATCCCCCTGGAGGGGGCCGAGATCTCCCGGGAGCCATCCATACGCCAGGCCGAGGAGTTCTGCGCCGGGCTTAAGGGGATACTGGAGTACGTCTACCTGTTCAACTCACCTGGCACGGAGCTTTTGCACACCCGTTGCCCGGGCTGCGGCGAGATCCTGATCAGGCGGGACTTCTACGGTCCCATGGGGGCCAAATTTCTCGATGCCTGCCCCGGACTGTCGCCGGATAACCGCTGTCCCCGCTGTCTCCGCCGCCTGGAGATGGTCGGAGCGCCGGCGGCCACCGTCTACCAGGAGGGGGACTTCGAGGGGGGATACCCGTTCACGCGGGCACTGGAGATCATCGAGGCGATGCTGATCGCCATGGGGGTGGACCGCAAGGCAACGGTGGTGCGGGCCTGGGAAGATTTCCTTGGCGCCGGTGACATGGGCGGCTTTCACCGGGCCATACAGAAGCCCCGCTGCTACATCGACATGGTGCGCCATTTCGGGAGCGTTGCCGGTGTGGCCGAACAGGGCGAGAGGCTGGCCGTCTATCTGGAACGGCAGGTGGCGCGCGTTGAAAAGGATCTGGCCGGGGTGCGTCATCGACCGAGGGTCTACTATGCCATGGGCACGCCGCTCTTCTACCTGCGCGGCGGTCGCCTGGAGAACCAGCTGGCCGAAACAGCGGGCGGGATCAGCGTTAACCGGGCCCTTGAGGCATCCGGCCGCCCCGGCCGAAGCCTTTCCGTGGAGCAGCTCAACGAACTGGACCCGGAGGTTATGGTTATCTCCGCCTTTATCTCCAGCAGCGTGGATGATTTTTATGCCGAATGCCTCCGCCTGGGGATAACCGCCCAGGCGGTGCGGAAACGCAGGATCTACGCCCATCCGGCGCCCGGTTGGGATTTCGGCACGCCGCGCTGGATACTGGGGCTGCTGTTTTTGGCACACACCCTCCATCCCGAGCTCTGTCGGGTGGATGTTATGGCCGAAGCGGAGGAGTTTTACCGCAGGTTCTACGGAACCGGTTTTTCCCCGGCCGGAATGAACCGCTCTTTTGGCAAACCGTCGGCGAACTGGCAGTGGGGGAGCGGGTCGGTGGAGCAGGCTCTCATGCCGCAAACAGTGCAATGAATACATGAAAACATCGGCGTTAGCCGGAAGGGGAGGAAACAGCATGAGATGGAGCGTAGCGGCGGGGGTGGCCCTGCTCGCCCTGGAGACCACGGTTCAGGCGGGAATGGCGGAGGAGCAAACCGTGGAGGTCGACAGCGTGGAAGTGACCGGCACGCGTGATCGGGAGCCGGTCTACAGCTCGTTCACCGTGCCGGAGAGCGCGGCGGCCACCGTGGAGGAGTTCAGCCGGGAGGATATCCGTGCCGTGGCGCCAAGCAGCATCTATGACATCGCGGCGCTCTCCCCCGGGGCACAGGTCACGTTTCAGGGGCGCAAGGGGATGAATGCCCTGCAACTGCGTGGCGGCGATACCTTGGGCGTTATCCTGGATGGCGTGTATATCCCCTGGTCCCAGGCATCGCGAATGCTGGCCCAGTTTCCGGTTGACGCCATTGAGTCGGTCCGTGTCGTGCGCGACAGTTCCGCCGTCACCCTGGGGCCGCTGACCCCCTTTTCTCCGGCGGTGAACCACGACAACGCCCCTACCCCCGGCCAGGGAAGTTCGAACCAGGGCTTCATGGTCATTACCACCAAGCGGGGTAAGGGGTTCGAGGTTGGTGGAATCGCCGAGTACGCCAGCCACAACAGCCGCAACTTCCAGCTCTACCACGGCTACAAGAAGGGGCCTCTCTCCTATCGCCTGGTGGGAACCGTCTCCGGTACCGATGGCCGGGACGGCTGGAACAATGCCGCCAGCACCCGCTCCATCCTGGCCAACGGCAATTACGACGCTACGGACCTGAAGGCGGACTTCATGGTCTACTTCGCCGACTCCCGGCGGGAGATCCAGCGATCCACTAAGGAGAGCACCACCTCTAACGCGCTTTGGTATTACGATCCGATGAAATCCCTTCAACTCTCCGTCAATCTGCACAAGCCCTGGAACGACGTTCATACCACCTCACTCTCCTATGCCCGTGGCCGTGTCACGGCCCACGAAGTGCTGCGCACGACCAAGGCGACCCCCGATGACATCAGCCAGGCCGACCAGAGCGACATGCTGCACCTCTGGCATGTGGCCGCCACTGCGAACAACCGTTTCGTGGCCGGCCTGCAGGGATTCCGCTGGGAAAGCCCCACCGGCCAGTTCTTCTACGAGAATATAGCGCGCAAGGAGGATCTGGTCTCCGGCTATCTCCACGACGAGTATCGCCTGAACGATCGACTGACCCTGGATGGCGGAATCAGGGTGGATGCCAAGTTCATCGAAAAGGGGTCGGACAAGTATTCACCGCTTCTGGGCGGCAACAAGATGATCAATGACGAATGGCAGCAACCCGCCATCAGCCTCTCCCTGGGGGGGAGCTACAAGCTGGATCGTATGCATCGCCTGCTGGCCCGCTTCGGCTACACGCGCCAGGATGCCGATTCTTTTCTGGCGACGGTTGATGGCAAGGACCTGGATACTGAGGAGCGTTTCAAGTACGAGCTGGGGATCGAGGCCAACTACCACCCCGCCTTCAACCCCACGCTCACATTGTTTCTCTACGATATCCGCAAGTTTGCCTATGCTGCCGCCACCGGCGGAAGCGGCGCCACCGCCTACAATATCTACGACTCCGCCGACGTTATCCGCGAGGGGGTCGAGTTTTCCTGCAAGGGGGCTCTCCCCTGGGGCTTCGGCTACAACACCGGTTATTCCTATATCACCACCGACCGCGGTGCGACCAACAAGATCAAGCCGCATCACATGGTGAACCTGCGCCTTTCCCACAAGATCAACGCGGTGGAGAGCAATCTGATCCTGAACTATGTGGGACCCTACGAAAACAACTTCCTCTCCACCGGCAGCGTCTACCGCCCTGCCGGGGGCTATACACGCCTGGATATGAATGTGAGCTACGCTTTTACGCTGCGTGGCGCCCAAGCCCGGGCAACCCTGTACGGTCGCAACCTGTTGGACGACCACTACGTCACCATAGCTGGCTGGCGGGACCAGGGGATGGTCTGGGGCGGCAAGATGGAAGTGGCGTTCTGATAACCGGATGCGAGCTGAAGAGTGGGACCAAACGCATGCTCTTTGGCTAACGATATAAACGCAAGGCAACGGAACCATTCAGGCATCCGATACAGCCGATCCGGAAAGGAGAGGAATGAGAAGCAGACGTGAAAACGGCGACAGGGGAGGGAGTTCCCGCGTGATCCTGGACGAGGCGGAGCATACCCTGCGTGCACGCTACGGCGCAGGCCTGGACGACCTGGTCGTGGAGCGGTTGGTGGTGGGGGTCTTCTTCGTGGGGGTGAAGCTCTCCAACGGCTGCGGCGGGGTTGCCTACACCCCTCCCGACGTGGTCAGGAATGCCGGCAACCGCATCCTGAAGGGGAATGGGAAAACCCCCTTCATCCGCGGCATAGGCGTCACGCAGGTCATGGCCGGCGACGTGCCCGGACCATTCGCGGGAGTCATCAGGCTGGCCACCCTGAATGCCCTCTCGGTTCCGTTTCTGGAGGATGGCCGCTATCGCGTGGACGAAACCGGCGACCTGTCCGGCGTGCAGTCCCTGTTCCGCAACCGGAGAATCTGCATGGTGGGCGCCATCATCCCGCTGCTGAAGAAATTGAAGCACGTCGGCACCGCCGGAGTGTCCATCATCGACCACAAGCAGGAGACCCGCGCCGAGGCCGGGGAAGGCTACGGAACCTTCGTTTCGCCGGAACGGACCGCCGAGACTCTCTCCCGCTGTGAAACAGCCGTATTCACCGGGGCCGCCATCGCCAACAACAGCATCCGGGAACTGCTCGGACAGGTTCCCCGCCATGCAGCCATCGCCGTGGCCGGGCCGACGGCCGGATTTGTGCCCGAGCCGCTCTTCCGGCGCGGGGTGGCCATGGTGGGGACGGTGGTGGTCAGCGACAGCGACCGCGCCCTAGACATCCTGGCCGAAGGGGGCGGGGGGTACCGGTTGTTCAAGGAGTGCGTGCGCAAGATCAACCTGCTCAATGTGGAGCGCCTGTGCCAGCTGGGATTGGGTGGCGCTTTCTGAAAAGGACAAGGAACAAGGCGTGGTTGACCACTGCCCCGGGTACTTCGCGTAACGCGACAATGCACTGCAATGATGCTGTGAACACACCATGAGGAGGAATCAATGAAGAAACAGAAGAGACGTTTTTCCGTCAGAATCAAGAAACGGGGTCTGCTGGCACCGGTGCTGGCGGTTTCCCTGCTGTCGACACCAGCCATGGCCGATGACCAGGCGCCGAAGAGTGACGAAAGCGGCGATGTCTTCACCCTGGGCAACGTGGAGGTTACCGGCAAGGGCGAGAGCATCAAGAACCCGGCCGTGGAGGTGGTCACCAGCGAGGATATGCTCCAGTTCGACACCAAGACCGTGTCCGAAGCAGCCAACCTGGTTCCCGGTGTCACCCTTGCCAAGATGGGGGCGCGCAACGAGTCCACGGTCTACGTGCGCGGTTTCGACCTCAAACACGCGCCGCTGTTCATGGACGGCATCCCGATCTACGTCCCCTATGACGGCAATGTGGACCTGGGGCGCTTCTTCACCTACGACCTGTCGGAGCTGGTCATCTCCAAGGGGTTTGCGTCGGTGCTCTACGGTCCCAACACCATGGGGGGCGCCATCAACATGGTCTCCAAGCGCCCCACCAAGGAGTTCGAGGGCAGTGCCGGCACCGGTTACAGCTCCGTGGACCAGTACCACGCCTTCGCCAACTTCGGAACCAACCAGGGAAAATGGTACTTCCAGGGAGGCGGCTCCTGGTTCGACACCAACGGCTTCGAGATGTCGGAGCACTACCACAACACAACCTACGAGAACGGCGGCAAGCGCAACAACGCCTATGCCCAGGACTGGAAGGTCAGCGGTAAGCTGGGGTTGACCCCCAACAGCACCGACGAGTACGCCCTGAGCTATATCTACCAGAACGGCGAAAAGGGGGTGCCTCCCTACGCCGGCGACAATCTCACAAACCAGAAAAAGAAGTTCTGGCAGTGGCCCTACTGGAGAAAGCAGAGCCTGTACTTCACCTCCAATACTGCCATCGGCGAGAAGAGTTATGTGAAGACCCGCGCCTATTATGATCGCTTCAAAAACTCGCTTTTGATCTTCACCAATGACAGCTACAGCACCGTCACGCCCAACAGCGGCAACAGGAGCTGGTACGACGACTACACCTATGGCGCGTCCATCGAGGCTGGCACCAAACTGATCTCCAACAACGAAATCAAGCTGGCCTTTCTTTTCAAGGACGATGTCCATCGTGAGGACGATGATGCCACCGGTTCCCCACAGAAACGTTTTGAGGAGCGCATCTTCACCATCGCCCTGGAGGACACGATCAAGCTGACCGACAAGCTCTCCGCCATACTGGGGGTCAGCTACGACTTCCAGAATACGGTCCAGGCCCAGGACTACAATCCGATCGTCTCCGGCGGCCCCAATGTGCTGCACGATTTCGACCGTAAAAACAATAGCGACGTCAATGCCCAGGCAGCGCTGTTCTATGCCTACTCCGACACCGGCAAGGTGCATGCCGCCGTGGCGCGCAAGAATCGTTACCCTTCCATCAAGGATAAATACTCCTACCGGTTCAAGACCTATGTGCCAAACGAAAATCTGGATCCTGAAGTGTCCAATAACTATGAAATCGGTGTCGAGGATACATTTGCCAAAAATATTAGAGTCAAAAGCACCCTGTTTTTTAACGACATATCGAAATATATCCTGGAAGTTAAAAACGTGGAGGGAACCAAGTCGCAGCTTCAGAACGTTGGCCACGTCCAGCGCTACGGCTACGAACTCGAGGCGAACGCCGCTATTACCGAGAGCCTGGAAGCCGGTATGAACTATACCTTCATGTACAACAAGAACAGGACCAGCGATCTGGTAATAACCGATCTTCCCAAGCACAAGTTCTTCGCCTACGGCACGTACTCCCCCATCAAGCAACTCAAGCTGTTCGCCTCACTGGAGTACGACACCAGGCGCTACAGTTCGTCCGACGGGGTGGATGAGGCGGGTGAGTTTGTGGTCATCAACACCAAGGCGAGTTACGAGGCGATCAAGGACCTCGTGCTGGAGGCGGGGATCAACAACCTCCTGGACCGGGATTATGAGTTGACCGAGGGCTATCCCGAGGCGGGCCGCACCTATTTCGTCCAGGCGCGCTACAAGTGGTGAGACGGTACTAGCTGAAAGACAAGGGACGTGACTCGTGACTGGTGACTGGGCCAGCCACGAGTCACCAGCCACGAGTTACGAGTTACGAGTTACGGGGAGATGCAATGGACAGGATTGAAATCGACTGGAATGCGGCATGGCAGAAGGCGCGGGAGGGGTTCTCACAAGGAAGCGATTCCTCCTTCTGGGACAAACGGGCGCCCGCCTTTGCCCGGCACGTGAAGGAAACTGACTACGAGAAACGTTTCCTTGATCTGATGCAGCCCGCCCCCTCCTGGAGCGTGCTGGATTTCGGCTGCGGCGCCGGCACCCTGGCGATTCCGCTGGCCAGACGGGTCGCCTCGGTGACTGCGGTGGACTTCTCCAGGGTGATGCTGGACCTCTTGCGCCAATCATGCCGGGAAGAGGGGATCACCAACGTCACCCCTCTCCATGGCAGTTGGGACGATGACTGGGAGAGTCTGGGCATCGGAAGCCATGACGCGGTGATCGCTTCCCGCTCCCTGGTGGCCCTTGACCTGCGTGAGGCGATCACCAAGCTGGACCGGGCGGCGCGCAGGTCGGTCCACATCTCCTCGCTGGTGGGTGATGGCCCCCAGGACCGGCGCATCTACGAGGCGGTGGGCAGGACGCTGGTATCCGGGCCGGATTACATCTACCTCTACAACCTGCTGTACCAGATGGGCATCCGGGCCACGATCAACTTCATTACTCACCGGGAGTGGAAGGTCTACGGTAACCTGGACGAGGCGCTGGAGGGGAACTGCTGGATGCTGAAGGATGTCACCCGGGAAGAGCTGGGACTGCTCCGGCGGTATCTGGCCGCGACCCTGCAGGCCCATGGCAGCGGCTGGCGCATGCCCGAGCCAAGGGTGGTGCGCTGGGCCCTGATCAGCTGGGAGAAGGATACGGAGTGAGGAGTGGATGCGCCGTTGTGTGCGGGGCGTGACAACGTTGTCCGGCCGTGAAATCGCGGTATGTTTGTGAGGCAGGCGGCCGCGGTTGGCCGGGATCGAGTCGAAGGAGGTGCGACCATGCGTTGTCATTACTGTGAGTGGCGCTGCGAACTGGGGATGGACAGGTTCGGCGTCTGCAAGATGTACTATTCCGACGGGGAGGCAATCAGGGAACGCTTTCCCCGGCGCTGGTGCAGCTTCGGCGTCATCGGCATCGAGGCGATTCCCTTCTATCACGTGTATCCCGGCAGCCGCTGCATGACCATCGGCACCAGCAGCTGCAACTTCCACTGCCGCTACTGCGCCAACGCCTTCATCGCCAAACGGGACCCGGCGGAGATGCAGGACGAGCTCCTGGATCTCACCCCCACAGACATGGTCAAGACGGCACGGAAGCTGGGCTGCCACCACATCGTCTTCAACGTGAATGAGCCGGCCGTGTCGATGGACTCGCTCCGGGAACTGGCCCGGGAGGCACAAAACGCCGGCGTCACCATGGGCTGCCTGACCAACGGCTATACGACCCCGGAATCCACGGAGATACTGGCGTCCCTGTTTTCGTTTTTCAACATCAGCCTGAAAGGGCTGTCACCGGAGTTCAACCGGGAATACATCGGCATCCCCTCGGTGGAGCCGGTGCTGCGTACCATCAGGCAGCTGGCCGCCATACGCCATGTGGAGGTGGCCACTCCGGTCATCCAGGGGGTGAACGACCATGAGCTGGATGAGATGGCCGGGCTGATCGCGGCCATCGACCCGGAAATCCCCTGGCACGTCTTCCGCCTGCTGCCGGAGGACGAGATGCGCGATACCCCCTATCCCAACATCGTATCGGTCAACAGTCTGCTGGAGCCGGCGCGCGGGAAGCTGGCCAATGTCTATTTCCATAACTTCGTCGGTTCGGAGTGGGTCAATACCCTCTGCCCTTCCTGCGGGAGCGTGGCGATCGAACGCTTCAGCCTGGGGTGCGGCGGCGACAAGCTGCAGCGTTTCCTCTGTCCCGGCGCCCGCTGCTCCTCCTGCGGACACACCATCAGGCTGTTGGGCGACCGGGTGGCCTGGAACGATGGGGGAGGTGCCCAATGAGCCTGGCGATTGTCGATACCCGTGAATGGCAGAACCTGTTCGACCTGAAGAGCGGCGCCAGGATGGAGGCCCATGGGCCGCGGGTGGAGCTGATGAAAAACGTCCTGGCCAGGCATCCCTATCCGGGAGACATGGCGCCGGACAGCAATCGCTGGGTCTCGGATATCGCCCTGGAGCTGATCCGGGGATACGATCCGCGGTTCGTTTTCATGACCTATGCCCGGCAGTACTTTTCCCTGCGCTACGAGGTCATGGACGAGGCAGGGCGGAAACAGCTGGTCTCGGAACTGTTTCGGGAGGTGGAACGCTTCATCGCCGAATCTGGCTTCACCCCCCTGATCGTGGGCAGGGGGGACATGGTCCCGCTGTTGGGATACGTGGACTTAAGCAGACTGGACGGCCTGGCAATCGCGACCCACTGGTCGGTGAGATATGCCGGTCTGCACAATCCCAGCCAGGCCGACCTGAAGGCGGTTGCCGAGCATCCCCACATCACCAGGGTGGTGAGCCGCGACGAGATGCTGCGCCTCTTCGGCGGCACCAGCGACGACAGCCGCAGGCTGCCCGACTACCTGCTGGTGGCGGAGCGGGGCTATGCCCTGCGCACCGTGAGCAGCACCATGCGCAAGCCGGTGATGATCCACGATGCAGCCGAGCATATCCCCCTGTTTTCGCCGTTGGGTGCTGCCCAGGATATCACCGCTATCCGCCGCCTGATAATGGACAATCTAGGGGAGCACAGGATCGCCCTGATCATCCTGGATGGCATCGGCATCGACCGCTTTCCCTGGTCCATGACCCCCTGCCGCAATGGCAGGGAGTGGTACTCCTATGAGCCGGGTGCGGGCCAGTACCTGGCCATCAGCTCCGGCAGGCACCGGGTTTTCGACTATCCCACGGGCTACAAGTCCTACGACGAGGACGGTGGCGAGAAGGAGTATCCCCTGTCCGGGTACTTCACCTCCCTTCCTGCTGACACCATCGGCGAGGGGATGCGTGAGCGCAGTATCGCCGTGGGCAACAACAGCATGTTCATGCACATGGTCACCGGCGCCGACCTGTGCGTGGAGTGCTTTGCCCGCAACCTGTCCAACCAGGGCGCCCTGGGGGTCATCCATTGCCAGGACAAGTAGTACCAAACTGCGCCGGTGCGGAGGAGTCCGATCGCGGAGACGCATTGGCGGTGACCTCGTGCCGTGCAACTCATACAGTCGAACCCATCGTCTCCTCTCCCTCGGGGAGAGGGTGGCTCAGGAAATTGCCGTGTTCAACGAAAGGATAGCTGTCATGTCATTGATAATTCAGAAGAACCTGATTGATTGTCTGGAACCGCAGTGCGCCGGTTTTTGCATTGCCGACGTGCGCATGGGGCTGGGCTATACCGCCGTGCTGCTGGACAGCGGCAACGCCGGGGTGGCCTGGACTCCCGCTTCCAACGCCCCCTGCTGCACCCATTTCTCCGCCGCCGGAACCCTGATCGGCCGCCCGGCGGTTGAGATCCTGGGTATGCTGGGAGAACGGAACTCGGACCTCGGCCGTACCCTGGGGCTGGCCACCGCCAATGCCCTGCTGGCGTCACTCCCCCATCCCCCCTTCTCCCGGGATGAGGTCATCTCCTCCCTCTCCATCGCTCCCCAGGAGCGGGTGGCCATGGTGGGCTATTTCGGCCCCATCGTGGCCCAGCTGGAGAAAATCGGTTGCACGCTGGAGATCGTCGAGCTGAATCCCCACAAGGGGGAGAAAACCCTCACCCCCGAGCAGGGGGAACGCGCCCTGGGTGAGTGTGATGTGGCCATTATCACGGCTACCTCGCTGATCAACGGCACCTGCGACGACCTGCTGGCGGCACTGGGAAAACCGCGCGCAGCCGTACTGTTGGGGCCGTCGACCCCCTTCTGTCCCCTGGCATTTTCCGGTACGCCCGTCACCCATCTGGCCGGCGCCAGGGTGGTGGATGCGGACAGGGTTCTGCAGGTGGTATCCCAGGGGGGAGGCACCATGCGCATGAAGCCGTATCTGAGTTTCGAACATGCGCGGGTGTAGCGCCCGAAGCCGTGACAGATTTCATTGCGGCTTCCATGTGAACCCTTAACAACCATTCTCGCACGGAGCCACAAAGATCACGAAGAAAGACAAGCGGTTCCCTCTTTTGTCCCCTTGTGACTCTGCCCTGTTTCCGTTTCAGATCCATCTTCATCCTGATCCCGTGCCTTAGCGGCAACCAGTTCTCCCTCTTTTTGAAAGGGGGTTTGCCATGGTGTAAGCGCTGCGTCGGCGCGTCGTTGCGTGAATAGAAAACTTTGCTTCCGGCTGTGCCGGATGAGGAGGATGTATGCTGCGTTCCGTTGCTGTGGCGGTTGTTCTGTTGATCACCCTTGCTTCCACCGTCTCCGCCCGCACCATTACCGACATGAGCGGTCGCCGGGTCAGTATCCCCGACAGGATCAACAGGGCCGTGGCCCTGTCACCGCCGGCAACCTATCTGCTTTTCTGCATCGCCCCCGAGCTTGTCTGCGGGATCAATTTCCCGCTCCCGGGCAACGAGAAATTCTACACGGTGGAGCGTTTCAAGAAACTGCCGGTCATTGGCGGCATGGTGGGGGAGGGGAGAACCCTCAATCTGGAGGTTCTGCTGAAGGTCAAGCCGGATGTGGCTTTTCTCTGGGACCGGAGAGTCGGCGGGACCGCGGCGTTCAACGAACAGTACATACGATCGCTGTCCAAGCTGGGCATTCCCACGGTGGCGGTGCGGCTGGATACCCTGGAGGATTACCCCGCTGCCCTGCTGTTCATGGGGGACGTGCTGGGCAGGCGTGAGCGGGCAGCCAGGCTCAACCGCTATGCCGTGACTGCCACGGCGAAAGTCAAGCGGAGTCTGGCCGGACTGCCGGAGTCGAAACGAGTCAGGGTCTACTACGCCGAGGGAGTGGACGGCCTGGCCACGGAGGGGGAGAGTTCCATGCATACGGAGCTGATCCCCTTGAGCGGTGGTCGGAACGTCTGCCGCATGAAGCCCACCAGCCTGAACGGCCAGGAGCGGATCTCCATGGAGCAGCTCCTTTTGTACGACCCGGATGTGATTCTGGTCAAGGAGCAGATCTGTTTCCAGCGCATCTGGAAAGATCCCCGCTGGAAGCGATTGCGCGCCGTACGAAACAAACGGGTCTACCTTGTTCCCCATGTGCCCTTCAACTGGTTCGACCGTCCGCCGTCGTACATGCGGCTCTTGGGCATCCAGTGGCTGACCAACCTGCTGCACCCCGATCGCTATCCCATGGACATGGTCAGGGAGACCAAGGCCTTCTACCGCCTGTTCGTAGGCTTGGAACTTTCGGACCGCGAGGCGCGAGAGGTGCTCTGGCCCCGATAAATTCAGTTCCCGGTATTCCTACGTTGTGGAGACGAGGCTGAGTCAACAACAGATTGCGGCACCAACAGTTGTGGAGGTGAATACATGGAGTTGAGGCATTGTATCAAAGAGACGAGAGTTGGTGGTGCCATACGGTTTTGCGCGCGTCTGTCACTGTTCTCACTCCTCGTGCTCCTGGCCCTGAATACAACTGGCCATGCTGCTGAGGGAAGTGTGGGCGAAGTTCAGCCGCCGGATCATCCGGCGGTGGTTATCCCTACGGCAGATGTTCCTCCCTCGGTCGCCGTGCTGTCGGGAGCCTGGGAGGGGACCTGGAGCAACGGCGCGAAATCCGTGTTGGTGGTCTATCGGCTGGAGAAGGGCAAAGCCCGGCTACTGCACGCCTTCGGCGAAGGCGACAATCTGCTGGCCTGGCACGAGTGGGCGCGGCCGACGGTGGTTCCCGGAGACAAGCCGCGGCTGGAGTGGAAAAATGACTGGTCTTCGGTCGCCTTTGAACTCTCCCCCGCCACCGGGGAGCTGTCAGGTGAGCTACGCGAGTTTTCCCGAGATGGTGGCGGGAAGACATGGCGGGTGGTGATGAGGCACAGGAACATCGAGCGTGTCGCCCCGGAGAAGGTGAAAGCACCTCTCGTATGCCCGGAACTTGCCCGGGAGTTGCGGCTGATCGAAGAGGAGAGCGATCAGAAACGACGGACCCTTCTCGTCGATGCCCTCATGGGGCGGGCGAAACAGGGTGGAACGCCGCTCACGGAGCCGGGCGCGACGGCGGGTACGACCTGCGCCACCTTCATCTACCGCGGGGAGGCGAGGGAGGTGGGCATCAGCGGCGACATGAACGGCTGGAGCGAACAGAAGGAACTCCTCTTCCGGCTGCCGGGTATGGACCTCTTCTACTACTGCGGCGAGTACCCCGCCGACTCCCGTATCGAGTACAACCTGGTGATCGACGGCACTGCCGGGCTGGACCCGTTCAATCCGCGGGTATCGCTGTTTAACCGGAAATCCAACTCCGAGGTGCCCATGCCCGGATACCGGCCTCCGCCGGAAGTGGAACCGGCGCCGGTTGCGGCCAGAGGCACCGTCGAAGAGATTGCCATCGTTTCCAAACAGCCCGGCATGTCCCGAACGGCAACGGTCTACCTCCCCGTGGGTTATGCCGGATCAGCGGAGCGCTACCCGGTGCTCTACCTGAACGACGCCTTCGGTGCCCTCAAGTTCGGCAGCATGATCAACGTGCTTGATAACCTGATTCGCCGAAGGGTCGTTCCCCCCTTGATCGCCGTGCTGCTCCCCTCCGTGGGGGACCGGATGGTCGAGTACAGCATGAATCCGCGCTTTGAGTCGTTTGTTGTCGAGGCCGTGGTCCCGGCCGTGGACCGCCGCTATCGTACTCGCCCATCCCCGGAATTCCGGGCGGTGGGAGGGATTTCCGCCGGCGCCACTGCGGCGCTTTCCCTGGCCATCAACCATCCCGACCTGTTTGGTAAGTGCATGGCCCAGTCGACGGCCACGAAACTCGCCCCCCTGATCAAGCTGGCGCGGAGCGGTCCGAAAGCGCCCATCAGGGTCTACCTGGATGTTGGGCGTTTCGAGTCCGACTATCACGGGAAAGACCTGGTGGAGGCCAGCCATCGCATCCGGGATGCGCTTGTAGCACATGGCTGCCCGGTCCATCTGCGTGAGGTCAACGAGGGGCATGGCTGGAGAAACTGGCGGGCGCGCATGGGTGAGGCCCTGGAATTCCTGTTCGCGTCCCTGTCCGCCATGGAGCGGGGAGAATAGATTGATGGAGGATCGGATATGAAGCGGTTACTCGTTTGTCTCGTGCTGGTTTTCATGCCGGCGCTGTCTGCCGGGCCGTGTCATGGGGGGGGAACCAAGCCCGCAGTGATGAAGACCATCACCGACATGGATGACCGGAGAATCCAGGTGCCGGTCAACCCGAAGCGGATCGTCTGCATGCATGGCGTCTCTTCGGAGCGAATCATGATTCTCGGCAAAGGGTCCAGCATGACGCTGATGGCAACAAAGCCGTCACCCTGGGCATACCGGCTGTACCCTGAAATGAAGCAGGTCAGAACTGTGCCGTTTCCGGCTACCCCCAATCTGGAAGATATGGTGAAGGAGAAGGTCGATCTGCTGCTCTATTCGCCCATACCGGTTGAAACGCGAAAGTACCATGCGGTGGGGATACGGACGGCGTGCGGCTTTTCAGCCGGGAAACGGCCGAGAACCATTCCCGGCTTCACGGAAAACTTCAAGCGGCAGATCCGTTTCTTCGGTGAACTGCTGGGACCGGAGGCCAGGTTGCGGGCCGACCGGTACTGTCGCTACTTTGACCGGAAAGTCGGTCAGATCCTTGCCAGGACCTCCAGGATAGCCAGAAAGGACCGGCCGACCGTTTACTATGGCGGCAGGGTTGCCATAGGGGGAGGAGGGGCCAGTCTCCTGGCCACCCAGGGCAACGGGAGCGTCCTGCACTGGAATGTGGAGGTGGCGGGAGGCAATTACCTGCCCCGGGCGATTGATCAGAATTTTGCCGAAGTGAACCGGGAACTCCTCCTGACCTGGAATCCGGACCTGATCCTGGTCAGTGGCTGGAAGAATTCGGCTGACGATATCAGGAAAAGCCGTCAGTGGGAGGGGCTCAAGGCGGTCAGGAACGGGAGTATCTATACCATTCCCCAGGGGGTCTTCGCTTGGGAGTATGCCAGCGGGGAGAGTGTGCTGCTGATGATCTACATGGCCAAGATCTTTCACCCCCACCTGTTCCGGGACTGGGACATGAAGCAGGAGATGAGGGAGTTCTACTCCCAAGTATACGGAAAGAACATCACGGACCGTGACGCGGAGCGGATCCTGCGTAACCTGCCGCCGGCGTGAATATGGGGCGTGCAGTTCCGCGGAAGAAGGGTGTATCCGCTTTTTGAGAAAGGAATCTTTCGGCCAGGTTGTCGAATATGAATCTTCTCCGGCCCTGAGGTCCGGTTTTACGTCCGGATACGTCCACCGGGCTCTGCCGGAAGGTGCGAGTACGGAGAAAAGATCTAGGAGTCTGTCGGGCTTAACGCATTCAGCCGTCATCTCCAGGGCGTTTTCAATTGGTTAACCTGCTGTATTTATTGAATAAGTCGTCAGCTTTAGCTTGCGTTTTCTTGGTGTATCCCGTATATTTGTCCGGTAATATCAACTGGTTAGGTATCGGGGTTGACTATGAAATCAAAGTTTATTGAAGTTGACCGGGAAACACCCTATCTGCTCCCGCCATCGCTGCAGGATTGGCTACCAGAAAAGCACTTGGCCCGGTTTGTGGTCGAAATTGTCGAACAGCTCGACCTGCGCTCTTTGAAAGCTACCTATGCCGGCCGAGGCTCGCAGCCCTATAACCCTGAGATGCTGGTAGCATTGTTGTTTTACGGTTATGCGACAGGCGTATTCTCCAGCCGGAAGCTTGAGCGCAGCACCTACGACTCCGTGGCATTCCGGTTCATAGCGGCAAACAGTCATCCTGACCACGATACCATTGCCACCTTCCGCCGGCGTTTTCTGCCGCAACTGAACAAGCTGTTTGCCCAGATTCTGCTGATCGCTCATCAGATGGAGGTGCTGAAACTGGGCAACGTTAGTTTGGATGGCAGCAAAATCAAGGCGAACGCCTCCAAGCACAAGGCGCTGAGCTATGAGCATGCCTGCAAGCTTGAAGAGCAGATCAAGGCTGAGGTTGGCGAACTGCTCAAAAAGGCCGAGGCAGCGGACCGTGCCGATATTCCGGACGGCATGAACATCCCCGAAGAACTGGAACGTCGGGAAAAGCGTCTTTCCGCCATTGCCGCAGCCAAGGTCGAGATCGAAAAACGAGCCGCTGAGCGCCATGCTCGTGAACAGGCCGCTTATGAGAAGAAAGTCGCCGAACGGGCCAAGAAGGAGCAGGCAACGGGCAAGAAGGCCAAGGGGAAAGAGCCGAAACCGCCCAAATCCGGCCCCACTGCCAAAGATCAGGTCAATCTGACCGATGAAGAGTCGCGGATCATGCCGACCTCCGGTGGCGGATTCGAGCAGACTTACAACGTCCAGGCCGGTGTGGATACAGCATCAAAGCTCATCGTTTCGGCCCATGTTACCCAGAATCCCAATGACAAACAGGAGCTGACACCGACCCTGGAGAACCTGGCGGCGCTGCCTGAGAAGCTTGGCAAGGCAACCGATCTGGTAGCTGACAGTGGCTACTTCAGCGAAACCAATGTAACTGCCTGTGAGGAGAACGGGATAACTCCCTACATTGCCGTAGACCGGCAGAGTCACAACGTGCCACTGATGGAGCGCTTTGCCGAACCGCCGCCGTTACCCGAAGATGCCGATTCCGTGGCCAGAATGAAGCATCGCCTGAAGACACCTTCCGGCAAGGCGATCTACGCCCAGCGAAAAGTCACCTCGGAACCGGTCTTCGGCATCATCAAGGCGGTCATGGGATTCAGAAGCTTTCTTCTTCGTGGCTTTGAAGCAGTAAAAGGCGAATGGAACCTCGTCTGCATGGCCTACAACATCAAACGGCTGCATGTCTTGGCCGGATAGAATGAGAAATAGCGAAAATCAGCCTGTAATAACCGCAGTCATCGCTGAAAGGGCTGAATTAACCAGGTTGCCGGTGGGAAGACGAACACATACGGAACTTTTTTAATCGGCTTGGCCACAAAAGAGGGCGCCCCTGAGGTCAAGCCCGACAGACTCCTAGAGACAATGAATACGCGTAAAGCATTCTGGCGTGCCGTAGGGATGTGTTTCATAAGAACATGAAATGGTGTTTCTTAACTGCTTGATATTTTATGAGAAGAGGAGAGGAAACGTGAAACAGCGATGGTGCGCCTGTATGCGCTTACCCAGGAGACCTGGCTTGGTGGCGCCGGTACTGGCGCTGACGATGATGTCGTCGCCGGCCCTGGCTGATGAACAAGTGACGAAGAGTGAAGAAAACGGTGACGTATTTACCTTGGGCAGGGTAGAAGTGATCGGCACGTCCGAGAGCATCAAACACCCCGCAGTGGAAGTGGTCAGTAGCGAGGACATGCTCCAGTTTGATACCGAAACCATCTCCGAGGCGGCCAACCTGGTTCCCGGCGTCACGCTTTCCCGAAAGGGGGGGCGGAATGAGTCGACGGTCTACGTGCGTGGTTTCGATTTGCGGCGTACCCCCCTCTATCTTGATGGAATCCCGATCTATTTTCCCTACGATGGCTACCCGGACCTGGGACGCTTCTTTACCTATGATCTGTCGGAACTGGTCATCTCCAAGGGCTTTGCGTCAGTGCTCTACGGCCCCAACACCATGGGGGGCGCCATCAACATGGTTTCCAGACGTCCCACCAGGGAGTTCGAGGGGGATGCCGGCGCCGGCTATAGCTCTGTGGACCAGTACCACACGTTCGCAAACTTCGGAACCAGGCAAAAGAACTGGTATTTCCAGGGGGGCGGCTCTTGGTTCGGCAGCAACGGCTTCGAAATGTCGGAACACTTTCACAACAGAACGTACGAGAACGGAGGCAAGCGCAATAACGCCTTTCAGGAGGATTGGAAGGTCAGCGGCAAACTGGGGCTGACACCCAACAGCACCGACGAATATGCCCTGACCTACATCTATCAGAACGGTGAAAAGGGGCAGCCACTCTATACCGGAGACAATCCTGACGAAAAAATCAAGTTCTGGCGCTGGCCCTACTGGAGGAAGCAGAGCCTGTACTTCACCTCGCACACCGCCATTGGTGACAAGAGCTACCTCAAGACGCGCACCTATTATGACAAGTTCAAGAACTCATTGGAGTATTTCACCGATTCCACCTACAGCGCACTGGACAAGAACATGGGCTACAGGAGCAGATACGACGACTCTACGGTCGGCTGCTCCCTTGAGGTGGGGACGTCCCTGATCGCCAACAATGAACTCAAGATGGCCTTCCACTTCAAGGATGATGTTCATCGCGAAGAGACGCTCACTACTCCCCGGCAGCGCTTCGAGGATCGGGTCTACTCATTTGCCTTGGAGGATACCATCCGGTTCACCGAAAAACTCTCGGCCATCATCGGAGTCAGTTACGACATCCTGGACGGGGTACAGGCGCATAAATATGACTCAAAAAGCACTGCCTACTTTGACGCGCCACTTGCCGACGAGGATGCCCTGAATCCCCAGGGAACCCTGATGTATTCCTATTCGGATACCGGGAAGGCGCATGCTTCCGTGGCCATGAAAACCCGCTTTGCCTCGATGAAAGAGAGAACCACGATGGGGCTTGACGGAACCACTATTCCCAATCCGGACCTGAAACCTGAAACGACCATCAACTACGAACTGGGTGTTCAGGATGTCATCGCCGGTCTCGTTAAGGTCAAGTCAAGCTTTTTCTTTAACGATATCAGGGACTATATCGAAGGTGTCGTGATCGGCTCCGTGCTCGTCAATGGCAAGCCGAAAGATCAGAAGCAGATCCGGAACATCGGCCGGGTTCAGCGCTACGGCTATGAACTGGAGGCGGTAGCGCCCATTAGCGACAGGATCGAAGCCGGCTTCAACTACACCTTAATGTACAACAAGAACAGGAGCGGTGACGAACCCATAACCGACCTCCCCAAGCACAAATTCTTCGTCTATGGCACGTACTCCCCCGTCAAGGCGCTGACTCTGTTGGCCTCGCTGGAGTACGACACCAAGCGCTACGGGGACGCCGGCTATAATGCCGGCGAGTTTGTGGTTATCAATACCAAGGCGAGCTACGAACCGCTCAAGGGTGTCATGGTGGAGGTGGGCGTCAATAACCTTCTGGACCGGGATTACGAGCTGGCCGAGGGGTATCCGGAGCCGGGACGCACCTTTTTCGTTCAGGCACGCTACAAGTGGTGAAGGGGTGACAACAGAAAATCCGATTAGCACTCATCTTTAGCTTGATTGAAACCAATGCTCCCCCCTTTGAAAAGGGGGACTGGGGGGGATTTATTGGCGGTGGCATCAGAGGCAAATCCCCCTTTTCCAAAGGGGGATTTGCACTGCACCGCTACTGGCTGAAGATTAACGCTAATCGAGACAGAAAATGAAAGGCCGCGACTGGTGACAGGACTCTTCACGGGTCACGCAGTGGAACCGCAATGAACAGGAGGAAAACGGTTGCCACGTTATCTCCCCGGGGCTCTGCGGTGCGGAGAGCTTCGGCTATGGAGTATTCCCGGACAGGGATGTGGTAGCGAGGTGCTGCCGAAAACTGAACCGCTTTGACGTTGGGACATGGACCAATAAAAATGGGAGGAGTGTTGATAATGTTTTGCAGACTTTTGATTGTACTGTGTGTTTTTTTCTCATGTTCGGCCTTTGCCGGAGAACAGCTTGCCAAAGATATTCGAACGGAGCGGAAGGTTGTGCGTGTGGCCGTGATCGGCGGCATGTCGGTCACGACCGATTTGTGGAGAGAAATTTCCAGGATGTTCGAAGCTGATAGCGGCTACAGGGTTGAAGTCGTGGCGGCAGGCCCGAAGCACGGGCTTGCCGATGCGATGCGGCAGGGCAGGGTGGACCTGCTCACCATGCACTCGAGCGATTCGACCACCGGCCTTGTCGCGGACGGTTACGCGGTCAATATGCGGCCCTGGGCCAGGAACGATCTGGTTATCCTGGGTCCGCCTTCCGACCCGGCCAGGATCGCAGGCATGAAGGATGGCGCGCAGGCACTGAGGAAGATTGCCATGGCAAAGGCGAACTATGTGGAGTTGCAGGGCCTCGGCAAGCGTGAAATGGCGCACACGCTGTGGAAACGGGCCGGGATTGTTCCCAAGGGAAATTGGTACCTCAAGGACGAGAGCGAAGGGCATGACGACCTGCTCCGCTTCGCCGCCGCGCATGAAGCTTATGTGATTTTTGGCAGGATTCCGGTCCAGCAGGGCAAGATTGAAAGCCATAATCTTAGAATTCTGGTCGACAAGGATCCCAGCATGCGCCGGCCGTATATTGTCATGGAGGCCAATCCGGAACTGTTTCACGGCACCAATGTAAAGGGAGCTAGAGCACTCTCCGATTACCTGCTTTCCGATAATGTACAGAAATTTTTAGGGAGTTTCGGGAAAGAGAAGAACGGCGGCATTCCGTTTTTCCATCCCGTGACCAGCTTTCACCCCATGGTTAGCGAACCGGTATCCAACGCTATTCGAGAATAGTTGGCTGAAAACGGTATCGGAGAGGGGGGCGCGGCGGAATCCTGTCTGGTTTGTCGTGACCATGTCTCTGTGATGAAACGTTTTTTTCGGACCTATCCTTCAAAAGAAGGTATTCGCACATACCACCTCAGTGTAGAGCGGAACCTGAAGCTCTGCCTGGACAAACAACAGGTCAATGAATTCGGTTACAACCTGAGGAGAAACCATTGAGTGTCCACGATGTCGTGGCACTCAACAAGTAATATGGATCAATACGCCGAGGGAGTGGAGCGATGAAGCCGGAGACACTGGACGAGAAAGTCAAGCGGGTGCTGCGCGACAGGATTGAGGTTGTTCCCTATGATGCCTGCTGGCCATTGCTGTTCGAAGAGGAAAAGGCGTATCTCCTTGCGATGTTTCCCCAGGACCTGATCAGGAGGGTCGAACATTTCGGCAGTACCTCGGTGCCGGGGCTGGCGGCCAAGCCGGTGATCGACATGCTGATCGAGGTCTCGTCACTTGAAAGGACGAAAGTGGAAATCGCGCAGGTTCTGGAAAGAAAGGGCTACGACTACTTCTGGCGCGCCAGCCATGGCGAGGAGGTCCCCCCCTTCTACGCCTGGTTCATCAAACGGAACGGACGGGGGGAGCGTACCCACCACCTGCACATGGTGGAGTCCCATTTCGAACAGTGGGACAGGCTGCTGTTTCGCGATTACCTGAGGAGCCATCCGGAAGAGGCGGCGCGCTATCAGGAGCTGAAACTGTCACTTTGCCGTCAGTATGGCGACGACCGCATCGCCTACACCAGGGCCAAGACCGGTTTCATCGTCGAGTTGACCAAGAGAGCACAGGGGAGAACTCAACATGCAGTGCGCCATATGTGAGAACCGATGCCTGATCCCGGAGAACGGGACCGGCATCTGCGGCATGTACACGGTTAACGACGGTATCCAGATGGAGAAGTATCCCGACCAGTATCTGGTTGTGGTGCCGTCGGAAATCGAATCCATGCCCATGCTGCACTACCACCCGGGCGGGACGTTCCTGCAACTCTGCACTGTCGGCTGCAACATGCGCTGCTGCGGTTGCGTCTCCTGGGTTATTACCGAGAGCGTGGACGCAATCCGGGGCGCGCTGCATTCCCTGACTCCTGAAGATGTGGTGGCCAGGGCGCTGGCCGAGGGGTGCCGGGGGATCATGTTCTGCTTCAACGAACCGGCAGTTTCCTTTCTTACCTTCAAGAGGCTGGCGTCCCGCGCCCGGGAAGGGGGGCTCCTGGTGGGGTGCGCCAGCAACGGCTGCTTCACCGAAGAGGCGTTCCGGGACCTCTTGCGCCACATCGACTTCATCAACATCGGCATCAAGGGGTCGAGCGACGAGACCTACGCCCTGCTGGGCGCCCGCTCCGCGGTCCCCGTCTTTAGAAACCTGCAACTGAGCATTGAAAGTGGGGTGGCCACGGAAGTGGCGGCGGTGTACGTGAAGGGGCGTGAGGATGAACTGCGGGAGACGGCGCGGAGGGTGGCCTCGCTCTCGCCGGATATCCCCTTTCAGCTCATGCGCTTCATCCCGCTGGCCATGGCGGACGGCTCCCAGGAACCCACCGTGCGGGAGGCTGAGACGCTTTGCCGGGAAATCGGGGGGCTGCTCAGCTACGTCTACCTGTTCAACTCTCCCGGCACGGAGCATCTGCACACCCGCTGCCCGCGGTGTGGAGAGATCATTGTGAGGCGGGGCTTCAACGGCCCCATGTGCGCCCATGTCACCCATTGGCGGGAGGGGTATGTGTGCTCCTGCGGTTTCACTCCCCCCTTCAGCGGAAGTCCGGAGCGGGACGGCGGCGCCCAGGTGCTGGGTTATTTCGGGGGGTACAAGACCATCATGGCCCTGGAGTCGGTCCAGACCGTGCTGGCATTCCTGGGGGAGCGGGAGCCGGCGGTGATCGCCTCGGTGCTGCAGCGCATCCTGGAGTCGGGGTACATCAAGGGGCTGTATGAGCGGGGCAAGCGGGTTGACTCCTGGCTGGAGATTGTTGACCATTATGCGTTGATTGCCGGCAGGGAAGCGCAGGCCGGCGAACTGCGGGCGTTCATCCAGCACCATGTCTCTCTGGTGGCGGAAGGTGCCCGAGCAGTTACCCATCGTCCCAGGGTGTACTTCTCGCTGGGACACCCGCTGATCGCTGTTTTCGGGGACAAGTTCGAGTGCAACCTGGTGGAACTGGCCGGTGGGCACTGTGTCAACGGCGAAATCCGGCGTGACGAAACCCCTGGCATGACCATTGCCGCGGAAACGCTGAACCGTCTCGATCCGGAAATCATGCTCAGCGTCGGCGCGCTTGGTTATCCGCCGCAGGATTATCATGCTGTCTGTCTGCAAGCGGGTCTGGATGTCAGGGCCGTTCGGCAGGGGAGGATTCACTCCCTGGCCCCCTACAACGCGTCGGGCCGGCCGGACTGGATCCTGGGGTTTCTGCACATGGCCACCATCATTCATCCCGAGCTGTTCAGTTTTGATATGGAAATGCTGGCCGATGAGTTTTACAGGAAGTTTCTGGGGATTTCCCCGGGACCGGACGGTCGGCGCAGGTCCATCGCCCATCCGCGGGTTCTAAAGAGCCGGGTTGCGTTTCGTGAGAATGAGCCGCTTCCCGGTCTTCAGCTGACGTCTGCGTGAGGGGAGGAGGGAATATATCGGGCAGGGAAACAGTGGCTGAAAAAGCCAGGCGAGTGCTGAAGGATGGGTTCGATGTCGGGATTCTTGGTCCGGGCTGTTCGAGTCCCTGTGGCTGGTGTTTCCGACGATTTGGGGTAAGCTTGTGGTGATTCTATCCATCGAGTGGAACAGTGGGACGTGGATAGTTGTTGTGTGGCGCACGGTGTCGTTGGGCTGATACTGTCGATGGCTTTCAGCATGTAATGCCGGCTGCGATTGCAGTCGCGCAATTCTGTATCGACGTAAGCGGTGGAATATAAAACAGTTGTTGCTATTCCAGGGAGGTGCACCATGGTTGAAAAGTTGATCGTTCCCACTGTCGAAAAGCGTATCAGCGCCCTTTTCGAGTTTAACCGGAGAAAAGAGGCAGAGGCACTGTCGAAGGGTAAGACAAGAAAGCCGAAGCTGACGATCACCTTTGCCCGTGAGTTCGGCTGCGAGGCCTACCCTGCCGTGGAGCGTCTTCAGGCGCTGATGGAAAACAAGACCGGTGAGGCCTGGTTGGCAATGGACAGGGCGCTTCTGCAGGAGGTGGCCCGCAACCATGAGCTTTCCGAAGATGTGCTGCACAGGCTCGGAGAAAGAACTCAGTTTCTGGACGACATTATCTCCACATTCGCGCCAAGCTGGAAGGGTGACAAAGACTATTTCGAGTTGCTCTGCAGGCATGTTGTCGCGCTGGCCTCGGCGGGAAATGTGATTCTCATGGGGCGGGGGAGCGCAATTATTACTCAATCCATGAAGAACTGCCGGCACTTCTTCCTCTACGCGTCTGAGGATTTCAAGGTCCGTTCCATGTGCCGGCGTCTGAGGATCGAACCGAAAGAGGCCAAAAAGCTGATTCAACAGAAGCAGGGTGAGCGGGACCAGTTTCTCCGCACCGCCCTCGGCCATACTCCCGGTGATATGAGCGTGTACAACCTGGTATTCAACAATGATCGCAACAGTGCGGACAAGATTGCCCATACCGTTGCGGAGTATGTCATGGAGAGCTGACCAGGGTGGCTGATGGGCTGGATTCAGGCTCTACGAGGGCGCCCCATGCGGGCGCCCTCGTCTGTTTTGTTCCTTCCCGACAAGGCCTGTTGGCAGATGGTGCCTGACCGGTTCCCGCAACAGTGTCACGCGCGTCATCGGAGAACAGCGGTCCCTGTCTATCGATCGTCATGGCAGGATGTTGCGGTTGCCCCCCCCGTTCGTGGATAGTTCCCACACCTTTTACCCGAGAAAGTCCTCCTCTCACAAGTCCCTGACTCCTTCCGCAAGCAGGCTGTTTGATTGCCTTCCCGCATGGTTTATTGTGTTCATGCATAGAACCAGAGACCACTCTAGAGGAGGGCGACCATGAGTTACCACAATCAAAAAATGACAGCTCAGGGCTTAAAAGGCTTCCTTGACCAGATCGTTGCGGAAGCGGCACTGGCAGAACTACAGGCCAGGGGGGCGATCGCCAAGATCATGGCAGAGGACCCGAAGAACGCGGCGGCGCAGGGATGGGAACAGACACCCGCTCCACGCTGCTCATGACAGCCGTGCGATTCGGCGTCGACGTAGGCGGTGAAATGCAAAACATTGGATGCTATTCCAGGGAGGTGCACCATGGTTGAAAAGTTGATCGTTCCCACTGTCGAAAAACGTATCAGCGCCCTTTTCGAATTTAACCGGAGAAAAGAAGCCGAGGCCCTCTCAAAGAGCACGGCGACAAAACCGAAGCTGTCGATCACCTTTGCCCGTGAATTCGGCTGCGAGGCCTACCCTGCCATGGAGCGTCTTCAGGCACAGATGGAAAACAAGACCGGCGAGGCCTGGTTGGTGCTGGACAAGGCGCTTCTACAGGAGGTGGCCCGCAACCATGAGCTTTCCGAAGATGTTCTGCGCAGACTTGGGGAAAAACCACAGTTTCTGGACGATATTATCTCCACGTTCGCACCAAGCTGGAAGGGCGATAAGGACTGCTTTCAGCTGCTCTGCAAGCATGTTGTCGCGCTGGCTTCGGCTGGAAACGTGATTCTGGTGGGACGGGGGAGCGCGTTCATTACTCAATCCATGAAGAACTGCCGGAACGTCTTCCTCTACGGCTCTGAAGAGTTCAAGGTCCGCTCCATATGCCGGCGTCTGGGGATCGAACCGAAAGAGGCCAAAAAGCTGATTCAACAGAAGCAGGGTGAGCGGGACCAGTTTCTCCGCACCTTCCTCGACCGTACCCCCCGCGATCTGAGCGTGTACAACCTGGTCTTCAACAATGATCGCAACACTCCGGACCAGATCGCCCATACCGTCGCGGAGTATGTCATGCCGCGCTGACCACGCCGACTGATGCGTCGGATTCAGGTATGAAGAGGGCACCCCATGGGGATGCCCTCGTCGGTTTCAGCTCCCGTCGTGGTCGAGCCTGGTGTCGGACGCTGTCCGGCCAATCCTTGGGCAAAGCGTCACTATCATCAGGGGGCGGTTTATGTCGAAAAACTGGCATGGCACGGTATGATGCGGTTGACATTCCCTTCCGGGAAAATACCACATGCCTTTTACCCGAAAAAGTCCGCCTCTCACAAGTCCCCGTCTCCTTCCGCAAGCAGGGTGTTTGATTGAGTTCTCATATGGTTTATTCTTTTAACAGATGGTAAGCACAGAACCATAGACCACTTCAAAGGAGATCGACCATGAGTTATCACAATCTGAAAGAGAAAGTTCAAGACTTTGAAAATGATCTTGATCAGGTCGTTGCAGAAGCTGAAGAAGCTGATACACAGGCCAGGAATGCTATCGGAAAGATCATGGTAAAAAACCGGAATAATGCGGTGGCTCATGGGTGGGAACAGGCTCCGGTCCCACGGTACGTTAATTTTTGCCTCTGCCCTTCGTGCAGCACTTCATTTGATGACCAGTCAGATTGCATTGATTGCCCTTCTTGCAGGTAGTTTAAATAAACTATTAAATGTATTTGAATTACTTGAAACATGAATATACAGTCATCAGGTTCGATAGTGCTCCTCAGTAGATTCAAACAAGTTGATACTGATCATTATTTAAGGCTTCTTCTGGAATCCATGGGGCGGAGCGCTTGCTGTAGCGCTCCGCCCCATGCCGACTTGGGGTCTATCCACCTTCTATCACCGGGGAAGAGGTGCTGATGTGGGATCCGGGCACGCTCCCCGGCAGTCTCTAGCCGCCTCGATCTCGCGAGATGCCGGCGTATCCCGACCACTGTTGACGTGAATTCACAAAAAACTACCAGGAAAACAGTTCGTGAGTCCGGCCATTGTTTTGCAAACAGAGTGTTTGCTTACATTACACGTATGGTTTATGCTCTATCCCTTGCTCTGAGATCAAGCGTGGATGGGGGGCAGGGGAAACGTGAAAGAAGACTACCAGGGGACTTTTCAGCTGGCCGCTTGTGCGGTCCGGAAAGACCCTATCACCTGTTGTGGGAATTCGGAGGAGATAAAGAGAAACATGTCACCCTGTACTGAACACGTTGCCGCAACGACTCGAAAATTTCCAGAAGTCGACCTGATTCTGGAAAAGTACGACCACCAGCCTGCCCGGCTGACCCTGATCCTTCAGGCAATACAGGATGAGTACCGTTATCTGCCGATGGAGGTCCTTTCACACGTCATCGAGGAACTGGACATACCGGCAACAAAGGTGTTCGGTGTTGTTTCGTTTTATGCGCATTTTACCCTGGA
The DNA here is from genome assembly GCF_000015045.1 of Pelobacter propionicus DSM 2379. Lineage (GTDB taxonomy): Bacteria > Desulfobacterota > Desulfuromonadia > Geobacterales > Pseudopelobacteraceae > Pseudopelobacter > Pseudopelobacter propionicus. The sequence continues at coordinate 1,595,425 of NC_008609.1, forward strand.
ACCGCGCGGCAAATATGTCATTCGGCTGTGTGACGGCACGGCCTGCCATGCCAAGCGTTCGATCCCCATACTGGAAGCCCTGTATGCAAAACTGGGCCTGAGCAGCAAAAAGGTAACCACCCCTGACATGCTGTTTACCGTTGAGACGGTCACCTGTCTCGGCGCCTGCGGTCTTGCGCCGGTTATGCTTATCAACGAGGAAGTCTATGGCCGGGTGACTCCCGCCAGCGCGGTGGCGCTGATTGATGAAATCATTGCAAAGGAGGCAAACGCGTGAGTCACGTTAAATCCTCCGTTCAAACGGGCTCAAAGCGGCGCATCATCATCTGTGCCGGCACCGGCTGTGTCTCCAGTGGGGCACTCAAGGTCCATGGGGCGTTACTAAAAAAACTCTCTGAGCGCAACATGGATATCGATGTAAAACTTGCTCCGGAGAGCCAGAACCTGCACCTCTCCAAAAGCGGTTGCCAGGGGTTCTGTCAGATGGGGCCACTTGTCACCGTACTTCCCGACAATATCCTCTACTGCAAGGTGACAACGTCCGATGTGGATGACATTGTCGAACAGACCATCCTGAAAGGCGAGGTTGTCCAGCGTCTGACGTACCTTGACCCTGCCACGAACAAACATTGCACATCGTATGACGAAATCCCCTTTTATACGCGGCAGACACGATTCGTTTTAAAGGAATGTGGCTGGATTGATCCTGAAAGCCTGAATGAGTACATTGCGACCGGCGGCTATGGTGGTGCAATAAAGGCTTTCCTGGAAATGACCCCCGAAGAAATCTGCAGGGAGGTGATCGCTTCCGGTCTTCGCGGCCGAGGGGGGGGCGGTTTCCCCACCGGCCGCAAATGGGAAATAGCCCGCATGCAGCCGGCGGAGAAGAAATACGTCATCTGCAATGGCGACGAGGGCGATCCCGGCGCATTCATGAACAGAAGCGTCATGGAGGGGAACCCCCACGCGGTTATCGAGGGGCTGATGATCGCTGCCCGCGCAATCGGCTCCGATGAGGTATATGTCTATGTCCGTGCCGAGTATCCACTGGCGGTGAAACGGATGAATATGGCGGTTGAGGATGCCGAGGCCGCGGGGATACTGGGCAACAACATCTTCGGCACCGGCAAGCGGATGAAATGCACCATACTGCCCAGTGCCGGAGCATTTGTGTGCGGAGAAGAAACCGCCATGCTGGCCTCCATCGAAGGCCTGCGCGGTACGCCCGTCCCCAAACCCCCCTTTCCGGCGCAGTGCGGTCTCAGGGGCAAACCGACTATCATCAACAATGTGGAGACCCTTGCCCAGATTCCGCGCATTCTGCTGGCTGGTGCCCAGAGCTTCAAAAAAATGGGGACTCCCGCTTCGCCCGGCACCAAGACATTTGCGCTCACCGGCCATGTTGTCAATACCGGCCTGATCGAGGTGCCATTCGGAACGACGCTGCGTGAAATTGTCTTCTCCATCGGTGGCGGCGTCACCACTGATGAGGGAACCCCCACGGACGGCATGTTCAAGGCCGTTCAGGTGGGCGGCCCCTCCGGTGGATGCCTGCCTCCTGAACTGCTCGATATGCCGCTGGACTTCGATTCACTGCTGTCGGCGGGCGCCATGGTCGGTTCAGGCGGTCTTGTGGTCATGAATCAGCAGACCTGCATGGTGAGCGTGGCGCGTTTCTTCATGGAGTTCACCCAGCGGGAATCCTGCGGCAAATGCGTACTCTGCCGCGAGGGGACACGCCAGCTGCTTGTCCTGCTGGACGATGTTATTGAAGGGCGGGCAACACTGCAAACCCTCGACATCATGGAACTATTGGCAAAGAGTATTAAGCTCGGTTCGCTGTGTGGCCTCGGCAAGACCGCGCCGAACGCCGTGCTGTCGACGCTCAAATATTTCCGCGCGGAGTTCGAATCCCATGTGGTGGATAAGCAGTGTCCTACCGGCCAGTGCAGTCTTCTCACTAAACCGGACAGGGTGACTGCATGAGCAGGAGATGGGCAGCACAGTGCGCCAGGGAGTGTGAGTAATGACCAGATTTGCCGATACTACTGTCTACATAAACAATCGACCGGTCGTTATGGAGGGGGAGCGAAACCTGCTTGAATTGATCCGCAAGACCGGAATCGATCTGCCTACATTCTGCTACCAATCGGATCTGAGCGTTTACGGCTCGTGCCGTCTCTGCCTGGTGGAGATCGAGGGGCGCGGTATCGTGGGCTCCTGTTCCACCCCGCCGGAAGCCGGCATGAGGGTTCATACCCATACCGAGGAAATCCGCGAACTCCGAAAGATAGCCATTGAACTGTTTCTTGCAAACCATGACAGCAATTGCCCCACCTGCCTGAAGAGTGACGATTGCCAGTTGCAGAATCTTGCCCGTCGACTGGGGGTCGATGCGGTTCGTTTTCAGTCGGTGCTGGTCAAAAAGCCGATTGACAACTCTTCGCCAGCCATCATACGGGATCCCAACAAATGCGTGCTGTGCGGTGACTGCGCCCGCATGTGCTCGGAGATACAGGGCATCGGTGCCATCGATTTTGCCCACCGCGGCCACGATGCCGCCGTATTGCCCGCATTCGGCAAAAAGATCGGAGAGGTTGAATGCGTTAATTGCGGCCAGTGCACCATTGTGTGCCCAACCGGTTCACTTTGCCTGAAGCCTGAGATGGAAGAGGTGTGGAAGTCGCTCACCGATAAGCAAACCTACACCGTGGCGGCAATCGCTCCGGCCGTCCGGGTCGCCATCGGTGAAATATTCGGTATGGAGGCGGGAGCCGTCTCCACGGGACAGATGCTTGCAGCGTTGAAACTGCTCGGTTTTGACCAGGTGTACGATGTTTCTTTCGCAGCGGATCTCACGACCATCGAAGAGGGCAGCGAGTTTCTGGAGCGGAGAAGCGCCGGTGTCAGGCTGCCGCACTTTACCTCCTGCTGCCCGGCCTGGGTCAAGTACGTCGAGCATTTTCATCCACACCTGATCGGGAATCTCTCCACCTGCAAGTCGCCGCTGCAGATGTTCGGCGCGCTGCTGAAAGATCGTCTTCCTGACCTGGTGCAGATACCAAGGGAACGGGTGAAGGTCGTTTCCATCACCCCCTGTACCGCCAAGAAGTTTGAGGCGAAGAGGCCTGAATTCACCCATGACGGCATCCCGGATATCGACCACGTTATCACGACCATAGAACTTGGCAGGATGATCAAGGCTGCCGGCATCCAGTTCAATGATCTGTCTCCCGAATCCTTTGACATGCCATTCGGTTTCTCCACCAGTGCCGGCGTGATATTCGGCAACTCCGGTGGCGTTACCGAGGCTGTCCTGCGCTTCACCATGGAGAAGCTGAGCAACAAGCCGCTTGCAAAGCTTGATTTTGTGGAAGTGCGCGGCGAGTCCGGAATCCGCGAGGCGTCATTCGACATTGGCGGCAGCACAATCAGGTTTGCCATCGTCCATGGCCTGAAGAACGCCAAGATGCTGATCACTAAAATTGCCGCCGGCAAGTGCGCCTATGACTTTGTTGAAGTCATGGCCTGTCCCCAGGGATGCATCAATGGCGGAGGGCAGCCGGTGAATCACGTTTACAACTACAAGCAACTTCGTACCAGGGGCCTTTTCACGGCGGGCAAGATGTTCCACCTGCATAAACCGCAGGATAACATCATGGTAAACGAATGCTATCAACAGTATCTGGGTGATGTGGGGGGGGCGAAGGCTCAACAGTTGTTGCACACACACTACAAAAACCGTCGTCGGCAAACGGAGGATGGCGTTGCAGCAGGGGAGGGGGCTGGTGTCGCGCCCACAACCATTGGCAAGGGGCACGAGCAGCAGTGAGAAGATAACGGGAAAAGCTATCAAAACAGGCATGGAAAAACAGGAGATTCTTCGCTGGCTGCGTACCACGGGCGAGGATCGGCTCTCACGATTGTGGCAGATGGCTGATCAGGCGCGGCGGCGGCATGTGGGGCAGGATGTTCATCTCAGGGGGCTGATCGAAATATCCAACCACTGCTCCCGCAGGTGCGGCTACTGCGGCTTGAACGTGCATAACAGCAGTATCGGGCGTTACCGCATGACGGATGATGAAATTGTCGCCTGCGCTCATCAGGCGTCAGCCCTTGGCTATGGCACGGTCGTCATGCAGGCCGGTGAGGACCCTGGTATCGGCAAGCAGTGGATGCACGACCTGATCCGCCGTATAAAGCGCGAGACGGATCTGGCCGTGACGCTCAGCCTGGGCGAGCGGCCGGATGAAGAGCTTTGCAGCTGGTTTGATGCCGGTGCTGATCGCTATCTGCTGCGGTTCGAAACCTCCCGGAGGAGCCTGTACGACAGCATCCATCCGCCGTTAGCGGGAACGATGTCCGACCGAATAGCCCTGCTCCGCAGGCTCAAACTGTTCGGTTATGAAATCGGCAGCGGCGTCATGATCGGCATTCCGGGACAGACCTATGACGATCTTGCCACCGACATCCTCCTGTTCAAGGAGCTTGACCTGGACATGATCGGAGTCGGCCCGTTCATCCCGCACCAGGCCACGCCGCTGGGCAGGCCCGACCAGGTTGCGTACGCCGTCCCGGCGGAACAGGTTCCCAACTCCGAAGAGATGACCTACAAGGTGATCGCCCTGAGCCGACTGCTCTGCCTCCGGGCCAACATCCCCAGCACCACCGCCCTTGCCACCATCAACTCCGAGTCGGGGCGGGAGCTGGGCCTGTCCCGGGGCGCCAACGTTGTCATGCCCAATGTGACCCCTGGAGCGTACCGCGCCCTGTACGAGATTTACCCCTCAAAAGCCTGTGTCGACGAGACCGCGGCAGACTTCGGATCAGGTCTCGTGCGCAGGATTCGCTCCATGGGCAGAACCATCGGCAGGGGGCGCGGCGATTCACCCAACCTGTCCGGGCGAAAGAGCCGCACGAGCGAGGTGCTGCCATGAGTTCCCTGCCATCCATGAAACTGAGCGCAGGCGCCGCCGACTTCATCGACGAGGCGTATCTGTTCGGCCTTCTGGGAGGCAAGCGTCCCGAAGCGGCACGGGTTCGCGACATAATCGCCAAGAGCCTTGAAAAGCAGGCACTGGGTGTGGAGGAAACCGCGCAGCTTCTGCTGGCGGATACGCCTGAGCTGGTCGAGGAGATCTTTGCCGCGGCCCGCGAACTGAAAGAAAAGGTGTACGGAAACAGGATCGTCCTGTTCGCCCCGCTCTACATCGGGAATAAATGTGTGAACGACTGCGCCTACTGCGCCTTCAAGCGGAGCAATGCCAGCGCAATCCGGCGCACGCTGACCGAAGGCGAGATCCGCGGGCAGGTCGAAGCCCTGGAAAGCAAGGGGCACAAACGGCTGATCCTGGTGTTCGGCGAACACCAGGCCTATGATGCCGAGTTCATCGCCCAGAGCGTCAGGACCGTCTACGACACCAGGGGAAAGGGTGAGATCAGGCGGGTGAACATCAATGCCGCCCCCCTTGACCGGGAGGGGTATGCCATTGTCAAGGCCGCCGGGATCGGCACCTACCAGATCTTTCACGAAACATACCATCACGAAACCTATGCCCGCCTGCATCCGCGGGGCACCCGCAAGGCAAACTACCTCTACCGACTGGACGGACTCAACCGGGCCTTTGAGGCCGGCTGCGACGATGTGGGGCTGGGGGTGCTCTTTGGTCTTGTGGATTGGAGATTCGAGGTGCTGGGCCTGGTCAGCCACGCCCTTCACCTGCAGCGGCGCTACAATGTGGGTCCCCACACCATCAGTTTTCCGCGCCTGCGGCCTGCCGCGGGTGTTGCGCTGGACAGGGAGCTCTTGGTTGGCGACCAGGAATTCAAGCGGATCATCGCCATACTCCGTCTGGCTGTGCCCTATACCGGGCTCATCCTGACCGCCCGGGAAAATGCCCAGGTACGCCGGGAATGCATCTCCTTAGGCGTTTCCCAGATCGACGCCGGCAGCCGCATCGAGCTGGGCGGCTATACCGAGGCCGGGGATGCTCAGGTGATGGAGCGGGAACAGTTCTCACTTGGCGACGTGCGTTCCCTGGACGAGGTCATGGCCGAACTGATGGGAGCTGGCTATATTCCCAGTTTCTGCACCTCCTGCTACCGGGTCGGCAGAACCGGTGAACATTTCATGGAATTCAGCATCCCCGGCTTCATAAAGGAATTCTGCACGCCCAATGCCCTGCTGACGCTGCAGGAATACTTGCTGGACTATGCGTCACCGTCCACCAGGGAAATCGGAGACAGGCTGATAGCGGAAGAACTGGCCAAGCTGGTCGATGGCCATGGTAAACAGGGCGTGGTGCAGAGGCTCAAAGAAATTAGGGAGGGCGCACAACGCGACCACTGTTTCTGAGCGGTACAAAAAGACGTGGCTGCGGACAAACCATGAAACCCTTTCGTAGCGAAAAAGACCTCCTGGGAGAACGGGAAATTCCCGTTGATGCGCTGTACGGCATTCACACCCTGCGCGGGATGGAAAACTTTCCGCTTGCCCGTCGAACGGTGCATGGAGAGCTGATCCATGCCTATGGCGCCGTCAAGCTGGCCTGCGCACGAACCAATCATGCTCTCGGCTGGTGGGATCAACCCAAGGCCGATGCCATACAACAGGCCTGCCGGGAAATGATGGCGGGACAACTGGATCGCCATATCATGGTGGATGCCCTGCAGGGCGGGGCGGGGACCTCCACCAATATGAATGTCAACGAGGTGCTGGCCAACCGTGCCCTGCAGCTGTTAGGCAGGTCACCTGGTGACTACGCAATTATCAGCCCGCTGGAAGACCTGAATCTGCACCAGTCTACCAACGACACCTATCCCACGGCACTCAAGGTGGCTGCAATCACGCGGCTCAGGGCGCTGGAGCAGGAGCTTATCGGGTTGCTGGAAGCGTTTCAGGAACGGGAGCGGGCCTTCAGCCACATCGTCAAGGTGGGACGAACCCAGTATCAGGATGCCGTCCTGACCACATTGGGACGGTCCATGTCGGCCTATGCCGAAGCGTTCGGTCGCGACCGCTGGCGGGTCTACAAGTGCGAGGAACGCCTGCGGGTCGTGAATCTGGGGGGAACCGCCATCGGTACCGGCCTGGCCGCACCGCGCCAATATATTTTCCAGGTGGTCGAGCAGTTGCGTGCCATCACCGGGCTGGGGCTGGCACGGGCCGAGAACCTGGTGGATGCGACCCAGAACACGGACGTCTTTGTGGAAGCCAGCGGCATGCTGAAGGCATGCGCCAGCAACCTGCTCAAGGTGGCGACTGACCTGCGGCTCCTGTCGTCCGGTCCGGATGCGGGCCTGGGGGAGCTGCGTCTTCCTGCTCGCCAGGCCGGTTCCTCGATCATGCCGGGCAAGGTCAACCCGGTCATACCCGAGGCCGTGTCCCAGGCGGCCATGAGTGTCATCGCCAATGATCAGGCAATCACCCTGGCCTGCTCCCTGGGCAGTCTGGAGCTGAACGCCTTCCTGCCGCTGATCGCCGATGCCCTGCTGGGGAGCCTGGACCTGCTGGTTAATGCCTGCTCCCTGTTCAGCCGTCTGTGCGTGGCAGGGCTGGAGGCAGGGGAGGCCCGCTGTCTCCGGCATGTGGAAAATGCCACCGCCAGTATCACGGCGCTGGTGGATGCCGTCGGGTATCAGGCTGCCCAGGAGATCGCGGGGGACATGGCGGATGGGGGAAGTGTCCGTGAGGCCGTGGTTCGGCGCGGCCTGATGACGGCTGAAACCTTTGACGAGCTTGTCTCGGCTGAATCCGTCACGCGGCTTGGTTCACCGCTGCCGGGGGAGAGGGGACGACAGTGAAAGCCACACCAAAGGGGAACCGTCTCCACATCGGCCTGTTCGGACGCCGCAATGTGGGCAAATCCTCTCTTCTGAACTCCCTGACCCGCCAGGATGCAGCCCTTGTTTCGGATGTGGCCGGCACCACCACCGATCCGATTGAAAAACCGATGGAACTCCTGCCCCTCGGGCCGGTGCTGTTTATCGATACCGCGGGAATCGACGATACGGGCGCACTGGGGGAGTTGCGGGTGCAGCGTACCCGCCAGGTTCTGGACCGGGTGGACGTGGGACTGCTTGTCTCCATTGCCGGTGAGTGGGGAGAGTTCGAGGAAGTCATACTCGCCGAACTGGGCGGGCGCGGAATTCCCGTGATTGTCGTATTCAACAAATCCGATTGCTGTGCCGTGGACGATGGGCGACTTGTCGCACTTCATGAGCGTGGCGCGCTGTGCGTGGTCACGAGCGCACCCCGGGGGGAGGGGCTCCCCGCCCTGCGCGAAGCTCTCATCCAATGCGCCCCTGACGGGTTTATCACTCCTCCCGCCATACTCGGCGATCTGGTCCCGCCGGGTGAATTGGCGGTTCTGGTGATCCCCATTGACCTTGAGGCGCCCAAAGGGAGGCTGATACTGCCCCAGGTGCAGTCGATCCGCGATCTGCTGGACAATGACGCCTATTGCATGGTTGTCAAGGAGCGGGAGTTGCGTGGTGCCCTGGATCGTCTGAAACGCCCCCCCGCCCTGGTGGTGACCGATTCCCAGGCCTTTCTCAGGGTGGCCGGGGATACACCGGATGCGGTTCCCCTGACATCGTTTTCCATTCTGTTTGCCCGCTTCAAGGGGGACCTGACGGAATTTGTGGTTGGTGCCCTGGCCATCGACTCCCTGCGGGCGGGAGACCGTGTCCTGGTCTGCGAGGCCTGCTCCCACCACCCCATTGCTGAGGATATCGGCAGAGTCAAGCTGCCGCGCTGGTTGCGCCAGTATGTGGGGGGCAGGCTGGAGTTTACCCATCTGCAGGGACACGATTTCCCAGAAGATCTCGGCAGCTACCAGCTTGTTGTTCACTGCGGCGCCTGCATGTGGAACCGTCGGGAAGTCCTGTCCCGCATCATCCGCTGCCGCCAGGCAGGCGTCCCTATCACCAATTACGGTCTGGCCATAGCCTTTTCCCTGGGTATCTTCCAGCGTGCGCTCGGGCCGTTCCCTGCTGCGTTGGAAGCATATCGCTCGCATTCGCTGCCACGCTCCTGACCGTTTCCGGCATGGCAGGAACGACCGTACGAGACGGCCATTGTTCTTGGCTGCTTGGGGTGAATTAGTGTATACAGTATACGGGTTCGTGTGGCACGAAAGGAGGTAGCGAGTGGGGGTTACTAACGTCCTCAGCATCATCGAACAAATTGAGCCGGGAGTCGTGATCCTCAACCAAGATTTGAGCGTGTCCCACATCAACCGGGTGTTCATGCTGCTTTTTTGCGACATTCCCCTGGAACAGTTGTTCCTGGGGAGTATTCTGGAGATTCATCGCCAGGAGAGTCGCGACAGGGTCAGAGATATGCTCAGGCTCGCGGCGGAGGCGAAACGCCAGGTGCCAACCACCATCAGGTTCATTCGCAATGACGACAAGGACCGCTACCTCCTGATCAAGCTCGTTCCTCTGGTTGATCGGGAAATGACTGAAGAGAAGATCAGCGCCCTGTTCTATGACGTTACCCCCTTTATCACCACCGAGCAGAAGCTGATGCGGGTTCCTGTCAGCTCCCACGGTGAAATCCACCTGCTCAATCCCCATGAGATCCTCTATTTCAAGGCGGACAACATCTACACCACGGTCAGGACCGAGACGTGTGAATATCACTGCGCCCTCTCGCTCGGTGCGGTGGAAAAACGCCTTTCCCACGAGATGTTTCACCGCGTCCATCGCAGCTATCTGGTCAATATCGGCAAGGTTCACAAGATCCTGCGCGACCCCTCCGAGTGTTCGGTGGATGTCGTCGGAGGTGAAGTTCGTATTCCCATCAGCCGTGACAAGATGCAGGATTTCCTGTCCATCGTTGGCTTGAAGTAGCTCAATTCCCTTCACCAGATAATTCCCACCATTCACAAGTCCCTGCCCCATTCCGCAAGCGAAGAGTTGATTGCATCACCCCACCTGGTTTAGGTTGCTTACAACAAAAACGTAGTACACGATGTTTTTGAATCAATATGAAATTATTCGTTTTTTTAACTTGAATACTGTTGGAGTTGTGGTGTGGGCCTTCTCTGCAGTCACGGGCCAGGCTGGTGTGGAAATTGTTACTGTCCGGCGAAAAGATGGATGTGGGTACGGTGGAATCATTTCTGTGCCTCTCTTGTTGATCATGATTTGGTGTTGAGTGCCATGCCATCGTGGCCACTCATCTGAATCAGCGCAGTTTGTAGTCGAATTCCTCGACCTGTTTTTCTGTTCTTTGACATTCGATAGTCGCCACGACGTGCTTCATGCTCAACCTTCGCTGGAACGGTGAAGCATTCTCCTGAAATCGGAACCTGTTGCGAAGCCGCAGTGTTGATGCAACAGAGTACGGTGCTGAACTGTGTCGGAGCTATGTTCTCTCTGACGGAAAAAACACTTGCTTTGGATATTATCATGTCATATATTCCATAATCATGTCAAGCGAGCAGGCAATTTAAATTCTAAGGGAGTACATGTTTTAAAGGAAGTACACGGAGTGCACCAGGGGAGGTGGTGGGACAAGAGGATCTGGTCCAGATTGGTCAAGGCCGACCAGTTTAGGCAGTCAACGAATCTTCTTGACGTCCCGCGCAAGAAAAAGAACGTGTCACTATAACGCTTCGCCACGACTTTTCTGCAATCAGTGTCAGGGAAGCGGGCTATGGGTGCCGCCGGAAGCAGCGGCGCCTCCCCTGTTTGGAAAGGATTAAAGCATTATGTGGTCATTGCGGCCGGCGAATGTTTCTGCTTGTCGTCTGCTCTGTTTGGCGTCCCGCCTTTTCTGATCATATCTGTTCATCCTCGCGGCAGGTTCCTGTGTAAAAACTTCAGAAGGTTGTTGCTCCGCTCCGTCTTTCTTCCGGCTCATGTGTCATGGAATGTGGCGATTATTCGATTGTCAGAGCACTTTTGTTATCGATCTGCTGGCACATGTATCTGTTATCAATGTCCTGGCACTCAACAAATGTATGTAGTTCATCTTTTCGATTGGAGGGATAGCTGTGAACACAATGCTCGCAGGATCAGAACGCAGATCATTGATACGAAGCAATGAATTGATGTCGTACCAGTTTGCATCAAAGGTCAAACGTGCTGTGGCAGACCAGATTGAAGAGGAATTATATAAAAGCAAACTGACCAAAACTATCCTTGCAAACAGAATGGGAACAAGCCGGACTGCTATAAACAGGTTGCTTGATCCTGAAAATACATCGGTCACCCTGAATACGCTGGAGAAAGTAGCATTTGCTCTCAGTAAACGGTTGAAAATAGAGTTTTCATGAGAAGCACAGTCCCCGTATGTGGATTTGAATACAGGGACATGTCAGGCATCACCTGTAGGTAGCGGTTCGCGGTCATGATGGTACATCCTGGCCTGTCTGGCACTACTACGTCTGCGCTATTTAGTGATACTAAAAAAAGCTTACGGTAAAGACGTCTATCTAGCGGGATGTTACGGTCTTTTCCTGTTTGATGTGTGTTTAGTGCGGATAAAAATCTGGTCTGTTTCGTGCTGCCGTGCTCAGTTTTTGCTGCGCTTGTGCTGTCATGTGAGCGTGCGTAACTCTTAGGGCTGTTTGTACGGTTGTCAATCAGAAACGTCATAACCATAGAGTGCGGTATTCGATTCTATGGAACTTTGGATACGGTGGGTTACGCATATGGTTCATCCATTTCTGTTTCTCGAATTTTTACGCAAGATGCTTGCTCCTTTGCATCTGTCCGAGGCCAGCGCCGATGCGGTCAGTTACACCTGGCTCATCATTGCGCTTCTTCTGCTCCTCTCCTTTCTGGCCACCAGGGCGCTCAAGACGGTCCCTGGCGGGTTGCAGAACTTCATGGAAATTATTGTGGGCGGCATCGAGAACATGGTTACCGAAACTATGGGAGAGCATGGCCGTCCCTACTTCCCGCTGGTGGCGACCATCGGTATCTTCGTGCTGGTCTCCAACCTGATCGGCCTGATCCCCGGATTCTTCCCACCAACGGCCAATATCAACACCACCGCCGCCTGCGCCATCGTTGTTTTTCTCTCGACCCATGTGGTGGGTATAAAGCGCCATGGAATTGGGTACATAAAGCATTTCTGCGGCCCGATTCTCTGGCTGACGCCGATCATGTTCTTCATCGAGGTCATCGGACACCTGAGTCGCCCCGTCTCCCTGACCCTGCGTCTGTTCGGTAATATGAACGGCCACGAACTGGTCCTGATCATCTTCTTCGGTCTGGCGCCCTTCCTGGTGCCGCTGCCGATGATGCTGATGGGGGTATTGGTCTCCTTCATCCAGGCGTTTGTCTTCATGCTGCTGACGATGATCTACATCCAGGGGTCGCTTGAAGAGGCCCACTGATCCACCGGTTGATTCACAACAATTATCAAGATCCTATACTGCTTAGGATACATCACACTCCGAGGAGAAAAGAAAATGAGTTTTTTCAGTATGTGCGTTCTGGGAGCAGCAATTGGTATGGCGATTGGTACGCTGGGTACAGGTATTGGACAGGGTCTGGCGGTCAAAAGCGCGGTTGAAGGTGTTTCCCGTAATCCGGGTGCATCCGGCAAGATTATGACAACCATGATGATCGGTCTGGCCATGATCGAGTCGCTGGCAATCTACGCCCTGGTCATCTGTCTGATTATCCTCTTTGCCAACCCCTACAAGGATATCGCCCTCAAACTGGCTGAAACTGTTGCCAAGTAAGTACTGATTGCCGGCAATCCTGTTCTATCGATCCGGACAGAATCAATTCCTGGACTATGCAGGTGGAATAATTCGGTACGTGTCTGTGACATGCGTATGACATCGAATCTGCTGCCCTGATTGAAACAGGCGGGAGCTTTCGGGCTGGTTCGAGAGTAGTGCGTCAGTGTGCCTGTAAGAGGTGAGTCGTGATTGAACTAAATGTGGCGTTTGTCATCCAGATTGTAAACTTTGGCATCCTTGCCCTCGTGCTTAACAGCTTTCTCTACAAGCCGATCCGCAAGGTGCTGGCAGACCGCCGCCAGGTGATCGAATCAGCGCGCAGCACGGCCGATTCCGTTGATCAGGAGGTGCGTGACAAGATGGCCCTCTACGAAGGGCGTCTGCAGGAGGCCAAGGCTGAAGCGACCCTGCGCAGGACAGAGGCGATCAGGCAGGCCCAGGCCGAGGAGACGGCGCTTCTGGATACGGCACGCTCCGAGGCTGCGGCATCATTGGCGGGCATTCGGGACAATGTGGCCCGTGAATCGGCGCAGGCCCGGATGCTGTTGGAGCAGCATGCCCTTGCCCTGTCCGATGATATCTGCGAGAAAATCCTGGGGAGGAGTCTGTAGCCATGGGTACACCATCTGATCGCACAACAACCCTGTCCTTATGCCTTGCGGTCTGTGTCGTTGTCATTGCCGTCGGTACGGGGTGGGCATCGGAAGCTGGCGAAGGAGCCCACCAGGTCGATTCTGCGGCCCAAATGAAGGACTTCGGCTGGCGTGTGCTCAACTTCGCGGTTCTGGCTGCTCTACTGGGCTGGGCGATTGCAAAGGCACAGGTCAAGAAAGCTCTCAATGAGCGTCAGGTAAAGATAGAGAGGAGTCTTCGCGAGGCAGAGCAGAGCCGGGACGCTGCGGAGCAAAAACTTCGCGAATACAGCGGCAAGCTGGAACACGCTTCCCGTGAAATCGAAGAGATGCGGGGCGCGATGCTGCGCGAAAGCGAGCAGGAGAAACAGCGCATCATTGCCGAAGCCCGCGCTGCCGCCGAAAAGATCGCTGGCCAGGCAACTCTTTCCGCCGAACATGAGGTGCTGAAGGCTCGTTCGGCTCTGCAAGCCGAGGCTGGCCGCCTGGCGGTTCAGCTTGCAGCTACGAAACTGGCTGGCGCCATTGGCAAGGAAGACCACGACCTGTACGTGGATGATTATCTCAAGAAGGTGGAACAGTTCAAATGATCAATTCCACGATAGCAAAACGATATGCGTTGTCGCTTGTGCAACTTGGGGCGGAATGCGGGCTGGTTGACCGCTTCCGCGGGGAGCTTGCAGACGTTGAGGATCTTTTTGGCACTACCCCCGAGATTCCGGCCGCCTTCGCGGATCCGGCCCTGAGCCATGAACGGAAAAAGAACATCATGCGGGAGTTGGTCGGCTCATGCGCCTGTTCCGAACTGATGGGAAACTTCCTGCTGCTGCTGGTGGACAAGAACCGCGTTGCGTTTTTCAGCCAGATAGTCAAGGCCTATGGGCAGTTGGCTGACGAGCACGTGGGCATACTTCGCCCGGTTATCACAACCGCCTTTGAGTTGGATGCTGTTCAGTTGGCCGCGATACGGGAGGCGCTGGAAAAAAAGAGCGCTAAAACGATTATCCCCCAACTGACGGTTGACAAGGCTTTTCTGGGCGGTGTTGTCGTTCAGATCGGTGATACGGTCTACGACAGCAGTGTAAAGACGCAACTCAAGCGGATACAAGATCAATTACAGAAGGGGTAATGCTCCCATGAAAATCAGAGCGGAAGAGATCAGCGAGATCATCAAGAAACAGATCAGAGAGTACGGCAAGGAGGTCGAGGTCTCGGAGACCGGCACGATCATCTCCATCGGCGACGGCATTGCCCGTATTCACGGCCTTTCGGGCGCCATGGCGGGGGAGTTGCTGGAATTTCCCGGCGGCGTTTCGGGCATGGTCCTCAACCTGGAGGAGGACAATGTCGGTGCCGCGGTCCTGGGTGAATTCACCGCGATCAAGGAGGGTCACACCGTCAAGCGCACCGGCCGCATTGCCGAGGTTCCTGTGGGCGAAGCCCTGATCGGGCGGGTGGTCAACGCCATCGGCGAGCCGATCGACGGCAAGGGGCCGATCAAAACCGACACCTTCAGCAAGGTGGAGATCAAGGCTCCCGGCATCGTTGCCCGCAAATCGGTTGATCAGCCCATGGCCTCCGGCCTCAAGGCCGTCGACGCCATGGTTCCCATCGGCCGCGGCCAGCGCGAACTGATCATCGGCGACCGCCAGACTGGCAAGACAGCCGTAGCAGTGGATACGATCATCAACCAGAAGGGTGGGGACGTGATCTGCATCTACGTTGCCATCGGCCAGAAGCGCTCCACCGTGGCCCAAGTGGTGGCCAAGCTCTCCGATCACGGCGCCATGGACTACACCATCGTCGTTGCCGCTTCCGCATCCGAGTCGGCGCCGCTCCAGTTCATCGCCCCCTACAGCGGGGTCACCATGGGCGAGTACTTCCGCGACAAAGGCCAGCACGCCCTGATCATCTATGACGACCTTTCCAAGCAGGCTGTAGCCTACCGCCAGCTGTCGCTGCTGCTGCGCCGCCCTCCGGGGCGCGAGGCCTACCCCGGTGACGTCTTCTACCTGCACAGCCGTCTGCTGGAACGCGCCTGCAAGCTGTCCGACGAGTGCGGCGGCGGTTCGCTCACCGCGCTTCCCATCATCGAGACCCAGGCCGGCGACGTCTCCGCTTACATCCCGACCAACGTCATCTCCATCACCGACGGCCAGATCTATCTGGAATCGGACCTGTTCTTCTCCGGCGTGCGTCCGGCCATCAACGTCGGCCTCTCCGTCTCCCGCGTCGGTGGCAAGGCGCAGACCAAATCCATGAAGCAGGTTGCCGGCACCCTGCGGCTGAACCTGGCCCAGTACCGCGAGATGGCGGCCTTTGCCCAGTTCGGTTCCGACCTGGACAAGGCGACCCAGATGCAGCTTGCCCGTGGCGAGCGTCTGGTGGAGATCCTGAAACAGCCGCAGTACCGCCCGCTGTCCAACGAAAAGCAGGTGCTGATCATCTTTGCCGCCAACAACGGCTTCCTGGACGAGCTGCCGGTCTCCACGCTGAGGCGTTACGAGGATGAGATGTACGCATTCTTCGACAACCGCCAGGCCGACCTGCTGTCGGAGCTGCGCGACAAGAAAGCCATCGATGACGAGCTGAAGAAGCGCATCGTGGCTGCCCTGGAGCAGTTCAAGAAAGAATTCAGCGCGTAAGCACAAGGACGGACTACAACCATGGCGAGCCTCAAGAGCATAAAGAAACGGATTGTCTCGGTAAAGAATACCTACCAGATCACCAAGGCCATGAAGATGGTCTCGGCGGCAAAGCTGCGCCGCGCCCAGGAAAACGTCGTTGCCGCGCGGCCCTACGCCACTAAGCTGAACCAGGTACTGACCTCCCTGGCCGGCAGCCTGCATGATGATCCCCATCCGCTTTTGAAACAGCGCGAGGCGAAAAATCTGCTGCTGGTCGTGATCACCGCCGATCGCGGCCTGTGCGGCGCCTTTAACAGCAACCTGTGCAAGGCTGGCGAGCGCTTTCTGCAGGAGAACGGCGATGAGTACGAGCGGATTCATGTACTCACCGTGGGGCGCAAGGGGTACGAATACTTCAAGAACCGCTGCGACATTTACAAAAACTACGTGGATATCATTGCCAAACCCACCTATGGGGGGGTGGCGCTTCTGGCGCAGGATGTCATCGATGGTTTTCTGGAGCAGGAGTACGACCGGGTGGAGCTTCTGTACAACTCGTTCCGGTCGGTCATGACCCAGGACATCACCTTCCAGCAGCTGCTGCCGGTGGCAACAGAGTCGGTGTGCGACCCGGATGATTCATGTAGTGAATATATCTATGAACCGTCTCAAAAAGAGCTGCTGTCTGAGGTTTTGCCCAAGAATATCGAGGTTCAGCTGTTCAGGAGCGTGCTGGAGTCGGTTGCCGGCGAGCATGGCGCCCGGATGACGGCCATGGACAGCGCCACGAAAAACGCCACCGAGATGATCGGCAAACTGACCCTGCAGTACAACCGGGCCCGCCAGGCAGCCATCACCACCGAGCTGATGGAGATCATCTCCGGCTCTGAATCCATAAAAGGATAAGAAACCCCAAAAGTTCACGGGAGGATACCGTTCAATGAGTCAGAATACAGGAAAAATCACACAGGTTATCGGCGCGGTCGTGGACGTGGAGTTCGAGCCGGGCAAGCTGCCGGAGATCTACCACGCCCTGCGCGTCACCAACCCGGCGATCAACGACAGCGAGAACAACCTGGTGCTGGAGGTTGCCCAGCATCTGGGTGAGAACTCCGTGCGCACCATTGCCATGGACTCCACCGACGGTCTCAAGCGGGGCCAGGCGGTCCTGGACACGGGCAAGCAGATCTGCGCGCCGGTGGGTAAGAAGACCCTGGGCAGGATCATCAACGTCATCGGCGAGCCGGTGGACGAGATGGGGCCCATTGGCAACGACAAGGAGAATCCGATCCACCGTGAGGCTCCCCCCTTCGAGGACCAGTCCACCAAGGTGGAGGCCTTTACCACCGGCATCAAGGTTGTGGACCTGCTGGCCCCCTATGCCCGCGGCGGCAAGATCGGCCTGTTCGGCGGCGCCGGGGTGGGCAAGACGGTTCTGATCATGGAGCTGATCAACAACATCGCCCGCCAGCACGGCGGCTTCTCGGTCTTTGCCGGGGTCGGCGAGCGCACCCGCGAGGGGAACGACCTCTGGATGGAGATGAAGGAGACCGGGGTTCTGGAGAAGACCGCCCTGGTGTACGGCCAGATGAACGAGCCGCCCGGCGCCCGCGCCAGGGTCGCCCTGACCGCCCTCTCCATCGCCGAACACTTCCGCGACGACGAAGGGCTGGACGTGCTGCTCTTCATCGACAACATCTTCCGCTTCACCCAGGCCGGCTCCGAGGTCTCGGCCCTGTTGGGGCGCATCCCCTCGGCGGTCGGCTACCAGCCCACCCTGGCCACGGAGATGGGCGAGCTGCAGGAGCGGATCACCTCCACCAAGAACGGCTCCATCACCTCGGTGCAGGCCATCTACGTGCCGGCCGACGACCTGACCGACCCGGCGCCGGCCACCGCCTTCGCCCACCTGGACGCCACCACCGTGCTTTCGCGTCAGATAGCCGAGCTGGGCATCTACCCGGCCGTTGACCCGCTGGACTCCACCTCGCGCATCCTGGATCCGCAGATCATCGGCGAGGAGCATTACGCCATCGCCCGCCAGGTGCAGTACATCCTGCAGAAGTACAAGGACCTGCAGGACATCATCGCCATCCTGGGCATGGACGAACTCTCCGAGGAGGATAAGCTGATCGTTGCCCGGGCGCGCAAGATCCAGCGCTTTCTCTCCCAGCCGTTCTTCGTGGCCGAAGTCTTCACCGGCTCCCCGGGCAAGTACGTGGAGCTGAAGGACACCATCAAGGGTTTTCAGGAGATCGTTTCCGGCAAGCATGACCACCTCCCCGAGCAGGCCTTCTACATGGTCGGTTCCATCGAGGAGGCGGTGGAGAAGGCCGCCAAGCTGGCCGCGGTGTAGGGGGGACCATGCACGGGCACTCACACAGGGGGGTGCCCCTACGGAGATCAACGTATGGCTGAAAAGATGAAGCTTGAGATTATAACACCCTATGCCAAGGTGGTGGATGCCGAGGTGGACGAGGTCATGGCCACCGGTGCGTTGGGCGAATTCGGCGTGCTCCCGGACCATGCCCCTTTCCTGACATCGCTGAAGATCGGCGAGCTCTGCTACAAGAGCAACAGTGTGCTCTCCTGCATGGCGCTGAACTGGGGCTACTTCGAGATCCGTGAAAACAGGATTGTCATTCTGGTGGAGACCGCCGAGCATGCCCATGAGATCGACGTGGAGCGGGCCAGATCTGCCCAGACCCGCGCGGAGCAGGCGCTGAAGACACTGGGGCCGGAGGACAAGCAGTTCAAGGTCTACGAGGCGGCGCTGGAACGCGCCCTGATACGCATGCAGGTGGCAGGAAAGGCAACCAGAAAATAGTGAGGTTTTTTCATGGCATCACTCGTGTGCGCCCTGGCGCGAACTCACTACGCAGCGTCATTTCTTGATGAATAGTGAACGCAAAGAGCTCTTTCGCAGTCTGGCACAACTTTCCAGTATGGGGATATCGGTTGTTGCGGCAATTGCAATCGGTGTCTGGTTCGGACTGACGCTTGACGGCTGGCTCGGGACATCACCCTGGTTCTTTTATCTGTTTCTCTGTATAGGCATTGCAGCCGGCTTCAAGAATATCTATCTGATTGCCAGCAGAGAGGTTCGCCGCGACGATGATGCTACTGCATGAGGAACAGAGTGTCGGGCTTGTCGTCAAAGTAAGTGTGGCACTGCTTCTGCTCTTGTCTCTTTTTGGCCTGCTGTTTTTTTCCACCGAAACCGGACTGGGGGTCTTGGCTGGCGGCGCCATCGGGATAGCAAACTTCCTCTGGATGCACCGCATACTCCGGCGCATCCTGGCGACGCTCCCGAACAACCCGAACAGGCAGGCCATGGTCTGGCTGGTGCTGCGTCTGGTCGTATTGGCAGGTATCCTCTATCCGCTCGTGGTGTCGGGCTCTGTTTCTCTTGCAGGCCTGCTCACGGGGCTCTCCATCATAGTACTGAGCATAGGAAGCCTCTCGTTTCGTGCCGTCCTTACCGCGCGGGGCTAAGCCTGGCACGCAGTTTCCCTTTCCCTCTTTTTCGAATCATGACGACATGGTGTGTTTCGCCCATGATTTCAGGTGCCGGCGTCTGACTCAAGCCGGCTCTCCCCAACTGAACATGCTCCCCATGCAGTTGCCCTCTCTTTTTCCCCTTCCACAGGTCCTAACCATCCATGAACCTACATGTGCAGAGCTGAAGCGCACTGTTTCCGGTATGGCCGGAGCGTGAAGGCTCTCTGGCGGTGATGAGCTTCAACATCGTGGCTGCCCAATCCCTTGGGCGCCAGGGATTGGGATACATGCCCCCGGAGACTCGGCTGAAGCAGTCAGGCTAGCTGACCGCTTGGCCGCTCCCTTCCGCGCCGTGACGCTTGGCGTAATGGCCGGCGACGAGCATGGTAAGCAGGGAGGCGAGGGTCAGCAGTGCGAGGGAGGCAAAGAGCGGGCCGAAGCCGGAACAGGAGATGATCTGCCCCCCCAGGAACGGGCCGAGGAAGAAGCCTCCCTGCATCATAACGATCAGCAGGTTCTGGTTCAGGCCGCGCGCACGGGGAGCCGAGATGTCGAACATCACTGCCGCCTGCAGCGGCATGGATATGCCCCAGCCCAGTCCGCAGAGTCCGGCAAGGGTGAAGAACATCCGGCCGGACGGGGAGAGGGGCAGCAGGGCATAGCAGACAGCCACGGCCAGGAGTCCCGCGCCGCAGAAGAGAAGCTTGCTGTACCTGTCGAACAGCCATCCTCCCGCCACCCTGACCAGAATCATCGCCAGGGTGGCGATGGAGAAGAAGAGGCTGGGTTTGGCGATGCCCAGGCTGCTGCCGAACTGCTTCAGGTAGAAGAAGATGGCGGAGTAACCGCAGAAGAAGAGCAGCGCCGACACAAGCAGCAGGGATATTGCGGGTGAACTCAGGCTGTCGCGCATGCCGGACAGCCCCGGGGACGGCGCCCCCCCCGCCGTTGTTTCCTGCCCGGAACGGGGGAGTAGCAACCCAAGGAGCGGGATCAGCGCCGCTCCTCCTGCCAGGTTCAGCACGGTCCCGAAGGAGGAGGGGGGAAGGCGCGTGAAATCCAACAGCGGCGGTATGATGGCGTAGGGGACCAGCCGAATCAGGGAGACCCAGCCAAAGGCGCGGCCGCTCATCTCCGGGGGGATCAGTTGGACGACCATGGTAATCAGCGCGGTCAGGACGCAGATAAAGCCTGCCCCCTGCAGCAGGCGTGCGGTCACCAGGAGCGGCACCGAGTCGGACTGGCCGATCATGAACAGTGCCGTTGCCAGGACCAGCGAGCCACCGCACAGCCAGCGCCGCGCCGAACCGGGGTGTACCAGGGGCGCGATCAGCGGCTGGATGATCAGGGCCGCCAGGGCGTCGGCGCTGATGATGAAACCGGCGGTTGCCGGACTGATCCCCAGGTGCGCCAGATAGCCTGAGAAGGCGAAGAACAGCGCGGCAATGCCGGTCACCAGCGCGAACTGGAAATTGATCACCAGAAAGGCGGGCGTGAACAGGCCGGCTGGTTTAGGCATGGATTCCCTCCAGGAAACGGACCAGCAGGTTGGCGGCCACGGAACGGCGGTAGTCGGCGCTGCCGCGGATATCGTCCATGGGCGACACGCCTTCGCGCACCAGTGCCGCCGCTGACCGGATTGTGTCCCGGTCCAGGGGCGCGCCGGCCAGTTTCTCCTCCAGCCCGGGGAGCCTGACAACGGTGGGCGCCACGCTCCCCCAGGCAAAACGGGCCTCTTGCACGCAGCCGTCGGGGGAAAGCCTGAACATCCCGGCAAAACTGACCACGGCCACGGCCAAAGCACTGCGCAGACCGACCTTCTGGAAGGTCTGGTGGGGGAAGTCCTCCTCCCGGGGCAGCAGGATGCGGGTGATGACCTCGCCATGGCGCACCTGCGTCCTGCCCGGTCCGGCGACAAAGTCTCCCACGGACAGCCGGCGTGTCCCGTGCCGGGAGGCCAGCTCCAGTTCAGCGCCCAGCAGCTGCAGTGCCGGCAGGGAGTCCCCGGCCGGGGATGCGGTGCTGATGTTGCCCCCCAGGGTGGCCATGTTCCTGATCGCCGGGCCGCCGATGGTGCGGGCGGCCCGGACCAGCAGCTCTGCATGACCCAGGGCCAGCGGGTGGCTGATCAGGCGGGCCAGCGGCGTGGCGGCGCCGATGGAGATTTCCGTTCCCCTGTCATTGATGCCCTGGAGCTCCGGCAGGCCGGCAAGTAGCAGGAGGGGGCGCTGGTTCGGGACCGGCTCTTGGCGCAGCCTGACCAAAAGATCGGTGCCGCCGGCCATGACCATGGCCTGGGGAAAATGCTCCAGATGGGAGAAGAGCTCCTCCAGGGACGAGGGGGAAAGTACGATCCTCATTCTTGTTCCCCTCCGCCGATGTCCGTGGCGGCCCGCTCCACCGCATCCACGATTTTGACATACCCGGTGCAGCGGCAGAGGTTTCCGGAAAGCCCCTCCCTGATCCGCTCCCGCGTCGGCTGTGGCTCCTCACGCAGCAGGGCCAGGGCGGCCAGCTCCATGCCCGGGGTACAGAAGCCGCACTGCACCGCCCCCTCCTCCACGAAGGCCCGCTGAATAGCTCTCCCCACGGGGAGCAGCTCCAGCCCCTCCACGGTGGTGACCCGAGCCCCCTCCAGTTGGGCCACCAGCATCAGGCAGGAGAGGCGGCTTTCGTTATCCACCAGGATGGTGCAGGCGCCGCACTCGCCCGTGCCGCACCCCTCTTTGGTCCCGGTCAGCCCCAGGTCTTCGCGCAGCAGATCCACCACCCGCCGGTCTGCGGGGGCGTCGATCGCCATTGCCCGGCCGTTGAGGATGAACCGTATTGTTTCCCGTGCCTCATTCATGCTTGATGCTCCTCAAGCCATGTCTCGAATCGGGACAGGCATGGAAATTCATCGACGGAACAGACCCTGATGTGGGGGTACTCGCGCATCAGGAGCCGGGCCAGGTCCGTCCCGGGTCCCAGCTCAATCACGGTGTCGATGGCGGCCCGTGCCATGGCCGCCATGCAGAGGTCCCAGCGGACGGTGCTCGCGAGCTGGGCCGACAGTGCCTCCGCCACTCCCTCACGGCTCGTGATCCGCTGTCCGGACAGGCTGGACAGCAGCGGCACGGCGGGAGCCGCGCATTCTCCTTCCAGGATGAACCTGCGCAACGGTTCCACCGCCCCGGCCAGATGGCGGCTGTGGGAGGGAACAGCGACGGGAAGACGAACCAGGGACGGATTTGTCGGGGAAAAATGATCCAGCAGCCGGTGGACCGCGTCGTCGCGGCCGGACAGCACCACCTCGCCGCTGCCGCGGACGATTGCCGTGTCGATCCCCAGTGCTGCCATCATTGCATCGCGCCGCATCCGTCGTTCGGGGACGTCGTCATAACGCCATAGCATCATCGCCCCGCGGCCCGGCCGCAGCTGTGCCGTTGCCAGATCCATCAGGCGCGCCCGTTCCCGGATGATCCGGAGGGTTTCCCGCCGGTTCAGGGCGCCGGCGACGTAACAGGCCGCGACCTCGCCAAGGGAGTAGCCGGCCACCAGGGCCGGCTTCGGAAGCAGGTCGCGGATGGCGTCCCAGGTTGCCAGCTGATAGAGGGCGATGGTAAACTGGGCCCGGCTGTTGGCATAGATCTCGTCTTCTCCGAGGGAGCGCCACCAGGAGCACACATCCTGTCCCAGGAGATCGGAAGCCAGCTGCGACAGTTCGTTATGTCGCGGGTTGCCGAGAAGTTCATCCAGCATGCCGCTTCTCTGCCCGGCTTGGCCGGAACAGAGGAGGGCGATCTTCCCCGTGGTGCTCGTCATGCCGGTTTAGGCGGCGGCCAGGCGTTTGTCGATGAAGTCGATCATCTGCCCCAGGGTTGCCACCGAGTGGGCCTCTTCAGGAGAGAATTCCACGCCGAAGCTGTCCTCCGTCAGCACCAGCAGCTCGGCCAACGCCAGGGAGTCAAGGCGCAGATCGTTTCGCAGGTCAGCCTCGGGTTTCAGGTCCTCCGGGGCCAGCTTGCCCTTCCTCGTCTTCAGAATCAGTTCACAGATTTTCTCGCGTGTTGTCATGGTTCATCTCCTTTGGTGTGAATTTGGTCACTCCCGGGGGAGTGCCAGCGAAGCAATGCCGACCCCCAGCTGACTCCCGCCCCGAATCCGGTCAGCATCAGGTGGTCGCCATGCACTATCCGCCCCGTGCGGATGGTCTCGTCCAGGGCAATGGGGATCGAGGCGGAAGAGGTGTTTCCGATCCGCTCCAGGTTGACGACAAACCGCTCCAGCGGCAGGTCAAGCCGGCCGGCCGCGGCCTCGATGATGCGGCGGTTTGCCTGGTGGGGCACGAACAGGGCGATATCCGTTGGCGTCAATCCCCGCTTGTTCATGGCGCGCATGGCCGAATTGCCCAGGATGCGCATGGCGAAGACGAAAACCTGGTTCCCGTCCATGCGCACGTACTGCAACTGGTCGGCAAGGACTTCCGCCGAGAGCGGCAACCGGCTGCCGCCGGCCGGGACCATGATGGCCTCATGTTCGCTGCCGATGGTGCCCGCATCGGTCGCCAGCAAGCCGAATCCGTCGGGAACCGGCCCGATCACCGCCGCGCCGGCGCCGTCGCCGAACAGGATGACGCTGTCGCAGTCGTCCGGGTTGACGATGCGGGACAGCACCTCCGCGCCGATCAGCAGCACCTTGCGGCTGAATCCGCAGGTGACGGCATGACAGCCGACCACGAGCCCATACACGAAACCGGAGCAGGCGGCAGAAAGGTCGAAACAGATCGCGCCCGGAATCCCCAGGGCGCCCTGGACGAGCGCCGCCGTGGCCGGGGAGGGGTAATCGCCGGATATGGTGGAGACGATGACCATGCCGATCTCCTCCGGAAGGGTATCGGCGGCGGCCAGGGCCCGACGGGCGGCAACGATGGCCAGGTCGGAGCAGGCCTGATGCGGTGCGGCGATGTGGCGTTGGCGGATGCCGGTGCGCTCGAAGATCCACTCCGTGGTGATGCCGAAGCGGCTGGCGAGCTCTTCGTTGGTCAGCAGCTGTTCCGGCAGGCAGACACCGGTTCCCAGGATTCCAGCCCCCGTGGTCATCATACCCCTCCCGGTGCCGGGACTGATTCCCGGTCGTTGCGGATGAATTCCAAAAGCGCCCGTGCCCCGGCGCTGTACAGCCTGATCCCCTCGTAATCCGGCTCCCTGCCGAGGATCCGCTGCATCATGATACCGTCGGCGCCGAACCAGCGCGGAAACAGGCCGCCCAGAAAGAAGCCCCGTTGGCGCAAATCTTCCACGGCCCGGCCGATGGAGGGCAGGGCGGCGGAGATCACCACCTGGAGGCTGACCACTCCCCGCTGCGCGGCACGAAGCAGCAACTCGTCCAGGAACCCGGTCCAGTCGCCGCCGATGGAGCTGACGGCAACCCTCCACATGCCGGCGCCGGTGAACCAGGTGTCGTGACAAACGGTGGTCCCCGTTTCGGGCAGCGTCGCGCGGCCGTGGCGCGGGTTCCTGGGGCGCAGGCGGCCGAGGATGGCCTGGAGCGGCTCCTCGTACCGGTCCGGCAGATAACACTCCTCCTCCGGGTCGGACTGCTCGAAAAACTGCAGCAGGCAGGCCACCCGCTCCGACTCCGGCGCGTGCTCGCGGAACGCGGCCCCGTCCATCTGCTCCAGAGCCAGGGCGCAGTCCGCGAAGCCCGATTTGGCGCAGGCCAACTGGGTGAAAAAGTGGTGGCAGACCGACTCTCCGAAGATGCCGTCACTGCCGGAAGGGGGCAGGTGCTCCGGGCGCAGGAACTGTTGCAGCAGCGACCAGGCCAGATCGCCGTCGCCCCGGCCGGGGACCACCAGCAGGTTGCCCCCTTCCCACAGGCGCGGGTTAGGCGCGCTCGTATAGATGGCAACGTAGCCGGCCGGGAGCCCCTGGCCGTCGAAGGCCAGAAACGAGCTCAGTCTGCCGGCGGCGATTTCAGCCATGACCCCCGCTCCCTGATAGACGTATTTCACCGGATAGGTGTCGCCGTAAATCGAACGGAATACCTCCGCGACCGCATCGGCGCGGGATGCGTCAACCGGTAGTAAGGTATAGGGCGCAGGGCACATGGTCTGACTCCTTTCAGTGGGGTGGTGCTGCTCTTCTGCGGCGGTCCCGGTCTTGCGGGCGTCGGTTCGGTTTCTCCGCAACGGTTGCCGATTGTCGTTTCAGGTTCAGACGATGCCGCCATCCACGACCAGGGACTGGCCGGTGATGTAGGAAGCCCGCGCCGAGGCCAGGAACAGGACCGCCTCGGCCACTTCCTGGGGAGTGCCGCTGCGCCCCAGGGAGGTGGTGCGGACGATGCGTTGCAGCGCCTCCCCCTCCAGGTGCGCGGTCATGTCGGTACGTATCAGGCCGGCCACCACCGCGTTCACCCGGATCCCTAGCGGCCCCAGCTCGCGGGCCAGGGATTTGGTGAAGCTGATGGCGGCGCCCTTGGAGGCGGAGTAGGTGGTCTGGCCGGCCGTTCCCATGAGGGCGGATACGGATGAGACCGTTACGATG
Source organism: Pelobacter propionicus DSM 2379 (assembly GCF_000015045.1). Taxonomy (GTDB): domain Bacteria; phylum Desulfobacterota; class Desulfuromonadia; order Geobacterales; family Pseudopelobacteraceae; genus Pseudopelobacter; species Pseudopelobacter propionicus. The sequence continues at coordinate 1,621,422 of NC_008609.1, forward strand.
GCGCCCCGCTGTTGCCCCAGCATCTTTCTGGCGCCCCATTTGCCGCAGTGAAAGAGGGAGTTCAGGTTTGTCCGCATGACCTCCTCCCAATCCTGTTCGGCCATGGTGACCAGCAGCCCGTCTCTCAGGATGCCGGCGTTGTTGACCAGCACGTCGATGTGCCCCGTCTCTTTCGCGGCCGCATCCATGATGGCGCGGGCTCCTTCGGCCGTGCCCACGTCGGCCTTGATGGCGACCAGGGAGCCTGCCAGGCTCTCGGCCTCCTCCCAGGTAGCCCGTGCGGCCGCATCGTTGTTCAGGTACGCCGCAAACACCCGTGCGCCGTTGCGGGCAAAGGCCAGCGCAATGGCCCGTCCGATCCCGCGGGTGCCGCCGGTGACGACAACGGTCTGGTCCTTGAATTCCATGGCAAACTCCCTGCTGCTATTCATTCAGGCCGGAAAGGGCCGCCAGCACCTTCGACGGTGTCAGCGGGGCATGGTTGACACGGATCCCGCAGGCGTCGGCCAGGGCGTTGGCGATTGCCGGCAGCGGGCCGTTCATGGCCACCTCGCCGATGCCCTTCATGCCGAAGGGGCCGCTCTCCTCGTCGCCCTGGCAGGGGATGGAGACGATCTCCGGCACATCCTGGGCTCCCGGGATCAGATAGCTGCCCAGGTCGTCGCTCAGCACCATCCCCTGGCTGGTCACCAGATCCTCCATCAGGGCGTAGCCCAGACCCTGGGCCACGCCGCCATGGACCTGCTGGTCGAACATGGCCGGGTTGATGACTCCGCCGCCGTCGGTGGTCGCCAGATAGTCCATCACCCGGATCAGGCCGGTGGCCAGGTCCACCTGGATGCGGGCCAAGTGGGCGGCGTAGGCGAAGATCAGGTGGGGGAAGCCGATGAAGAAGCCGGTGGCCGTATCCGGCACATCCCGGCAGACCGGGGCCACGAACTGGTTGATGCAGACCCGGTCCTCGCGGGGCATGAAGCCGGCCAACTGCCGCAGGGGCACTTCCCGCTGGCTTGGGGGGTGGATCACCTTGCCGGGTGCCAGGCGCAGCTCGTCGTCGTTGTCGGTGAACAGCAGCAGCCCGGCCCGGTTGATCAGGCGTGCCTTGAGATCCTGACAGGCTTTGATCAGGGCATTGCCGAAGGTATAGGTGGTCCGGCCGGCGGATGAGGAACCGGAGGGGTAGGCGGTGAGGGTGTCCGGCTGGTGCAGCCGCAAGCTGGAGGCATCCTGTCCCAGGATCTGTCCCGCCATCTGCAGGAAGGCGGCCGAGTTTCCCTGTCCCATGTCCGAGACCCCGTTGTGCACCACGATCTCCCCCTCTGGGGAAAGTTCCACCTTGGCGATGGCCGCGTCGCGCACCTTGCCGCCGTAGCCGGCGGCGTTGAAGATGGCCGCCAGACCGACCCCGCGCCTGGTATGGGGAGGTGCCTGTCGTTTCCACTCCTCCCGCTCGTGCCAGAAGGGATGCTCCTCCAGCAGTTCCAGGCAGCCTGCAATGTTGGTGGATGTGTCCAGGCGCATGCCGGCGCAGTTTCTGTCCCCCCGGACCAGGGCGTTCTTGCGGCGGAGTTGCAGCGGGTCCATGGCCAGCTTTTCCGCCAGCAGGTCCATCATGGACTCGAAGGCGAAGCTGACCTGGCAGACGCCGAAGGCGCGCATGGCGCCGGCCACCGGGTTGTTGGTGAAGACGCATTTTCCCCTGATCAGCGTGTGGGGGATGCGGTAGGGGCCGCCGCTGTGCTCCATGCCCAGCTCCATCACCTCGCCCCCCAGGTGGGCGTAGGCGCCGGTGTCATAGATCAGGTCGCACTGCAGGGCGTGCAGGGTGCCGTCCTCCAAGGCGCCCATGCGGTAGCGCATCCTGCAGCCGTGGCGCCGGTAGCCGGCGGACAGGTTTTCCTCCCTGCTCCACTGCATTCTCACCGGCCTCCCTTCGCTGTGCAGGGCGGCCAGTGCCAGCAGGCACTGCACGGTGGCGCCGTCCTTGCCGCCGAAGCCACCCCCCAGGCTGGGGCTTGTGATGCGGATGCGCTGGAAAGGGATGCCCAGGGCATGGCCCACCTCGAAGCGGTCCCGGAAGGGGGACTGGGTGGAGACGGTCATGCTGATGCCGCCATCCGCTTCCAGCCTGGCGGTGCCGTTCTCCGTCTCCAGGAAAACATGGGCCTGCACCGGGGTGGAGAACTCTCCCTCCACCATCGCGGCGCACTCCCCCAGCGCCGTCTCGGCGTCGCCGGTGCGGATCTCGGCCGCCAGGAGCAGGTTGCTCGCCTGGTCCGGGTGCAGTTGGGGGGCGCCTTCGGCCAGTGCCTCGTCGGGGTCGAACAGCGCCGGAAGCGGCTGGATCTCGGCCCGCACCAGCGTGATGGCCCGGCGCAGGGCAGAGGCACTCTCGGCCAGCACCAGGGCGATGGCGTCTCCGCTGTAGCGGACCAGGTCGTCCACCAGCACCGGCGTGTCCTTATGGATGATGCCGTGGCGGTTCGGCCCGTCTATGTCCCTGGCGGTCAGCACCCTGAGCACGCCGGGCAGGGCCAGGGCCGCCGAAGCATCCAGCGACAGGAGCCTGCCGTGGGGGATGCCGGCCCGCACCGCCCCTGCCCAGACCAGGTTGTCGGGGTAGATGTCGGCGGAGAACAGCTCCCGACCCCTGGCCTTGGCAGGGGCGTCGCCGCGGATCTCCGGCCGGCCTATTTCCAGTTGTCGTTCATCCATGGTCATGACGTTCTACCCCGCGAGCGGATCGCCGCGATCTCAGCGCCCAGAGCCTGGGCAAAGCGGGTCATGACCTCCATCTCCTTGAGGGTGACGCGGATCCAGCCGGGGTAGCGGAACCCGGTCATGGAGCGGACCATCATCCCCCGCTTCATCAGGCGGCGGTACATGAGCATGTCGTTGATTGGCACCCTGATCATCAGGTAGTTGCCTTCTCCGATGACGGTTTCCAGGCCCAGGTCGTCGCACGCCGTGCGCAGATAGGCCCTGGACTCCCGAACCAGGGCGCGGGTCGCGGCGATATGTCCCCCATCGTCGGAAAGTGCCGCCAGGGCGGCCCGCTGGGCCTGCACGTTTACCGAATAGACCACGCTGGTGCGTCGGACCACCTCCACCACCCGGTCGCTCCCTACCAGATAGCCGGTGCGCAGACCGGCCAGGGCGTACATCTTGGAGAAGGTGCGGAATACCACCAGGTTGGGGAAGCGCTCCATCAGGCTGACCCCGTCCGGGTACTCTTCATCCTCCACGAATTCGCGGTAGGCCTCGTCCACCACCACGATCCGCTCGCTTCCCACCCTTTCCAGGAAGTCGGTCAGCAGCTGCCCTGTCCAGTAGCTGCCGGTGGGGTTGTTGGGGTTGCAGACAAAGATGATCTTGGTGCGGTTGTCGATCCTGTCCAGCATCCCCTGGGGATCGAAGGCGTGATCGCGGAGCGGAACCAGGTGCGCCTGGATGCCGGAGAACTCCGCCACCCATTCGTAGACGGCAAAGGTCTTGTCTGCGGTGACGATGTTGTCGCCCGGCTGGCAGAAGGCCTTGATCACCGACGAGATAACCTCGCAGGAACCGTTGCCCACCAGGATGCGCTCGGGGGAGATGCCCAGGCGGTTCCCCAGAGCCTCGCGCAGCTCGAATGAGTCGCCGCTGGGGTAGACGGCGGCCAGCTCCGGGGGGAAGGAGGCGATCTCGCGGCTTGCCGCCGGGGGAGGACCCAGGGGGTTTTCGTTGTTGTTCAGGCGATAGAGCAGGGGGGCGCCGTACTCACGCATCAGCAGGTGGTCGGGCCTGCTGGGGACGTAGGCCTGGAAACAGCGAACATAGTCGGGGACCAGGGTGTCCAGGTTCATGGCTGCCCGTTCCCGCCGGAATGGTCGTACACCACCAGGTCGCCCTGGCCCGCGTCCGGCACCAGCAGGCGCGGCACAAAGCCGGTCTGCTCCAGGGCATCGGCGAAGGCGGTGTCCTCGCTGCGTCCGCTGTTTATTTCGACGATGAAGTTGCCGATCCCCTCCTCACCCAGGAGCTGCAGATGGGCGGACAGGTTGTCGGCCATGTCCCGGCCGGCGCAGAGGGGGCGAATGATAGCCAGGGAGCGGGGGCAGTCCAGTTCCACCGCCAGCACCGAGGCGTCGCGCAAACGGTTGAGGCTGCCGCCCGTTTCCCGTATCTGACGGGGGAGGCAGAGCCGGTCGTACTGCTCGGCCAGGAAGGCGCCCAGGGTCCCGCCGCAGTAGACCACCCCGCCGCTCTCCTCCCTCAGCTGGCGGTAGTAGTAGGTGCAGTGGCTGGCGTCTCCGCTGGAGCCGGCCATCTCCAGGTCCCCCAGGAAATCGAAGAAACGCTCGTGGTCCGGCAGCGGCCCCTGGCGCCGCAGCAACCCCCGCGAGCGGGAGTGGGAGATGCGTCCGAAGGCCTCGTCCATCAGCATGGTCAGGGTGCGGTCTTCCGGGTCGCAGGTGAACAGGTAGGGACCGAACAGTTCTGTGCAGGTTTCCGTCAGCGGCCGCCAGAGTACGCCGCCGACGATCCAGTCGTTACTCATTGCCAAAAGCGCGTTTAAGTGGCCGGCCGCCAGCATGTCGGCCGCCATGCCCGGGCGGGCCAGGAAGAGGGGGGTGAACGGGGAGGCGGAGGCGGTCACCATGGCGGCGAAATGCCGCAGGTCGTCTGCCGTGGGGGAGCTCAGGCGGACCGTGCCGATAAGATCGGCAGGCGGGAGTTCCGCGGCGCCGACTGCCGGGTAGTCCCGGTCGCGGGTCATGCGGATCGCCACCCGTTCGTTGCCGCCAAAGTCCAGGCGCAGGCTGGATACGCTGCGGGCGGCGATCATCGGCCCCAGCATGTCCAGCGATTCCTCGCTGTCATGGCTAACCCGCCAGGTCAGGTTGAAGGCGCGCATGTCCGGGTTGGCGGTGGCGAAGGAGAGGGTGAGGCACAGGCGGTAGCCCTGGTCCTCCAGTTCGATCTCAGCCGTGGAATCCGCGGCTGCCCGGCGGCTGTAGAAGGAGAACAGTTCCTCCACCGCCAGCACCAGCCCGGTGGCTTCCCGGTCGCCATAACCGAAGCCATGCGCCCCGCGCTCGGCGAATTCCATGGCCAGGGGGAGGAAGGGGGCGCTGAAGGGGATGCGGATTGTGGCGCTCTTCTGCCTGCTTGTCTGCTGTTGCATGGATGAGCCTCTCAAATGTTCAGGCGCCTCATAGTTCCTTCCGCCCATGGTCCCGCCTGACCAGCTCCAGCAGGCTGCGGCCACGGCTGGAGTGGACCTTCATGCCGTCGAAGTCCGGATCCACGAAGTGCTTCTGCAGCAGCAGGCCGTCACTGCCGAACCAGGCGGGGAGCAGGCCGCCGAAGCGATAGCCCTGGCTCCGCAGCAGCTCCACGATCCCCCCGGACCAGGGGTGTCCCAGGTCAATGAAGAACTGGATCAGGGCGTAGTCATCGTTTCTCAGTTCCCGTTCCAGCTCGTGCAGTCGAATAGCGAGCCCTTCACCCGGCGTCGTGACCGTGCAGCGGGCCACGCCGGCAAAGTCGAAGCGTTGCGCGTCGATCTCCCCCTGGCCGGCTGGCAGGGCGTTGTCGGGGACGATCAGCTCGCGCTCCAGGTTCAGGCCGTCCAGCAGAAGTGTCAGCTCCTCCCGGTAGGGGTGGGGGATGTGCAGTTTCCTGGGGCAATCCCGGTCCACCCGGAAATAGACCATGCATCCCACGCGGCCCTGGGCACTCTGCTCTGCCTGGTAGGCCCGGGCTGGCATGAGGGCCGGCTCCAGGGCGGTTTCCAGCATCCGCGATTGCAGGGAAAGCTTCTGGGTGATGATGTGGTTGCATACCGCCTCGCCGAAGATTCCGTCGATGCCGTCGTGTCCCACCAGTTCCATGAGCTGCTGGTTTGCGCGGAAGAAGGCCATGGTGGAGCGGTACCCCGGAAGGGTCAGTCCCAGTCCGAATTCGTAGAGATTTGGGTTGGGGGGAGAACTGCGGTAGAGGGCCACATGGGAGACCACGTCGCCGGAGGCGGTACGGCTTACCACGCTGCGGATGGTCCCGCGACGGTTCTCCTCCACCAGCCGCTCCGGGATGTAGTAGGTGTCGATGGGGTAGCCGTCGCCGTACACGGCGTAGAACAGCCGTGTCACCCCATAGGCGTCGGAGGGCTGGAAACGGTCGGCAATGAACTCCTGGTCGTCGGGGATGGGGCGTTGGTCGGCGGCCAGCATGGCCAGCGCCTCGCTGCGCTGCATGCTCATCGACCGGCGCCGATGCGGTCGGCGAAGTTCTCCAGCGTCTTCAGCCGCAGTGCATCCGCGTCGCTGATGTTGATGCCGTAGCGTCGCTCCACCGCCATGACGAAAGCCGGGCCGTCCAGGGAATCAACCCCCTGCTGGGCCAGTAGCCGGGAAGGGTCCAGCTGTTCCACGACGGCCGGCTCCACACCCACCTCCAGCATCAGCTGTTTCAGTTCCTCGATCAGTTCCATGTCTATGCTCCTTTCGGTTGAGCCGGTTCTCGCAGCCGAAAACGCTGGATCTTGCCGGTGGGTGTACGGGGAAGCTGTTCCACGAAGGTGAAGCTGACCGGACACATGTACTCCGGCAGCCGCTCCAGCAGATGGGCGCGCAGGCGGCGCGCCAGTGCCGGGTTCCCCTGGACCTCGGGGGATGGTATCACGAAGGCCCCCGGCCTGACCAGGCCGCCCACGGATAGGGCTACCACGGCGCATTCGGCCACGCTGGGGTGACTCAGGAGCGCCTCCTCCACCGGCAGCGGCGAGACCAACTGGGCGCCGGCCTTGATCATATCGTCGTTGCGTCCCTGGTGGTAGTAGAAACCGTCCCGTTCCAGGAACAGGTCGCCACTGCGCAGGAAACCGTCGGGGAGCATGGTCTCGCCGCTTTTGTCCGGCAGGTTCCAGTAGCAGGGGCAGCTGGTCGGCCCCTTGACCAGCAGGGTGCCCACTGTTCCGGAGGGCACCGCCCTGCCGTCCTCGTCCACCAGCCTGATCCGGTAGCCGGGCACCGCCTGGCCGGCGGAACCGGGCCTGGCCCGGCCGGGGCGGTTGGAAATGTAGATGTAGGACATTTCGGTGGAGCCGATGCCGTCCAGCAGCTCAAGCCCGGTCAGGCGGTGCCACTCGTGGAAGATGGCTGCCGGCAGGGCCTCGCCGGCGGAGTAGCAGAGTCGCAGGGAGAGTTCCAGGCGGTCGGAGCCGCAGGAGAGGATCAGCTGGGAGTAGACCGTGGGCACGGAGAAGAAGACGCTCGGCCGGTGGCGCTCCATTAGCTCCAGAATGGCGGCCGCGTCCGGCTTGTCCGGAATGAGGATCGCCGTTGCCCCGAAGAAGAGCGGGAAGGCCAGGCTGTTGATCAGGCCGTAGGCAAAGGAGAACTTGCTTGCCGAGAAGATGCGGTCCTGTTCGCTGAGCCCCAGGATCTCCCTGCCCACCAGGTCGCAGGGGATCAGCAGATCCCGGTGGCGGTGGGGGATCCCCTTGGGTACTCCGGTGGAGCCGGAGCTGTACTGCATGTAGGCGATCCGGTCGGCCGGAGGAACGTCCGCCGCGAACTCCCCGTCGTGCCCCTCGGGTGGTTCGAATCTGTCCCTATCGTCGCAGACGAGCAGGCCGACCCGGCTCTGTTCCGGCGGGAGCGGGGAGGGGAGCCGGGGATCGGTCACCAGCAGGCGACTGCCACTGTCGTTCAAGATGTGCTCGAACTGTTCCCGGGTAAGGGCGGTGCCTGCGACCACCGCCGTCACCCCGGCCAGCAGGCAGCCGAGGAAGGCCACCGGGAAAGCCAGGCTGTCGGGGAGCAGGATCAGCACCCGTTCTCCCGGTGAAATACCCCGCTCCCGCAGCAGCAGGGCGAAAAGGCGGCTGTACCGCTCCAACTCCCGGTAGGAGAGGGAACGCTCACCGCAGAGAAAGGCGGCCTTGTCCGGGTGGCGTTCCCGGTTGCGCTCCAGCAGCATGGCAGCGGCATTGTCGGTGTACATTGTTTTCCTCCGTGAATATCATCTCATTACCGGCAGGGACAGGGCCGGGTTTTCCCGAGTCTTTCCCATGCGCGCCGCTGTCAGGGGGAGGGGCACATCAGCTCCCGTAATCCGGGGAGCGTCTGAATTCCATGCGCAGGATGTTGCGACCGTTTTCCCGGCGATAGCTGACGCTGTCCGACAGCGTGCGGATGAAGTGAATCCCCAGGCCGCCGATCTCCCGCTCCATGACATCAAGCGTCAGGTCAGGATCGGGGAGCGACAGGACATCGAAGGGCTGCCCCTGGTCGACGATTTCCAGCACGAATGCGTCGCCATCGTTCCTGCAGCTGATTTCCGCGTTCCCCTCTCCCTGGGGATAGGCATGGTTGCAGATGTTGACGAAGGCTTCTTCGAGGACCAGCTGCAGTCCGAACCGCTTCTTTGCGTCCAGCCCGAAGCGGTCGGCGCACTGTTCCACGAATGCGTTAGTCGCGTCGAGGTTCCCGACCCTTGCTGCAATGTGCTTCGTGGCCACTATCATGGCACTTCAGGAGAGGGCGGCAAGGGAGGCGGCCAGCGATGAATCCATCTGGAAGATGGAGTTGAAACCGGAGATGTCGAATACCTCTTTGACGGTGCCGGTGACGTTGGCAAAGCGCAGCTGCCCTTTTTTTGCCTTGAGCAGTTTTGCCGTTACCAGCAGCCCCCGCAACCCGGCGCTGCTGATGTAATCGAGCTGTTCAAAGTCAACCACGAAATGGAGATTTCCGCCGTCGATCAGCTCACGTATTTTTTTCTCATACTCCGGGGCGGTAACGGCATCAAGCCTGCCGGTTATGGTTATGATGGTCGCGTTCTGGTCCGTTGTTGCCTTGAACTCCATGGGTGTTCTCCTTTGCGTGCTGTTGGTCAGGTTCTCTTGATCAGGACGGTTACACTGACTACATCTGTTCTGGCCGTCGAACGCAGCTCGTCACGCCGACCCTCGCGTCACACCGCTTCCCCGGTAGGTAATCGCAACCATGGTGATGTCGTCCGATTGCGGCGCGCCATTGGCATGACGCGTGACTTCGGCACGGATGAAATGGATTGTTTCCGTAAGATCATCCCTGGGGCCACGCCGCAGGGCATCAAGCAGCTGCGGCTCGCCGTACAGTTCTTCCTTCCGGTTTTTCGCCTCGGTCACGCCGTCGGTATAGAGAAACAGCGTGTCTCCCGGCTGCATGGTGAGTCGTTGGGTTGTGTAGACAATATCTGGCATGGGGCCCAGAACGAAACCCGATTCCAGGGTGAGGTAGCCTATCCCCGTGGAGTCGATTGTCAGCGGCGGGTTGTGTCCGGCATTGGCGAAGCGCACCTCACCGCAGGTGGTATCCAGGATGGCGCAGAACACCGTGGCGAACATGCAGCTGTCATTGTCCGCCGCCAGGATGTTGTTGACGGATGAAAGAATTTTGTCCGGCTCGCCCAGGCGCTGCGCCTCAGACTTCAGCAGGGTCTTGGCCACCATCATGTACAGTGCAGCCGGTACACCCTTGTCCGAAACATCGGCAATCAGGAAGCAGAGATTGGTGTCGTCGATGAAGAAGAAGTCGTAGAAGTCACCGCCGACTTCCTTTGCCGGATCCATGGATGCGAAGATATCGAACTCGGGGCGTTCCGGAAAAGCGGGAAAAATGCGGGGCAACAGGCTGGCCTGGATGTCGGTGGCCACCTTGAGCTCGCTCTGGATGCGTTCCTTGGCCGCGGTGGTCTCGGTCAGATTCCTGATGTAGTCCTTGAGCGACTCCTTCATGGCCTGAAAGTCATGGGCCAGCAACCCGACCTCGTCGTTGGAGCGCACCAGGGGGAGTTCCAGGTCGAAGTTCCCCGCCGCCAGTTGATGGGTCGCCGCGGCCAGGGAACGGAGCGGCGTCGTGATGGAGCGGGCGATGAAGACCACCGCCAGGGTCAAAAGCAGGATGCCGGCCAAACCCATGATTGCGCCGGTCAGGCTCAGGCTTCTCACCTGGGCCAGCAGCTCCGCCTCGGGAAAGACCACCGCCAGGGTCCAGCCCACGGAGGGGATCGGGGCGTAGTAGAGCCAGCAGCGCCTGCCGTACAGGTCTGTGTAGGGGATGAAGTCGGAGCCCCCGCTGATCATCTTCCTCCCCAGGGCCCGCAGTCCCGGGTCGTTGCGTGCCTCGGCCAGGGAGAAGACGGTCTCGTTCATGATCATCTCCCGGGAAGGGTGGGTGACGATGGTGCCGTTGCGGGAGAGGAGAAAGGCGTAGCCGCTCTTGAGCACCTTGATGGATGCCACCGTGGCGGTCAGCCACTCCAGGGAAATGTCGGAAACCACCACCCCCTTGACACGCCTGGCGCCGCCACTGGTCTCGTGGAAGGGGACGGAACAGCTTGCCATGAGGATGTTTGATCCGTTGTCGCCGTAATAGGGCTCGGTCCATTCCGTTCTGCCCAACTCCCGGCTGATCTGGTACCAGTCCTGGCGCAGGTACTGGAAGGAGTCCTCGTTGTTGTAGGCGATCTTCCCCCGGCTCCGGAAGAAGTAGGGGGCGTAGGGGCGGGCGTTGCTTTCGCGGGTGTCGGGCTCGAAGGCAGCGCAGGAACCGTAGATCTCGGGGTTGTCCGCCAGTGTGTCCTTAAGCAGGGCGAGAAGCTCCCGGTGACTGTAACGGCCGTTCTCCAGGGAACGGGCCAGCCCCTCGGTTACCCTGGTGACCGAGGCGAGTACGGCCTCCACCCTGTTAACCGACGACAGCGCCAGGTTGCGGGCGTTGTTCTCCAGCTCTCTCTGCAGGACACTCTTGGAGCGGTAGTAGCTGTAGCCCAGAATAACGGTGAAGATGAGGGAAGTGCAGAGCGTGATGACCAGGATCAGTTTGAAGGCAATGCTTCTATCGCCGAACATCGGGCCTCCTGGTAAAGGCATCGTAGTCGGGGATGGCGCGGATCATCCTCTCCTTTTGCAAAATCCGGCCGGTAGCCTGGTAGTCCTCCCGGTTCAGTGCGCCGGTCAGCGCCTGGCCGTCCCGGGGGGCGATCAGGTCGCGCATCCGCTCCAGCATCCATTTCTGGTGCGTGCGGTTGGCGGGAATCCTGGCCAGTCGCATCTGTTTGATGACGATGTCCAGCGCCTCGTCGGGATGGCTGAAGGCATACTCCCATCCCTCCAGCGTGGCCCGCACGAAGCTGTCCACCAGGGCGGGATCTCTCCGCACGGTTTTCTCCAGGGCGTAGAGGCCGTCTTCGGGAAGGTTCAGCCCCAGGTCTTTGAAAAAGAACAGGCTCAACTCATCGGGGTCGATGCCGGCATTGATGATGGTGTGGTACTCGTTGTACCACATGGCCGAGGCCACATCGATGCCGCCGCGCAGGAAAAGGTTGATGGTGTAGGATTGGGGAACGGTGCGCACGCTCAATCGCTGCCTGGTGAAGAATACCGTGGGGGGGATGGCAAAGGGGTCCCCCCAGAGGCCGATCTTTTTGCCGTTCATGTCGGCAGGAGTCCTGATGCCGCTGGATTTTCGGGCCACCAGCATCAGGGAGGAGTTCTGGACCACCTGGGCGATGTTGACAAGCCGCACTCCTGCGCTGCGCTGCTGCATGGCCGTGGTCAGCCAGAGCATGGTGAAATCGGCCGTGCCGTTGGCCAGGTATGCGCTGGGGGAGCGGTTCGGTCCTCCGGTGATAATGGTCAGGTCGATGCCGTGTTTGCGGTAGATTCCCCGCTCCAGGGCGGTGTAATACCCGGCGAACTGGGCCTGGGGGCTCCAGAGCGGCAGCAGGCTGGCCTTTTTCAGTGTCTCCGCCACGGCCGCGTGGGCTTGCGTGAGCATGACGACGGTCACCAGCAGGGGCAAAAGGACGGTTATTAGCCTCGGAGGTCCGGCTCCCGGTGTCCTCATGCGCTGCCTTTCATGCTGCCGTGAGCCACCATAAACTCCATCCCCCATTGTCTGCGGTTGCATCTGATCGAGTCAACCGCGACGCACTCACCCTGTTTTCCAACCCGGAGCGGTTCAGGCGCGCCTGGGCGCCTACCCTGCCATTGTGTACCACTTTTTTCGGTGTTGCCGAGCACAAAAAAGCGGCTCGACTGTCGGGCACGGCAGATGAACGAAAAAAAAGGCCCCATCCGGCGGGCCCCTGTTTCAGGCTGTTCCCAAGAGAACGTCGGATGCCTTGAACAGCGCGCAGGCGCGGCTACCCTCCTTAAGTTCCAGTTCGTTGACGCTGTCGCGGGTGATGGTGGCGCTGATGATGGTGCCGCCGTTGATCTCAAGGTCTACCTCGCAGTTCACCTCCCCCTCGATGATGCGAACGATGGTGCCGCGGAACAGGTTGCGGGCGCTGAATCTGCTGTTATGCAGGTCGCTGCCGATCATGACCGAACTTGCCTTCACGATGGCATAGGCGTCCATACCGGTTGTCAGCCCCAGGTTCTCCACGGCGCCGTTGGTGATCACCGATGTCAGCTTGACGTCTCCCTTTAGCGTCAGGGTTACCTCGGCAGTGACGCTGTTTGTGGTGATGGCGCTGATGGTGCCGTAGAAGATGTTGCGCGCGCTGATCCTCATGGAATTTCTCCGCAGAAAACTGCACAGGCTGTCGGTGTTGCCCAGTTTTTCCTCAAGTCTTTCCAGGTGTCTGCGCAATTCCCGCTGAATCAGGTTGAACTGCGTGACGATTTCCTTTCCCTCGGCGGTCAGTCTGGTGCCGCCGCCCCCCTTGCCTCCGGTCAGGCTGTCCACCAGCGGCTTTTCAGCCAGGTTGTTGATGGCGCTGACCGTGTCCCAGGCGGTCTTGTAGCAGATGCCCGCCGCCTTGGCCGCCTTGGTGATCGATCCCAGTTCGTCGATCTTCTCCAGGAGCCTGATGCGATCCGTTCCCAGGAATTTACTATCATCCCGGTTGAACCAGAGGTTGCCGGAGATGTTGAGTTTGCTCTTGTCTGTTTTCATGGATGACGCTCCTCTTTGGTGAATGCTCTGAGATCGATGAAGAAGCCTCTTTCAGAAGTGTGTGATCGCAAAATCCGGCTGGACATAACAAAAGGGGGCTGCTTTGCAACAGCCCCCTCTTCCTATTCCACCGTCTGGTCAATCACTGCGCCTATTCTGCTTCTTCGCCCTGGTGTTTCGATCCGCGCGGCAGGGCGACCAACTCCGCTCCCACCGCCTCTGCGATGTGCTTCAGTTCGCACATGCGCAGATGCTGGCCGTACACCTTCAGATTCAGATCCGATACAGCTACCAGGATATACCGGGGCTGTTTCGCACCATCCGCCATCTTGGACCGCTCGCGATAAAAGATCTTGCCTGACATAAGGGTGCCTCCTTCTTGATTTTTTTCCTCCCTGGGTACTTCGGAGGGTTGATTAAAATATACGCCCCTTATGCATTTTTGGAAAGCGGAAAGATTTTACCCTTAAACCCTGATGACCGTGCCCACCTTCTCGCCCCGGATTGCCCGGCCGATGTTGCCCCGTTTGTGGCCGTTGACGATCTTGATCTCCTTGACGTTGATCATGTCCGGCAGCAGGTTGAGCATCTTGCGTTCCAGCACCAGGTCTTCCATGTCCAGTTTGAGCAGTTCGGCCACGGTGATGTCCTCGATCAGCTCCGCCTTGGGGTTTATCCGCGGGTCTTCGGTGTACAGACCGTCCACGTTCTTCACCAGGATGCAGTTCTTGGCACCCAGCACCTCGGCCATGAGCAGGGCGCCGGTGTCGGTGCGGTGGGGCGGGATCAGGCCGTACTCTGCCGGATGCTCGTAGAGTCCGTAGGGAGGAGTGCCGTGGATTACGGGCAAAAGCCCCAGGTGCAACATGGTGGGCAGATCCAGCAGGTCGCCCGGTTTCACCCGCGAGCCGTGCCATTTGGAGAGCAGCAGGGTGACGATCTCGGCGTTCTGCTCACTGATTTTTGCGGCCAGTTCGGCCAGCACGCCGGTGGGCATGCCCAGGTCGATGCCGATGTCCAGGATGTGGCGCACCCGCACCCCGCCGCCGGTGACGATCAGCATCTTGTGCTCCAGCGACAGCTCGCCGATCTCCTCCATCAGCGGAAGCACCACCTCGCGGCCGTAGTCGATGGTCCCATGTCCGCCGATCTTGACCACGTTCAGATCCGGCACGAGCCTGAGCGACTCGATGCCGGCGCGCCTGCCGGTCAGGCTCTTGCGGACCAGGGTCTCGCCTTTGAGTTTGTTCTGAATTTCATGTCGTCCTGCCATGTTGAAACCTCCTGATGGGTGTGTGGATTTTTAAATGTATGCAAATTGCGAGCCGATGTTGAGATTGTGTGTGAAATGGTTTGCTACGTGTTTGAAGAGCCGTGGAGCGAGGGAGCCTGGCAGGCAAAGGATGCCGCGGTCCAGCGTCGATAGCGGCAATTGTAGCAGGAGCGTTCCTCGTCGGCAATCCACTCCTCCTCCACATCCGGGGAGAAGTGCCGGCAGAGGGCCGCTTGGCCGGCCGCGCCGGCCCAGTCCTCTTTGCCGCCGGGAAACTCCCCGTCACCATGGACGTCAGTCTGCCGTTTCTCCATCAGTACCTCTTCAGCTGCTTGCGGTGAACCGTCTGCCAGGTGACGGTTCCGTCGGGAGAAGGAGTGACCAGCAGCACCGAGAGCCCGTCCAGCAGCACGGTCTTGGCCTTTTCGTCGATTCTCACCAGGTCGTTGTTCCCCACGGCCTCGCCCGTGACGGAGCGCACCACATCCACCTCGGCGAAGCTGCTGATCAGAGCGGCCACGCTGATGACGCCGTTGTCGGCGGGGATCTTCAGCCCCCCTTTCATGCGTCCGTCGTTGCCGCTCAACCGCAGGCCGGCGCCGGCCAGGGCTCCGATGACCCCCTGACCGCTGCCGCCGTGCTCGGACAGGTGCACTCCCTCGCATCGGGCCGTTTCATAGGCCATCTCCTTGGAGAGCACGGCCTGCTTGGCCTGCCTGCCGAAGGCAATCAGCCGGTCGGGAGAACTCAGTCTGTCCAGTACGGCCACGCACAGGCCGGGATCGGAGTCTGGCGCGCTCTCCCGGGAGAGGAATGCGGACGCATGGCCGATGACCCGGTCCAGGGAGCTGTCGTCGATCTCGGCGCTGAAGCACATGGCACTGTTGTGGGAGGTGTAGGGGATGTCCGGGTGTACCAGCAGCTGGTGGCGGCTGACGAAACTGCTGGTCCCCCAGCCGTTGGTTTCCAGATCGTCGGCAATCAGGGAGGCCAGTTCGCCGGTCCCCCTGCTTTCCAGGTTGTCGGTGTCGTCGATGCTCACGAGAATGCGCATGGGTGAATGTCTCCGCAGGGGTGTGAGAGTAATGAAATGTCCGCGGAATAGTGACCTGAGCGTCGTGAAAAATCAAATACTATTTCAGGCTCCGCGCGGGATTGTTGCAGCTCGGGCGGATCAACGGTTCGAGAAATTCCTCTCTTACGATTACACAGTCGGGCCCTCGCTGGGGTCGAAGCCGTTGGCGACCAGGATCTCCAGGCACTTGTTGTAAACATTGGCGACGATCGCGCCGCAACGCTCTCGCGGTTGGGTTCCGTCGGCCAGGATTGCGGCACAGGTGATACCGCCGTACAGGGGGGTGTAGGTGTGCTCGAACCACTCCCAGAGTTCTTCCAGCATGCCGGGGAGCAGCTCGCTTTCCTGCTCGTCGTCGCTTCCCTTGCCGGCATACAGGGAGAGCAGGCAGGCTGCGCCGGTCAGCGTGCCGCAGGTGCCCAGTTGTCCGGCGGTTCCCTTTGATATGCCGTAGAGTGCCCGCACCAGGTCGGGGTTCTCCTTTCCCTGGTTGCGCAGGGCCAGGATCAGCAGGATCTGGCTGCAGAAATACCCTTTCTGGCTCAGTTCCATTAGCGTGAAGGTGGTGTCATCAATCATCATTTCCTCTCTTTCGTCGTCTTTCACAACCGGTTCAACTGCAGCGCCTTTCCCATGAGGTCGATCACCCCGCCGCTCCTGACCTCCTCCATGCCGTAGTGCCCGAGCACCAGGGGCAACTGGGCCTTGCAACTGGCGCAGGCAACCGCCACGTAATCCAGGGGGAGCAGGCGCCTGATCTGCTCCCCCTTCATCTTGCCCAGCTTCATGCGGATCTCCAGCATCTCCTCCATCAGGAGCCCCGATCCGCCGCCGCAGCAGAAGTTCTTCTCCCGGTTTGGGCTCATCTCCACGAACTCCTCCACGCAGGCCGACATGATTCTGCGCGGTGCATCCACCAGCCCCGTGCCCCGGGCATGGTTGCACGAGTCGTGCAAGGTGGCCCGCAGGGGAAGTTTGCGCAGCGCTAGATCTGACAGTCGCTCGGCCATGAAGTCCAGCACGTTCACCAGGTTGAAGGGGAGCGGCCCATTGGCGCCCTCGGAGCACATGCGTGCCACCCGCCAGCCGTGTCCGCATTCTCCCACCACGACCGTGGTGGCGCCGACCCGGGCGGCGGTGTCGCGCATGCGCTGGTTGAACTCCTTCATGAGCTCCAGATTGAAGAGGAAGCCGTAATTGGCCGCCTCCAGCATGGTGGTGGAGATAGTCCAGTTGACCCCCAGGGCGTGGAACAGCTTGGCCGCACCCATGAGGGTCTCCACGTTGCTGAACAGTTCCGATGAGGAGGGGAGATAGAGCAGATCCGAGTCCGGCTTATCCACCGGGATGGGGATATCCAGGCCGGTCTCGTCCCGCAACTCCTGCTCCAGAAACGCGCAGCTGTCCAGCACGGCCGGCTGGGGGATGCCGGTGTTGTTGCCGGCACCCAGTTCGTTGCGGGCGATGGTGACCATGAAGCTGGGGGCGATTCCCAACTGGGAGAGGATGTTGCGTCCCGCCAGTACGATCTCGCCGGTATCGATCCCCAGGGGGCAGAATGTGGCGCAGCGGCGGCAGACCGTGCACTGGTAGAAGTAGTCGATCCAGCTCTCCAGGGTCTGCGCATCCAGCTGCGGAGCGCCGCCCACTATGCCCAGCGCCTTTCCAAGCCAAGTGAAGTGCCGTTTGTACACCCGGCGCATCAGGCCGGCCCTGGCTGCCGGGATGTTATGGTGGTCGTCCGTTCCCCGATAGCTGTGGCAGGCCTGGGCGCAGGCGCCGCAGCCGGTGCAGCTCTCCAGCATGACCGACAGCTGGCGGGCGAAGGAGCGGTACTGGTCCAGCAGCTGCAGAGCGGCGCTTACCCGTTTTCCCTCGGGGACCGGCGTGATGCCGATCTTCCGCATCTCATCCGCTGTGGCCAGAAGCATTGGAATCTTCATTGCCGGGACTCCTCCCCGGGTGCGCGTTTTTCGGCAAAGGGGGAGCGGGGGTGTTTGTCCTTCGGCGTGGGGAAGGTGGGGGCCGCCTCCATCAGCATGGCCCGGTTGACCAGGGCGCCCGCCGCGTGCATCAGCTGCGAGAAGGGGAAATAGACCAGCAGGAAGCCTGCCAGTGAAAGGTGGAGCGTGAACAGCGGGTTGGGGGGGGGCGGCACGGAATCGAAGCGGAAGAGTGATGCAATCCAGGACCTGACGGCCGGGAGGTCAGGGTGGAAGCCGGGCAGATACATGCCGAGCCCGCTTGAGGCGACGGAGAGCAGGAGCAGCAGGTCGAACCAGACCAGAGGCTCGGAGAGCCTGCGCAGTTCCCGGTCCAGCAGGCGACGGCAGAAGAGGGCGACCAGCGAGGAAACCATGACTGCTCCGGCCACTCCGCCCAGCGTCCTGGAGATGAGTGCGCTGGTCTCCAGGGAAGCGCCCAGAGCGGTGAACTGGCCGCGCAGGAGGGAGATTCCCAGGACGTGCCCGGCGAGGATCATGGCCAGGGAGAGGTGCAGCAGCCAAGCCAGGAACCAGAGCAGCCTGTTCTCGCGAAAGAGCGTCCTGAACAGGAACAGCTCTCCGGCCGCCAGCGCCAGCTTCCCGCGCCGCTTCGTCGAGACCGGGAAGAGGGTCAGCTGGTAGGGGACCGGCCGCCAGAGCCAGGCCGCGATGCGGAGGATGCTGGCGCAGAAGAACAGCGTAACAGCCGCGAGGGGAAGTATGCCGTAGAAGATGTGCTCCATGGACACTCCGTCCGTCGTCCGGCTACAGGCACCCCGCCGGTTTGGGCAGTCCCGCCACCTTGCAGGCTGTCCTGGCGGTCTTGCAGGAGAAAAGCGCCTCCAGTTCATCCAGGGTGACGCCGCTCTCCCTAGCCAGCTTGCGGTACATGGGGGCGACTTTGAAGCGCTGGTAGTAGTCGCGCAGGCAGTGGATCACCCGCCAGTGCGCCTCGCTCAGTTGGGGGATGTTTTCCAGAGCGGCCAGGGCGCGGGCCACGGCCTCGTTCCACTCTTCCTGGCGGAGCAGGAAACCCTGCGAGTTCAGTTCGATACTGTTTCCATCAACTTCCAGGTATGGCATCGTGATTTTCCACCTTGACGCTCCGGTGGTCGGATGAAAAACCGGCGCAATCGGATTGCGCGCTCCTATGAAAAAACCCGCGACAACAACCGACTCCTGTCGGTGTCATCGCGGGTTTCGTTGGGTCTGCTCTGTACAGAGGACGAAGTGGGCGCAAGTAGGTGCTGACCGTTTCAAATCCAGCCATCCGGATGGAATCGCTGTATGTCCTGTTTCCCTCCCGGTGAGCCGACGGCTGCAACTCTAACAATATTGCTACAGTAAATAAAGGGGAAAGTGGATTTCGGGGAGCCGACGACTATGGGCGCCCGGCACCGGATTTTGCATTGACCGGGGCGAATCTTTGTTGCTTACTGTCCGGATCACCAGATGCGTAGCAAGGCGGAGGAGTTTTTTGGAGCGAACACCACCTGAAAAAGTCTTTTCCATCCGGACGGCACTGCTGATCTCTCTCGTGCTCCATGCCTGCCTGCTGATGCTCTTTAGTTGCCCGTGCGACAGTCTCCCCGATCCCCGACCGATCATCGTTGATCTGAGTCTCGCCATGCCGGCGGGTGGGGGAGGGGGGGGCGGTCAGGGGGGCGCTTTCACGGGCGCCATCCGACCATCAGCGGCTCCTGCTACCTCCCGTCCTCCAGTCCCTGCTGTGCGGCACGGCGCTCCACTACGGGGCCGGGAAACAGTGGTGACCAGAGCAGTTCCGCTCGTTCGTGCCCTGTCGTCGGTCCAAAAACGCCGCCAGGATGGGGGAGCGCTGACACATGGGGCAGCGGGATCGGTTCTTGTGCTTGCGGCGGCAAACGATTCCGCTGCCTCCGGCCCGGGTGGAGGTGGCTCAGGGGGGAACGGTACGGGGTCAGCTACTGGCCACGGCTCCGGTTCGGGAAGTGGATCTGGCAGCGGTTCGGGGAGCGGAGGCGGCGATGGGGCCGGAAGCGCTGCCGTCGGAAGGAGCGGGAACAGTGTCCAGCTTCAGCGTTCCGGATACCTGGCCGAACATTTCGCCTACATCCGGGAGATCATCCACAGGCGCCTTACCTATCCCCGCAGGGCGCAGCGGGAAGGGTGGAGCGGAAGGGTGCGGGTCTCCTTCGTTATCCAGGAAGACGGCAGCGTGAGCGATATCCGCGTTGTGGGGAGCTCCGGATACGATATCCTGGATCAGGGCGCCGTGGAGGCCATACGAAAGTCCGCGCCCTTTCCCCGGCCTCCGGTCAGTGCGGAGCTCCGCATGCCCATCGTCTACCAGCTGGAACCGTGACACCTACGTTGAGGGGATCAGCCTGTTGGCCTGCAGCCGTCGGATGACGCTGGGTACCAGCAGCGATCCTGCCGCGCCGAAACAGGCGCTGCCCACCGAGGTCAGGATGATATGCTGCACGATGATCTCCGTTTCCAGCCCCAAAAGCAGGTCCAGGCCGATGCCCGTCAGCGCCTTGCAGAGCGAGGCCAGGATGCCGGCCAGCAGGCAGGCGAGGTAACGCGTGGGAAGGGGAGGGTAGATGGCGCCGGCGATATCGATGACTATGGCCGGCAGGATGAAGTTGGCGATGACCAGCGGCCCCATCTTGGTCATTCCCAGCATCATGCAGACCAGTCCCGCCACGATCCCCACCAGGGTGGACGCTCCGATCTTGGGCACGCATCCCCGAGCCATGAGCAGGAAGAAGATCAGGAAAAACATGGAATGACCGGGCAGGGAAAAATGGATTCGCAATGCCGCCCGGGTCAGCACAATGAATGTGGCGCAGAAGCCGAGCAGCAGCGCCTCGCGAAGCGTGAAACGCCCCCACAGAAAAATATTCTCTTGTTTCATCAACGGTCTCCCTTCTTCTGGTTCCTTTATAGGATCTTTTGCATGCGGACCTGTGCTCTCTCTTCAACCATTACAAACACACAGTCGGTGGGGTAGCTCCCTCCCCTTCACAAGGAGGGAGAATAGTGGGCAACCTTTTCTTGTTAACGCCTTTCTCCCCCAGGATCACCGCCTCTGCTCCCCTTCCCTCGTGGCAGGCTCCAGGCTCAGCGGATTGAAATGGGTGCGCTCATTTCTCCGTCCGAATCCCCGCGCCTCGGCGGACAGTGCCGCTTCGTCGGCGATCTTCAGTGCGCGCACCAGCAGCGGGATCATCAGGCAGTGGAACATGTCCCGCCAATTGGCGGGGTTGAGCAGGTCACGCGGCGCCAGTCGTGCGCCCCGCAGTTGCTGAGTCATTTTTATTTCATGGATCTCCCGTGCGAAGAGCGGTACGAAGCGCAGGCTGGTGTAGACCAGGAAGGAGAGCCGGTAGGGGATGACCCTGCTCAGTTCCTGCATCATGCGGGAAGCCAGGGTGGTGCGCAGGAAAACGATGCCGGGGATGAAGAACAGGAATATCTGCAGCGCAATGCGCAGCCCCGGCCAGAGCCCCTCGGGTATGCCGTAGCGCGCCGTGTACAGTCCCACGACGATCAGTGCCTGTACCATCAGGTAGCGGGTGTCCCGCCACAGGTCGGCCAGCGTCAGGCGGGCGCTGAAGTAGTAGACACCGTCCAGGGCCAGCACCAGTGCCAGGGACCAGGGTTTTTGGGCCGCGATGGCCGCCACCCCCAGCAGGGTACCCAGCAGCAGCTTCCAGGCGACCCCCATGCGGTGGATCGGGGAGTCCACGGACAGGTACTGGCAACCGTAATCGCTGCGTCGATTTCTTTTGTGCTTGAGCGGGTCAGGATCGGGCACGCGAGGAGGTCTCCAGGGAGATGGTTCGGTCGGCCCAACAGGGATCGGGCAGGGGGTCGTGGGACGCGATCAGGACGGTGGTGGCATAGCTGTCGCGCAGGTCGGCCAGTATCTTCAGCAGGCGGTAGCGCTGGCCCAGGTCGAGTCCGGAAAATGGCTCGTCCAGCAGGAGCAGCCGCGGCTGCGGGGCGAGCACCGATGCCAGGGCCACCCGGTGCTGTTCGCCGAAGCTTAGGGAGAGGGGCAGCCTGTGGCTCAGATGGTCTGCTTCGCAGGCGAGCAATGCCTTCTCCACCAGCTGTCTGGCCTGGTCGTCGGGAAGGCGGAGCCGTTTTAAGGAAAAGGCCACCTCCTCCTGGACCGTGTTCTCGAAGAGCTGGCGCTGGGGGTTCTGGAAGAGGTAGCCCACCGTGCCCGTCAGGCCCTTGCGGTTGGAGACTCCCGCCAGCCGGATGGCCCCGGAGTCCGGCCTGATCACGCCGGCCAGGCAACGCAGCAGGCTGGACTTTCCCGAGCCGTTGCGGCCGAAGAGGTGGATTCGTTCTCCCGCCGCGACCCGCAGGGAGAAGTCCCTAAGGACCATCCCCTGGTCAGGGTAGGAGAGGCAGAGCCGATCGATGTCAATGGCCGCCTGCCGCTCCCCGTCGGATTCCTGGGGGAGCGGGGAGGAGGCGTAGCGCTCCGGTTTGGTGAAATCAACCGGGACCTGCCGTGATTCACGAATGATTTTCCCCTTCTCCATCAGCAGGTAGCGGTCGATGAGCTCCGCGAACGGTTCCAGGTTGTGTTCGGCGATCAGCAGGGTGTAGCCGCTCCTCTTCAGCTCTCCCAGCACCTGGACCAGTTCCGCCTTGGAGGCTCCGTCCAGCTGTGAGGTCGGCTCGTCCAGCAGCAGCAGGCAGGGGTTCATGGAGAGGACCGAGGCGATGGCCAGGCGGTGTTTCTGGCCGGCCGACATGCGCTCCACGTTTCGTTGCTCGAACCCGGTCAGTTGCACCGCCGCCAGGGAACGTTCGATGCGGCCGCCGATCTGTTCGGCGGGAACGCAGAGGTTTTCCGGTCCGAAGGCGACCTCCTCGGCCACTGTGGCGCAGAGGATCTGGGTCTCGGCGTTCTGGAAGACAATGCCGATCCCGTCCCGGTGGGAGGTGGCCAGGTCTCCGGGCATATCGATCTGTATGCCGCCGGTCAGGGAGCCGTCATGCAGGAGCGCCTTGATGGTCAGGAGCAGCGTGCTCTTGCCGCATCCCGAGTGGCCGGTGACGCAGACGCATTCGCCGGCCCGCACGGAAAAGGACACCCCCGCCAGGGCGGGGGTGTGTTCATCCGGATAGTTGTAGGATAGATCGTTAACCTGGAGCATGGTGCGTCCATGTATGGCACGGGATTGCCAACTGTTCCCGTGCTGAAGTGGCGACGGTCAGATGCGCAATTCGATCCCGCCGTAGATGAAACGGCCCGCCTGGGGATAGCCGTAGCTTGTCTCGTAGTTCTCGTCGAAGATGTTGTTGACCCCGAAATAGGTCGTGAATCTGTTGTCGAAGAACCTTTGGCTCAGTTTGACGTTCAGCAGGACATAGTCGTTCAGCTTCCCCTTGTCAAACGTTGCGGCGGTATCCTTTGTGTAGAAATACTGGTTGGCCACGTACTGGACCGAGACATAGGGGGTAAACCCGCAGTCGAAATCGTATTTTCCCTCGAAGGTGAACTTGTCGTGGGGGGTGTACTGCAGCTGCTCCTTTTCGCTGTCATCCTTGACCTTTGAGTCCAGATAGGTGTAGGAGGCGCGCAGGAGGATGTTCTTGGTGAACTGGGTGGCTGCCGCGATTTCGAAACCATCGTACACAACCTTGGACACGTTCATGTTCGTGTCGGTGGTCTTGTCTTTTTGAATCAGGTCCTTTACCTCGGTATGGAAGCCGATCAGGCTGATCCTGCTGTTGAAGGGGAGCTTCTGCTCCACCCCCCCCTCAAATGTCAGGGAACGTTCCGTATCCAGGTCAGGGTTGCCTTCGGAGAGACCGTACAGGTCGCCCAGGGTGGGGAAACGGATGTTCCTGTTGAAGGAGAACTTCAGCCGGGTGTCCTTGAGGATATCGTAATGGATGCCGGCGTTGACGCTGTAGTCGTTGTCCGAGGAGTGTTCGCGTGCCTGCCAGTGGTGGCCGTACCCGGCAACCAGCCCCAGCCCCTCCAAGGGGCTTAACTCGTACTCCGCTGCCAGGGTATGGACGCTGTACTGCTTTGACTCGTCCCTGCTCGTATCAAGCGGCTTATTGTTGGCCGATGATGTCAAGCCGTCGTTCTTCCACTGGTCCCATTCGTTGATCGTGGAGAAGGTCAGGGTGCCGGCCGCGCCGAAATCGTACCTGGGCTGCAGGCTGATGCCGTGGATGGTTGTCCTCACCCGCTCCTTGAAGCTGCTCTTTTTGGTGAAGGAGTCATAGTCGGCGTCGGCGTACAGGTAGTCCTGCATGTGCAGCTGGTTGCGGTAGGCCCAGCCCCTCAGGTTCAGTTTGTCGGTAAACCGGTAGTCACCGGCCAGCTGCAGCGACAGCCCCTCGTAGGACTCTATCCGCTCATACTTGGGTGTTGAGGCGAACGGGTCTTTGTTGTTGTCGATCGTGCCTGGCGGCTTGCCGTACTCCCCCTGGTTGTAGGTGAAGGTGAACCCCAGGGAGAGGTCATCGTTGGGATTGTAGCCGATGGTGCCCAGCACGTTGTGGCGTTCCCTGTCGCTGTTCTTGCGGTAGTCGCTGTCCTGGACCGAGGTTTTATCGAAGCTGTCGGAGAGCGGGAAACCGTCCACGTCGGTGGAGCTTCCGCTGATGAAGAAGTCGAAGGCGTCCTTCTTGGCGGCCAGGCTGGACCTCACCAGGTAGGGGTAGTGGTCGCCGGTTTCGGCGGAAACCATGCCGCTGATATCTTTGGAGCCCTTCTTGGTGATGATGTTGATCACCCCCCCCAGCCCCCCCTGGCCATAGAGGACGGAACTGGCTCCGCTGGTCATTTTGATCATGGCGATGTTTTCCGTCGGGATGGTGGTCGGGTCGAACTGGCCGTCAAGGGCCGAATTGAGGGGAACCCCGTTCAGCAGCAGGATGACATGACGGGTGCGGAAACCTCTCACGTCGATGCGGGGCACCCCTTCGGGCCCGATGCGCACATTCACGCCGGGCAGCAGGGAGATTGCCTGATCCAGGGTTGTGGCATTCATGCTCCTGATGTCCTCGGCGGTGACCGTATGCACCGTTTCCGCCGCCTGGACCCCCTCGGTTTTGCCCGAGACGACGATCTCGCCCAGGTTGTACGCCTCCGTGTCCTCATCCCCCTGCTGGGCCGCCAGTACGCTGTGCTGGGGTGCCAACAGGCCGCATGCGGCAAGACACACGGCCCCAACCGTGATTTTCGTGTTCATAGTGTGTTTCCCTCCAGGTGTGGTGTGTTCAGATCGCAAAAAAATAACAGGTGCCGCATAGCGGCATGAAAAACAGACGTAGTTATATAGTATTAGTAATAACGATGTAAACGGGTAATAACATTATATATTATTTATTTTATGTAGTTTTTTCGGAGGGGCTGAGGGTGGCTATGTGGTGAAGTCTATAACCTTTTTTGCCAGCTGTTGCAGCAGATAAAAAAAGGCGTCCGGAGTGGACGCCTTTTTCTGTTGGAGGCAGGAGAAAAATACGAGTTGTCTGTTACAGGCCCAGCTGCTCCGGTTTCTTGCCCGCATCGGGGAAGAAGAGCGGGGCGCCGAACTTGGCTTTGCCGAACGTGCCGATCTCCTTCTGGGTCTTCTTGGAGACCATGAAGTCGGAGAACGCCCTGGCGCCGGCTGCGTTCACCTTAGGCCACCTAGTGCTGTTTACTTCGATCACGTGATAGATGTTCAGTAGCTTGGAGTCGCCTTCCAGGATGATGGTCAGCTTGAGGTTCTTTTTCAGCGCCAGGTAGGTGGCGCGGTCGGTCAGGGTGTAGCCGTGCTTCTCGTCGGCAACGGAGAGGGTCTGACCCATGCCGAGACCGGTCTGCTGGTACCACTTCTGGTTGTCGGGGTTGATAGCGGCCGCCTTCCAGAGTCCCTTTTCCTTGGCATGGGTGCCGGAATTGTCGCCGCGGGAGAGGAACAGGGCGTTGTGAGCCGCCATCTTCTTGAACGCCTCGGCGCTGGTCTTGGAACCGCGCAGTTTGGCCGGATCGCTGGCAGGGCCTACCAGGACGAAGTCGTTGTGCATGACCAGCTTGCGTGAAGTGCCGGATTGCTCCGCCATGAATTTCTTCTCTGCGTCGGGGGAGTGCACCAGCAGCACGTCGGCCTCACCCTTCTGCCCCATGGCCATGGCCTGGCCGGAGCCGACGGCGATGGTCTTGACGAAATAACCGCTCTGTTTCTCGAACAGGGGGATCAGAACGTCCAGCAGGCCGGAGTCCTGGGTGCTGGTGGTGGTGGCCAGGATCAGGTTCCTGGAGGCGGCCATGGCAGTGGACGAGAGTCCGCAGGCCAGGATGGCCAGTGTTGCAATGAAGGCGGTGAAACGGGACAATGGCTTGAATTTTCTCATCTTTGATTCCTTTCCGGTGGTGGGGTGGTTGACACGTCACGGCTCTCGGCCCTGGCGTGTGGAAAACAGGTTATTTGGCTGCCCTGGCTTTCCATTCCTTTGAGTCGGGGAAGAAGAGCTGCGCGCCGTACACGTCCTTGCCGAATTCGTTCACGATCTTCTGCCCCTTGTCGGGGGCGCTCAGCCATTTCACGAAGGTGGCGCTGTCCTGGGCATTGATTTTCGGGAACTTCTGCTGGCTGACCGGGATCAGGGAGATGCGGTTCAAGAGCGCCTCATCCCCTTCCACCAGGATCCGCAGGCTGATCTCCTTCTTCAGGGAGAGATATGTGGCACGGTCGATGAACGTGTAGCCCTTCTCGGTATTGGTGTAGGCCAGAGTGGCCTTGTTTCCCTCGCTCCCCTTTTCAAAGACCCGGTACCAGGGGCCGGTCGGTTTCATCTCCGCCTTGGCCCAGAGTTCCGTCTCAGCCACATGGGTGCCGGATTTGTCGCCGCGACTGATGAAGGGGGCTCCCTTTGCGGCGATCTTCTTCAGAGCCTCGGTGGCTGTCTTCGTTCCGCGGATGGCGGCCGGGTCATCGGCCGGGCCGACGATGACGTAGTCATTGTACATGAAGGGTATGCGCTCGGTGCCGTAACCGTCGGCAACGAATTTTTCTTCCAGAGACTTGGCATGCACCATCACCAGGTCGATGCTCCCCTTCTGGGCGATCTTTAACGCCGCGCCGGTGCCGGCTCCCACGTGGCGTACGCGGATGTTTGTATCCTTTTCAAATGCGTCTTCCAGTACCGACACGATCCCCGCGTCGATGGGGCCGATGGTGCTTGCCAGCAGGATGAATCCCTGCTCCGCCAGGGCCGCCGATGTCCACGAGGCCAACAGCAGCAGGATTGCCAGGGTACAGCCGGTCAGTCGTTTCATACAGTAATCTCCTTGTGTGAAGTATGCGCCCCAGGCGCTGCTAAAACGTCCTGTTGCCCTGATAATGAACGACGCAGGTGAAGAAAAGCCGGTCTCCTCCCCTGCCGGGCACTGTCTGTCATAAAAGAGAAAAAACGGGGGAAATGCCTGTTGCTAATGAAGCGGATATAGCACAGGCATTGTAGCCGTGTCTATATATCGTTTCCGCAGGGTGAATGCAATCCGGCTCTGTTGACGGTCATGGGGGATGTTGAGGAGAGAGGAAACGGCGTATGCCTGGGTGTTGGATCCTGGTCAGGGGGATTCGTCGGGTGTGGCCGGGGCGCCGGCGTTCACGAAAGGACCGCTCCCTGTAACCTGATGGTTGCTTTCCGTCCATTGTCGGGCCTGCCTTCCGTGGTTGCCGCCGTCGCCTGCTCTTCGCCTTGGCTGGAATAGTCCCCGTGCTCTTCCGTTGCCCGGGAGATGATCCGCTGGAAGACCTGACTGTCCAGGTTCATCTCCCTGAGCCGCATGCCATCCCTGCCGCAGTCGATCACGTTCAGGCAGGCGTAGTCCTGGCGCAGCCGGAACAGGTTGTCCAGGGGCATTCCCAGTATGTGGGAAAGGATAATCCGGTTGACCCCGGCATGCCCCACGATCAGCAGATTGCCGGTGGTGTTGCGCACGATCTCCTCGAACAACGGGATGACCCGCGCCGCCACATCGGCGAAACACTCGCCTGCCGGCGGGCGGTAGTAGACCATGTCGGCGCCGCGCTTCTCGTATTCGCCCGCGTAGTGGCTACGCACGTCGTCCATGGCCTGGCCGTCCCAGGCACCCATGTTGATCTCCCGCAGCTTGGAGAGCGGCTGGACCGGGGCGTTTCTCCCCTCGGCGATGATGCAGGCGGTTTCGTGGGAGCGGCAGAGGTCGCTGCAGTAGATCCGCTTCAGGGGGATGTTTGCCAGTTCCGTGCGCCAGCTTATGGCCTGGGCGCGGCCGGTGGCGTTCAGTTCGATGTCCGCCTGTCCGATGTACCGTCTGACGTTGTCCTGGCGGATATCGCCATGGCGCATGAGAAAGACGGTGGTGGGGTAGTTGCGGTTGTGTGTGTCGCTCATTGTCTGCTGATAACCTCTGCCATGGGGCACCCCAGAGTGGCTTCCAGGCGTGTTTGTATGCTGAGTGCCGCGTGTAACCGGTTGGTAACGTTCTTTAAAATAGCAGGGTCATGGCCATGGCGCTCCAGGGCGACACGGAAGCGTTCGGACAGGGTGACGCGGCGATCCCCCTGCACCAGCTTGTCCGCCAGGTAGAGCAGCTCATGGGGGGTGATCCGCACTCCCGTGCCTGGCGTGATATCCATGTGGCTGGCCACCAGTTCCGCCACCGCTCCGAAACCGGCCTCCCGCAGCAGGCGGGCTCCGGCCTGGGCATGGTCCGCCTCGGCCCTGGCAAGGTCGTGCAGCAGACCGGCCGCCTCCAGGAGTCGGGTGTCCAGGTCATAGTCGTGGCGGTTAAGTCTGCCGGCCATCGTCAGCGCCAGGTCAGCCACGGCCCGTCCGTGACGGATGATGGGGGAATCCGCCGGCAAGAGCATTTCCAGCAACGCCATGCATTCCGCTTCAGTGGGAATCTCGTAGCGGGTGACCTTCTCCAGAAGCCCGGCATAGGCCTCGGGGGTGTCCATGTCATTGAGGATGTGCCCGTCGCTGACCGCTATGCTCCGGGAGCCGTCTTCCCACTGTCCCAGCGCTCCCCGCAGACCGTCGTTTCCGCGCCACTTCACGATCTCCCGGGCGTGCCTGGCGGCGATCAGCGGCGGGTGGCCGCGCACCCCCTGAAAGGCGGGGTAGAGCACATCATCTCTTCCTTCCTCGTACTCCTCCAGCAGGTGGCGGATGGTGGCCGTCCTGACCAGCGGGATATCCACCGGGATGACGAAAAAGGGGGCGCGGCCGTCGGCAATGGTTTCCGCACCAGCCACCACGGAAGTGAACATCCCCTCCCGGTAGCGGGGATTCAGGATTCCCCGGACCCCCAGGTGGGTGAGCAGCGGTTGCAACTCTTCCGCACGGTGGCCGATGACCACGCGGATATCCTCCACGCCGGCCGAGCGGAACAGGGAAACGCTGCGCTCCAGAACCGTCATCCCCCCCAGGGGGAGCAGCGGCTTGAAGTCGCCCATGCGCGAGGAAAAACCGGCCGAGAGGATCAGGGTCGTGCTGGTATGGGTCATGTCGGTTCCCTTTCCGGACTCGGGGACGTGTTCAGACGCCCCGCTGGCGTTGCTATCCATGGGGTCATGGACCGGAGCCTTGCCGGGTATCGATGATGGCCCGCTTGATGGTGGGCGACGGTGCAGAGCATCCCGTCCCGTCAGTGTCCAGGGTCAGGACTCCCGCTGCCACGGCCTCCGCTATGGCGGGGAGCGCCAGCAGGGCGTCTTGCACCTGGCTGGTGAACCCTGCGCTGTTCCCGCTCCCCGTTTCGATGCCGATGGAGAGGACCTCACGACAGTCCCTCTGCCCCAGTATGGCCTGATAGTTGAGCAGGAAGGGGAGCGGGAACAGCGCCTCGTCCAGTTGGGTGATGCTCAGCTGCCCGCCGCTCGCCAAGGAGAACACCCCTCCCATCCTCCCCCGTACCCGCTCCAGCTGGCGCAGCACGCTGCCGCAGGGGCAGGGTTCGGCCAGGAAGCGGGCCAGGTCGCCGGTGCGGTAGCGCACCAGCGGCATGCCCCGGCGGGTGAGGGTGGTGAAGACCACTTCTCCCGGCTCTCCATCGGGAAGGATCTCTCCGCTCAGCGGGTCGACGATCTCCAGGTACAGGTCCGCCTCACGGGGGTGGTAGCCGCACAGGCCGGCGCATTCCACCGCCCCTCCCAGCCCCATCTCGGTCATGCCGTAGTGGTCGAACACCGGCACCTCCCAGAAAGTTGACAGGGCCTCTTTGACGGCCAGCGGCGCGTAGTCGGCGCTCACCAGGATGCTCGTGAGCCGCTTTCGGCACAGCCGGCGGGCAGCCGGGTGGCGTGTCAGGCCGAGCAGCTGTACCGGAAGCCCCACCAGGCAGTCGATCTCCTCTTCAACGATCCGGCGCAGGGTTTCCTCGCTGTCCCGGACCAGGCCGTGGATGATCCCCGTAACCCCCAGGCGCTGGAGACCCTTTGCCAGCAGGTCGCCCACGCTGCCGGGCAACTCCCCCGGCATGAGGATCAGCACCCGCTGTCCCGGCCGGACCATGGTTCCCATGCCGTGGTGGAAGAAGTCAACGGTAAGCTCAAGGTCATGGGCGGTGAAGTGCAGCCGTTTGGGGGGCGCGGTGGTGCCGGAACTGTGCAGGGTCACCACCCGTTCGATCTCTCCGGCTGAGACGCAGAGGAAGCGCCGGTCGTCCTCCCGGATCTGGTCCGGGGTGGTGAAGGGGAGGGTGGCCATCTCCTCCAGGGAGGCGGGTGTGCCGGATTCTGTCAGCTGCTGCCGGTAGAAGGGGCTCTGTTCCCTGACGTATGCCAGGGTCTCATGCAGCCTGTCCAACTGGTATTGCTCCAGTGCGCTACGGGTCAGCCGCGCTCCCGCTGCCAGGCCGATCCTGGCCCCGATCCATCCTTCCAGGGGGGTCAGCCGTGGCATGTCAGTCCGCCCCGTGCCCTGCTCATCCGTTTTCTCTCCCCGGCCTTCCGGCCGTGATATCGTAGCCGCTGGCGGCCAGTATCTCCAGCACTTTGTGGTAGGTCTCGGCCACAACGGAGCCGCAGCGCTGCCTGACCTCGCTCCTGTCTCCCACGATGGCCTGGCAGGTGACCCCGCCAAAGCGGCTGCCAAATGTCTTCTCGAACCACCCCTCCAGGTCGCGGGTCATGTGCATGAGCCGCTCGTCCTCGTACTCGTCGTCGCTCCCCTTGCCGGCGAACAGCGCCAGCAGGCAGGCCGCGCCGGTCAGGCAGCCGCAGAACCCGCCGGAGAAGCCGGAGCCGTTGGCCAGCCCCCCCAGTGCGCTGATCAGGTCCGGGTTCTGCTTTCCCTGGGCTTCCAGCACCATGATCATCAGGATCTGGCTGCAGTAGTAGCCGTTGTAGTCCAATTCAAGCATGCGCATCAGGGTCTGATCCATGGTATTCCTTTCGTGACTGGTGACGGTGACGGAAAGACCGTAACTTGTGACTTGTGACTCGTCCCTGTTCCCTGATCCCTGTTCACTGCCTATCCGTCACCAGCAGGTAGTAGCCCGGCTTCCCCTCCCCGCAGTCGCACAACCCGGAGAGGCACTCCAGGCTGCCGTGGGTCAGCATCACCTGGGCGGCCAGCTCGGTCAGCTTGCGGCTGTGGTCCTCCCAGCGCAGCAAGCCGTCGAAGCCGCCCGCTAACAGCCAGCCCTGGATGTCCTCGCTGGAGGCGATGCCCCGGCTGCTGCGGGATTCCCCTCCGGTTTCCGACTTGAGGGGCGCCCGGCGCCGGTACAGGTCGCTGATCACAAGCTTCCCCCCGGGCCGCAGGGTGCGGTGGAACTGGGCCAAGGCCTTCACCGGATCATCCAGGAGCGACAGCACGCATTCGCAGAAGATAGCGTCCAGCGACCGGTCGGGAAAGGGGAGTGCTTCCGCCGGGGCTCGCACCAGCCGCAGGGTCGGGTCGCGCGCCACTCCCTCGGCCAGCAGTTTCTCCGAAATGTCGATGCCGCTGACGCTGTAGGCGTAGGTGTCCCGCAGGTGCTGAACCGTGATGCCGCTGCCGCAGCCCACATCCAGGAGTTCCGCCTCGCCGGGCAGGCGGCAGAGCTGGACGCCCCGGTCGGTGAGCTCCAGCCCGCCGGGGCGAAGGGTGGGGCCGCTGGCCTCCCGGAACAGGGGCGATTCATGGAGAGGGGCGTGCATCTGGCCTACTTGTCCTCCAGGATCCGCTCGGTGTCGGCCATCTTGCCGTTGACCAGTTCCTCGGAGATCAGCACCATGCCGCAGTCGGCGCAGGCCGGCAGTTCGACCTCGAAGTTGCCCTTCATGTAGGTGAAACCGACCTTGGCTACCTTCAGCTGGGCGCCGCACAGGCTGCAGGTCCACTCCTGCGGGTCTTCCGTTGACAGATTCATAGTTTGGTCCCCACGATGTTCATGCGGTGGCAGTAGGCGTTGTGAACCCTGTAGCCTCCCTCGGTTGGCGTGTACTCCACCCAGAAGGTCACGTTGCCAAATTTCAGGTAACCGCGGTACACGCCGCTGGTAGCGTTGTGCAGCTTCCTGCCGCTTGTCTCGGCATGGTCTATGACCCGTTTGATGTCGCTCTCCAGGATCCGTCGCTCGTCGGCAGTCCTGCGCACCTCTTCCGTCATCAGAAGGGTGATACGGTCGTGCTCCTCCACGCCTGCTCCCCCCGGTTCTCCCTGCTGCTTCAGAATGCGCTCCCTGAGAGCGGCACGGTTGTGGCGCCGCTCGGTCCAGGAGATCCAGCCGCGACCGGCCGGGTCGCCCAACCCTTCAGCCGGGAAGAGCTGCTCGATCAGGTGGGAGGTGCGCTTGCCGCCGGCGGCCAGGTTGTCCCGGCACATGGCGCAGTAGGCCAGGTAGTCGTTGTCCATGACCGTCGGCTGGTAGTAGCTGGTGTCGGGCGGGTCGATGGCGGTGGTGCGGTGCCTGACCACATCCCTGGCCAGGGCCGGGTCGGCGTTGAACATCAGCCCGCCAAAGCCGCAGCATTCGGCCTTCTCGCCGCTCAAAGGGAGCTCGTTGATGGCAAAACCCAGGGAACGGGCCAGGCTTCGGACCTGGCGGTGGGTCTCGCCATCGTGGCGGGCCATGCAGGGGTCGGTGATGGAGACCGTGGCGCCGTTGTTGGTCAGGTGTCCCGGGGGAAGACCATGTTCCCCGATCAGCTCCCACAGGGTGTGGGTCTCCATCTCTGGCTGGTTGTCCTGGAACAGGGTGCGGCAGGTGGAGCAGGCGGTGATCACCCGTGGCCTGCCCATGCGTTCCCACTGGGCCCGGATGGTTGCCTGGGCCTCCTGGAACAGGTCGTCCCGACCGGCCCAGCGGGCGGGTGCGCCGCAGCAGCCAAGCATGATGCCCACGCCCCCCTCCAGCTTCTCCCGCAGGTAGGCGTAGGAGGATTCTATCTCCAAGGGCGTGGTGGCAGAGAGCTGGCAGCTGGGGAAGTAGAGCCAGGCGCTCTCCTCCCTGCCCGGCTCGTGACGGCAGAGGGCGCAGCGCTGGGAGTTGCTGTACTCCATGTCCAGAAGGGCGAACTCGTGGAAGGAGGGGGGCATGAACTCCTTCTTCAGGAAGGTGCGGCGCTCGCGCTGCATCATCTCGCCCACGTTGAAGTTGTTGGGGCAGACGGTCTCGCACAGGCCGCAGCTGCTGCAGCTATTGACGAACAGGTTCTTGGTGTGCGCCCTGCCGAACATGACGTACTCACTGTTGAATACCTGCCGGGCGTACTTCTTGGGATAGCCGTTGTTGCGGTCCAGGTAGAGGCAGACCTTGACGCACTCCAGACATTCGCACTGGATGCAGCGGCCAGCCTCTGATATCGCCTCTTCCGCACTGTATCCCGAAACCGCGCCGGCAGGTGAAACTCTCGCCAGGGGGGATATGCCGCTGGTATTGGTGTAGAGCCGTGACGGGTAGGGCCCCTCCAGCTCGCGGCCGTTCTCCAGGTTGATGTTCATGGTGTAGCGGTCGATGGAGGTGGCTGCCTTGCGTCCGTCCAGAACGTCGTAGATGGGGGAGGGACGGCCATTGCGGATGCTGTTGCCGCCGGCAAAGACCCCCTCCATGCTGGTTCCCCTGGTGAGGACGTTGCACCACACCGACCCCTTGTCGTCCCGCTCCAGGCCGTTGCTGTTGACGCCCACCGTATCAAGGCCTACGAACAGGGCGTCGAACTCACCGCGCAGGGTGGCGATGCGGCTGCTGCCGCTGATGTCGCTCATAAGCTCAATGGTGGCGCCGATTTCCTCCAGGAGCTTCAACTCACCGGCGATCACCTCAGGAGGGAGAACCGATTCCGGGTAGTTCCACAGGTTCCCGCCCAGGCGCCCCGT